>DASWMN010000334.1:0-14789 GCA_036399735.1 Telluria sp. | reverse complement strand
TTCGCGCTTGCATTCCAGGCTGCTGACCACATTGCCATCCGGGTCCACCGTATCGAGACGGACATCGAAACCCCACAGGCGCGCCACGTGCTTGAGCACTTCCTGGGCGTGCTGATTGAGCGGGCGGCGCAGATACTGGCTGTGGCGCAGGGTGAGGGCGCGGTCGTCGCGGGTATTGACCTGCCACACCTGGATATTCGGCTCGCGATTGCCCAGGTTGTACTGGTCGGCCAGCTTCTGGCGCACCTCGCGGTAGCCGCGCTCGTCGTGAATGGCCGAGATGGTCAGCTTCTCGTTATTGTCGTCGTCGAGCACGGCGAAGAAATGGAAATCACGGATCAGCTTGGGCGACAGGTACTGGGCGATAAAGCTTTCATCCTTGAAGTTACGCATCGCGAAATCGAGCGTTTTTCTCCAGTCGCTGCCGGCGATATCGGGGAACCATTCGCGGTCTTCGGGGGTCGGATCTTCGCAGATGCGGCGGATATCCGTCATCATGGCAAAGCCCAGCGCATACGGATTGATGCCGTTGTAGTACTGGCTGGTGGCGGGCGGCTGATACACCACGTTGGTATGGCTCTGTAAAAATTCCAGCATGAAGCCGTCGCCGACCACGCCTTCCTTGTACAGCTCCTGCAGAATGGTGTAATGCCAGAAGGTGGCCCAGCCTTCGTTCATGACCTGGGTCTGGCGCTGCGGGTAGAAGTACTGCGAGATCTTGCGCGTGATGCGGACCATTTCGCGCTGCCAGGGTTCAAGCAGGGGCGCGTACTTTTCGATGAAGTACAGCAGGTTTTCCTCGGGCTCGGGCGGGAAACGCGGCGGCGGCACATCGGCCTCTTCTTCATCGCGGCGCGGCACGGTGCGCCACAAGGCATTCACCTGCGACTGGGCATATTCTTCGCGTTCCTTCTGGCGCGCGTTTTCCTGCGCCATCGAGAGTTTGGCCGGGCGCTTGTAGCGGTCGACACCGTAATTCTGCAAGGCGTGGCAGGAATCGAGCAGCAGCTCGACCGCGTCGATCCCGTGGCGCTGCTCGCATTCGGCGATATAGTTTTTGGCGAACACCATATAGTCGACAATCGCGTCGGCATCGGTCCAGGTGCGGAATAAATAGTTTCCCTTGAAAAATGAATTGTGCCCGTAGGCAGCATGCGCGATGACCAACGCCTGCATTGTCAGGCTGTTCTCTTCCATTAAATAGGCGATACAGGGATTCGAGTTGATGACGATCTCGTAGGCCAGGCCCATCTGGCCACGCTTGTAGCTTTTCTCGGTCGACAGGAAATGCTTGCCGAAGGACCAGTGGTTGTACGACACGGGCATGCCCACCGAGGTGTAAGCATCCATCATCTGCTCGGCGGTAATGATTTCAAGCTGGTTGGGATAGGTGTCGAGGCCGAAGCTCTTCGCCACCCGGCGGATTTCCTCGTGCGCGTGTTCGATCAGGTCGAAGGTCCACTCCGACTGTTCGGGCAGGGCGCGCGGGTGTTTGGGGTCTCTGGGCATGCAAGCTCCTTGCTGCTTGTTCAGCTTTATTTGGGCTGTTTCTTGAACAGCTCGCGGAAGACGGGGTAGATGTCGGCCGGCGTCACGATCTTTTGCATCGCGAAGTTCTGGTGGTGGTCAGTCACCTCGGCGTACTGGTCCCACAGGTTCTGCGGCGGCCCATCGGTGATCTCGACATAGGTGTAGTACTGGACGGCCGGCATGATGGTGTTGATCAGCAGCTGTTTGCACAGCACCGAATCGTTGTCCCAGTTGTCGCCGTCCGAGGCCTGGGCCACATAGCTGTTCCATTCGCCGCTGCCGTAGCGCTCGCTGATGATCTTGGTCAGCAGGTGCAGGGCCGAGGACACGACGGTGCCGCCGGACTCGCGCGAATGGAAGAATTCTTCTTCTTCCACTTCGGCCGCGGCCGTGTGGTGGCGGATGAAGACCACCTCGATCTTGTCGTAAGCCCGTTTCAGGAACAGGTAGAGCAGGATGAAAAAGCGCTTGGCAGTGTCCTTGCGCGTTTCGTCCATCGAGCCGGAGACGTCCATGATGCAGAACATCACGGCCTGGGTCATGGGCTTGGGCACCTTGATGCGGTTGCTGTAGCGCAGGTCGAACGGATCGATGAAGGGAATCGCCAGCAGCTTGGTGTGCAGGTGATGGATCAGGTGCTTCAGTTCGAGCACGCGCGGATCATCCATCTCCACGCCTTCCTCGAGCAGGGCCAGCAGCTCGCGCTCGGCGTGAATCAGGGTCTTGCGCGAACTGCCGCCGACCGCGATGCGCCGACCGAGCGCCCCGCGCAGGGAACGCAGCACGTGGATGTTCGATGGCGTGCCCGACATGTTGTAGCCGGCGCGCTGGTTCTTGAATTCGGTGGTGGCGGTCAGCTGGGTCTTGACCATGTTGGGCAGCTCAAGATCCTCAAAGAAGTAATTCATGAATTCTTCGCGCGACAGTTCGAAGATGAAATCATCTTCGGAAGCCTGGTCGCTGTTGCCGGCCTTGCCGCGGCCCGCACCGCCGCCGCCGCGCGGCCGGTTGAACTGGTCGCCTTTCTGGTATTCCTTGTTGCCGGGGTTGATGGTTTCCCACACGCCACCGTGGGCGTGGCCGAAATTCGGTTCGTTGACGTCCTTGACCGGAATCGAGACTTTTTCGCCGTTCTCGATATCGGTGATGGAGCGCCCTTTGATCGCGCGCCCGACAGCGTCCTTGATCTGGCTCTTGTAACGCCGTAGGAAGCGCTCTCGGTTGATCGCTGACTTGTTCTTGCCCTGCAAGCGTCGGTCGATGAGATAAGTCAAAACGGGCCTCCTGCCTCAATCCTGTTACTTCCCGCGCGCCGCCCTGCTTAGGGGCGGGCGGCGCGCGGCCGCGTCATGACGACTTGCGTACACGCAGATACCATTCGCACAGCAGGCGGACCTGCTTTGCCGTATAGCCTTTTTCCACCATGCGCGCCACGAAGTCGGCGTGCTTGTTGGCATCCTCGGCGCTGGCCTTGGCATTAAAGGATATCACCGGCAGCAATTCCTCCGTGTTCGAGAACATCTTCTTTTCGATCACGGTGCGGAACTTCTCGTAGCTGGTCCAGGCCGGATTCTTGCCGCCGTTGGTGGCCCGGGCCCGCAAGCCGAAGTTGACGATCTCGTTGCGGAAATCCTTGGGATTGCTGATGCCGGCCGGTTTCTCGATCTTCTCGAGTTCGTTGTTGAGCGCATCCCGGTCGAAGCTTTCGCCGGTATCGGGATCGCGGAATTCCTGGTCCTGGATCCAGAAGTCGGCAAAGGTCACGTACCGGTCGAAGATGTTCTGACCGTACTCGGAATAGCTCTCGAGGTAAGCCGTCTGAATTTCCTTGCCTATGAATTCGACGTAGCGCTGCGCCAGATGTTCCTTGATATACGAAAAATAGCGCTGTTCGGTTTCCGGCGGGAATTGCTCGCGCTCGATCTGCTGCTCCAGCACATACAGCAGATGCACCGGATTGGCCGCCACTTCCGTGTTGTCGAAGTTGAAGACCTTGGACAGGATCTTGAAAGCAAAGCGGGTCGACAAGCCGTTCATGCCTTCGTCCACCCCGGCGTAGTCAACATACTCGTGCATCGACTTTGCCTTGGGATCGGTGTCCTTCAGGTTTTCACCGTCGTAGACGAGCATCTTCGAGAAGATGCTGGAGTTTTCCGGATCTTTCAGGCGCGACAGGATCGCGAACTGGGCCATCATCTTCATGGTGCCCGGTGCGCACGGGGCCGATTCGAGCGAGGAGTTGCGGATCAGCTTGTCGTAGATCTTGATCTCGTCGGACACACGCAGGCAGTAAGGCACCTTCACGATGTAGATACGGTCGAGGAAAGCTTCGTTGTTGCGGTTGTTGCGGAAGGTTTTCCATTCCGACTCGTTCGAGTGGGCCAGGATGATGCCGTCAAAGGGAATTGCGCCGAAGCCTTCGGTGCCTTTGTAATTGCCTTCCTGGGTGGCCGTCAGCAGCGGATGCAGGACCTTGATCGGCGCCTTGAACATCTCCACAAATTCCATCAGGCCCTGGTTGGCCAGGCACAGGCCGCCCGAATAGCTGTAGGCGTCCGGATCGTCCTGGGCATAGTCTTCCAGTTTGCGGATATCGACCTTGCCCACCAGCGAGGAAATATCCTGGTTGTTTTCATCGCCCGGTTCCGTCTTGGAAATGGCGATCTGCTTGAGTACGGACGGATAGCGCTTGACCACGCGGAACTGGTTGATGTCGCCGTTGTATTCGTGCAGGCGCTTGACTGCCCACGGGCTGGGAATGGTGCGCAGATAGCGGCGCGGAATGCCGTAGTCTTCTTCCAGGATGGTGCCGTCTTCCGCTTCGTTGAACAGGCCGAGCGGCGATTCGTTGACCGGCGAGCCTTTCAGGCAATAGAAGGGTACTTGTTCCATCAGCACCTTGAGTTTCTCGGCGATGGAGGATTTGCCGCCGCCGACCGGGCCGAGCAGGTACAGAATCTGTTTGCGTTCTTCCAGGCCCTGGGCCGCGTGGCGGAAGTAGGAAACGACTTGCTCGATCACTTCCTCGGTGCCATAGAACTCTTTGAAGGCAGGGTAAATCTTGATGACCTTGTTGGCGAAGATGCGCGACAGGCGCGTGTCGTTACGCGTATCGACCAGCGTGGGCTCGCCGATTGCCGCCAGCATGCGTTCCGGTGCACTGGCATAGGTCAGTTTGTCCTTTTTGCACAGTGCCAGATATTCGGAGAGGGAGTATTCCTCTTCCCGGGTACGCTCGTAGCGCGCTGCGTAGTTGTCAAAAATGGTCATTTGAATGTCCTTTAATGGGCTAACACTACATCACTCTGACTGGCAGTCGTACCATTGGCATTCTGTCAGGCCGTTTGCTGGCGTACTCCTCTGTTTTATTCATTACATCGGTTTGCTGTTTCACTAAAATTCTGAAACAAAAATCCGTATAACGATGTTTATTTTTTGTTCCGGATTTCTCCGGCGATTCGTGCGTGCTGCAAGGGTTTCTTACGCCTATGAAATTTATTATGTGCCTAATGGTTGCGGATGTCAAAGCAATGTATCGTGCGTGTTTGTATCAGCTTTAAGTGGTTGATTTACAAATAAAAAATGCGAAATTGCGCATGCATAAAAGCGCCATTGCAGAGCCCTGTCATGACGCTTCAACATGCCTTTTTACAGACCATTTCGGCGGCATGAGAATCACTTGCAGAGTAACTGCTTTTGGCCACCCGATATTGCACGAACTCGAGCAGGGATGGCGCACGACGATCACGCGCGTGTCACACTTTTCAGGCCGCGCCGATTCGATTGTGCGGCTTGCGCTACACTTGCCGGATTGGCCAGGCCAGACCAACACCTCACCCCGGAGATAACGCAATGCCAACACCCTCGATTCGCGACATCGTGCAGCAGATGCCCAAGGCAGAATTGCACATCCACATCGAAGGGTCACTCGAGCCGGAACTGATCTTTGAGTTGGCTCAAAGAAATGGGGTGACGCTCGCCTATCCCTCGGTCGCGGCCTTGCGCGCCGCGTATGCATTCAGCGACCTTCAGTCGTTTCTCGACATTTATTACGCGGGAGCCAGCGTCTTGCTGCAGGAGCAGGATTTTTATGACATGACGGCGGCCTACCTGGCGCGCGCCCATGCTGACAATGTGCGCCACGCAGAAATATTTTTCGATCCGCAAACCCACACGGCGCGCGGCGTTCCCTTCGAGACCGTGATCAACGGCATCTGGCGCGCCTGCCAGGACGGGCCCATCAGCGCAAGCCTGATCATGTGCTTCCTGCGCCATCTGTCCGAAGACGAGGCGATCGTCACGCTCGATCAGGCCATGCCGTATCTCGACAAGATCATCGGCGTCGGACTTGACTCCGCCGAACGCGGCCATCCGCCCGAGAAATTCGCGCGCGTGTTCGAGCGCTGCCGCACCCTGGGCCTGCACCTGGTGGCGCATGCCGGGGAAGAGGGGCCGCCGGCCTACATCGAAACCGCGCTTGACGTGCTCAATGTGGAACGGATCGACCATGGCGTGCGTTGCCTGGAAGACCCTGCGCTGGTGGCGCGCCTGGCGCGCGAACAAGTGGCGCTGACCGTATGCCCGCTGTCGAACGTAAAATTGCGCGTGTTCGACGACATGGGCGCGCACAACCTGATTACCCTGCTCGAGGCCGGCCTGGCGGCCACCGTCAATTCGGACGATCCGGCTTACTTCGGCGGCTACATGAATGCCAACTTCATCGCTGTGTGCGATGCCCTGCCCTTAAGCACCGCGCACGCGCGCCAGCTGGCCCGCAACAGTTTTACGGCCGCCTTTATTGATCCGCAGGCGCGCCAGCGCCATCTCGACGAAGTCGATCACTACTTCACTACCCTCTAGGATTCCATGCTGCTGCAATCGTTCCGCATGACCGCGCGCGACTGGCGCGCCGGCGAACTTCGTTTCCTCCTGATCGCGCTGATCGTGGCCGTGTCGGCGCTGTCGGCGGTCGGGTTTTTCATCGACCGCATGCGCACCGGCCTCAATCGCGACGCGCACCAGCTGCTGGGCGCCGATCTCTTGATCAATGCCGACAATCCGATCGCGCCGGCCTGGCGCGCGGAGGCGGCAAAGCGCGGCCTGATCCTGGCCGACACCGTGACCTTCCCCAGCATGGCGCAGGCTGGCGCGGGCGAGCAGTCGATGGCCCAGCTGGCCTCCGTCAAGGCAGTCTCGCGCGGCTACCCGCTGCGCGGCCAGCTGAAGATCACGACCGATGCGGCGCTGGCCGGCGCCGGCCAGGGCACAAAAACCGCGGCCACACCGGAACCCGGGACCGTGTGGGTCGACCTGAACGTGCTGACGGCACTGCGCACCAGTGTGGGCAGCACGATTCAGGTGGGCGACAAGCAGTTCCAGATTGCGCAACTGATCGCCAGCGAACCTGACCGTGGTCCCTCGTTTGCCAATTTCGCGCCGCGCGTGATGTTTTCGCTCGACGACCTGGCCGCGACCGGCCTGGTCGACAACGGCTCGCGCGTGACCTACCGCCTGCAGGTGGCAGCGCCATCGAACAATGACGCGGCCCGTGTGAGCGCCTTCGAAGCCTGGGTCAAGCAGCAGATCGAGGTGGGCAAGGTCCGCGGCGTGCGGGTCGAGTCGCTGGAAAACGGCCGCCCCGAAATGCGCAATACCCTGGACCGGGCCGACCGCTTCCTGTCGCTGGTCGGGCTGCTGTCGGCGATGCTCGCCGCGGTCGCCGTGGCCATGGCGGCGCGCCGCTTCATGCTGCGCCACCTTGATGCCTGCGCCATGCTGCGCTGCCTGGGCCTGACCCAAAACCAGGTCACGCTGCTGTACCTGACCGAATTCGCCCTGGTCGGCCTGGCCGGCAGCGTGCTGGGGGTGCTGGTCGGCTTTGGCGGCCACCTGGTGCTGCTGCAGCTGATCGGATCCCTGCTCACCACCGAGCTGCCACCGGTGTCGCCGCTGCCGGCCCTGCAGGGCATCGTTACCGGCATGCTGCTGCTGGTCGGCTTTGCGTTGCCGCCGGTGCTACAGCTGCGCAACGTGCCGCACAACCGCGTCATCCGGCGCGAGCAGAGCGCGCCCAAGCCGATGGTGCTGGCCACCTATGGTCTGGGCGTGTGCGTATTTTCAGGACTGCTGCTGTGGCAGGCGGGCGACGCGAAACTGGCCTTGACCACGGCGGGCGGCTTCCTGGCCGGCTTTGCCCTGTTCGCGCTGGCCGGGTGGCTGGGCCTGAAGGCGCTCAAGTCGCTGCGTGGCGTGATCGACAACCAGGCCTGGCGCTTTGCCGTGACCTCGCTGCAGCGCCGCCCTGGCGCGACCATCGTGCAGGTGGTGTCGCTGGCCCTGGGTCTGATGGCGCTGCTGCTGCTCACCGTGGTGCGCGGCGACCTGATGACGGCCTGGCGCAGCGCCACCCCGCCGGATGCGCCGAACCGCTTCATCATCAACATCATGCCGGACCAGAAGGCGGCGCTGGAGCAGCGCCTGGCCGCGGCCCGCATCAAGCAAGTCACGCTGTACCCGATGATCCGCGGGCGTCTGACGGCAGTCAACGGCAACGCCGTGACCGCGACCACCTACACCAAGGAAGATGCGCAGCGCCTGGCCGACCGCGAGTTCAACCTGTCCGCCACCAAGGACATGCCGGAGACAAACGAGATCATCGCCGGCAAATGGTACGAGGACAAACCCGGCGTGGCCGAAGCCTCGGTCGAACAGGGCATCGCCAAAACACTTGGCCTGAAGCTGGGCGACACGCTGCGCTTCGATGTGGGCGGTACGCCCGTCGAGGCGAAAATCACCAGTCTGCGCAAGCTCGAATGGGGTTCGATGCGGGCCAATTTCTTCGTCATCATCAATCCGGCGGCCATGGCCCAGGCTTCGCAAACCTACATGACGGCCTTCCATCTGCCGCCCGCATCGAGCGGCTTGACCAACGAGCTGGCGCGCAGTTATCCGAACCTCACGGTGATCGACGTGAGCGGCATCATCAGCCAGCTGCAGGAAGTGCTGGACCAGGTGGTCACGGCGGTCGAATTTTTGTTCAGCTTCACGCTCGCCTCGGGGGTGCTGGTGCTGTATGCGGCGCTGATGGGGTCCCAGGACGAGCGCACGCGCGAGTCCGGCCTGTTGCGCGCCCTTGGCGCCACCCGCAAGCAACTGTCACGCGCGCAGTGGATCGAGTTTTCGCTGGTGGGCGGCTTGTCCGGCGTGCTGGCCGCAAGCGGTGCGGCGGCGCTGGGCTGGGCCCTGGCCACCTACCAGTTCAAGTTTGCCTGGAGCTTCAGCCCGATGGTATGGCTGGCAGGTCTGGTGGTCGGCGCCCTGTGCGCCGTGATTGGCGGCTGGCTGGGCCTGCGCAATGTGCTGCGCCAGCCACCGCTGCAAACCCTGCGCGAGGCCTGAGCGGTTTCAGGCCGGTTCACGCGTGCGCAGGTAATCGGCGAACGAGGCCGCCGGTTCGGTCAGTTCGCCCGGCTCGAGCGGGAACAGGGCCCAGTAAAAATTCTGGGCCCCGCGACACAGGCTGGCCGGCTGCACGTACTTGTGCCAGCTGCTGGCATACGTTTTTGCGTACATGCCGTCGCCCTCGCGGAACCAGGCGATGATGCAGCGCTCGCGCAAGGCGTTGAGCAGCGAGTCGGGCGCGTCGTTGTCGCACGCGACCTCGAAGTGCGAATTCATGCTCGCCTCCGTCTCCACCACCAGCAGCTGGGCGTTGCCTTCGTGGTCGTACATGAGGATGCCGGGGGGGCTGGAAAATACATAGTGCTCGACGATTTTGTGTTCGCGTACCAGTGCACGCACCATCTGCGCGAAGGCCGGATCGCTGACAAAGGCGTAGTTGTGCAGAGTGAGCATGTCGCGCAGCGAGTCCGAGCGCGCCACGAAAAATTCCTGCTGCAGGGCGACGATTTCGGCTTCCAGTTTGTCCAGTGCTGCCTCATCGCTTTTTTTGATGTAGCGGTCGATCAGGCCGCGATTGAAGGCGTCGACGGCCACCTTCTCATCCGCCACGCCGGTAAACAGAATCTTCTTGCAGGGCAGGTGGCGCAGCGCTTCGCACACCTGCACCCCGTTCATCTGCGGCATGCAGTAGTCGATCACCAGGACCGATGGCGTGGCAAAGCGCTGACGGCGGAAGCTGATGCGGTGGATCTGGTCGATGTCGAGCGCGATATTGCATTCTTCATGCGCGTTCGGATAGGTGTCATAACTGGCATGCAGGGCATCGCTGCGCTGGCCTTCGCTGCGCTGCTGGTCGAGCCAGTCGATGGCGCTACGCGTATCGTGGAAGGACTTGCTGGCCAGGGCCGGATCAAGCTGGAACGACAGGCTTTTCAGAAAGCTGTCGCTGTCGTCGATCAGGACGGTCAGACTCGGATGCTGGTAGATCGGCAGGGACATGGCGCTCTTTCAACGTCAGTTCAGGGTGGTGCGCAGCCGGGCAGGCTGACCAGGAAATTCAAGCACGAAAATCGTGTACGCCCATTCGCGCGATACGCAGCGGATGCTGGCGCGCCAGGCGTCGATGATGTCCTTGCACAGGGCCAGGCCGATGCCCGAGCCGGAATTGGGCGGGTAAGAATAGAATCGTTTGAAGATCAGCGGCAGTTGCGGCGCCGCGATGCCGCAGCCGGTATCGATGAACAGCAGGCGCGGCGTTTCGCGGCGGCCGTCGACCACGATCCGGATCCTGCCCTTGCCGGCGCGCTGCAGCGCCTTGAGTGCATTGCGCAGCAGGTTCAGCAAAATGACCACCGACAGTTCGTGCTTGCCGGCGAAGGTGAAGTCGGTGCGGATATCGACCTTGACGGCGTCGCGTTGGGCCTGCGCCGTGAACGGGTAGCGCCGGATCACCGATTCCACCACCTCCTGCATCGAGACCTCTTCGTCCGCCTCCAGCTGGTCGCTGACGGCGGTGGCCGACAACAGGAACAGGTCGACCATGTGGTTCATGTGGCGCACCTCGTGCTGAATGCGCGCCATCGCCTCGCCCATTTCATGCAGGTCGGCGGCGCTGGGTTTGTTCGCCCCCGCCAGGCGGCGATGGATACCGCGCACATTGGCTTCCACGCTGACCAGGGGGGTGCGCAATTCATGCGAGACCGTGGCCAGACCTTGCGCCATGCCGGCCAGCTTTTCATTGGCCAGTACGCGCCGCCCCACCTTGGCCGCTGAAATCACGATGATCGTGAAGGCATACACCGGCAAATGCGAAAGGAAGGTCTGGCTGGTAAGAACGGCGGAGTCGCCGACCACCGCAAACAGGATACAGGCGAGCAGCGCGCCAACGCCAAACGAGGCCAGGGCGAATACGAAGGGGAAGTGAAACAGTACGATCAGCGCAATCAGCAGCGACTGGCCCCAGATCTCCGATCCGTGGTTCATAAGATACAGGAACACAAACTGGAACGGCAGCACGTAGGTCACGCCGACGAACAGGTAGGCGCTGCGCAGCCTTCCCGTGAGCAGGCGCGCGGCCCAGGGCGCGGGCAGACACAGGGCGGCGCCGACAAGGCGCAGCAGCAGGCTGTCGAAATGCTGGGGGAAGAGGTAAGTCCAGATCAGATAGTAGGCGGGCATGCCGACACAGCCGACCCAGGAAAGCACGACGAAGCGCCAGGTCTCCTGATCGAACTGCCGTTCATAACGCTGTCGCCAGCGCAGCAAGGTGTGCTGAAGCCGGCATTTGAGTGGTTCGACGATGCTGGTCCAGGTGCCCATTGTGCCGTTTCGTAAGTGCTTGATATATCTCAATTGACTTCAATCAAGCTGGATGGTGTCGCAAATTGACCTGACGCAATTTGATATGGATCAACAGAGGTGCATGTTGCAGCTCTGCTAATAAGCGTGAGCAGAAAATGATCAATTTTTCTTTGGAGAAATCATCATGACATTTGCTGCTAATCAATCGTTTGCCACCGTCCGCGCTGAACTTTGCATGCCAGAATTCGTCAAGCGCCGTATGGATGACCATTATGTGACGCGCGTTCAACAACTATTGGGCGGTGAACATCTCCATGTCTGGAAACCAGCGGAAGCCGGCGCGGTCATGCTCGCGGGCAACGACTACTTGAATATCTCCCATCAGCCAGAGCTGCTGGCAGCCCAGGCGCGCAGCCTGCTTGCCAGCCAGTCCGGCATGCTGATGTCCTCGGTCTTCCTGCAGGAGGGCAGCAGCCAGCACCGGCTGGAGGCCAAATTCGCCGCCTTCATGGGGGCGGAAGACGGGGTGCTGGCGCAATCGGGCTGGGCTGCCAATGTCGGCCTGCTGCAAACTTTGGCCGGGCCGGGCGTGCCGGTGTATCTGGACATGATGGCGCACGCGTCGCTGTGGGAGGGCGTGCAGTCGGCCCAGGCGGTCGGGGTGCCGTTCGTGCACAACGACGCCGCCCATCTGGCGCGCCAGGTCGCCAAGCAAGGGCCCGGGATCATCGTGGTCGATGCGCTGTACAGCACCAACGGCAGCGTCGCGCCGCTGGCCCAGGTGGTGGAGGTCGCCGAACGCAGTGGCAGCATCCTGATCGTCGACGAGTCGCATTCGCTCGGCACCCATGGGCCGCAAGGATCCGGCCTGGTGGTGGAACTGGGCCTGGCCGAGCGCGTGCATTTCCGCACCGCGTCGCTGGCCAAGGCATTTGCCGGCCGGGCCGGTTTCCTGACCTGCTCCAGCCAGTTCAAGGGCTACTTCCTGTCGGCCTCGCGGCCGGCGATTTTCAGTTCCTGCCTGCTCGAGCACGAGCTGGCCTGGTTCGACGCCGCGCTCGACTTCATCGCTGCCGCCGACGCCCGCCGCGCCGCGCTGCGCAGGGTGACCGTGCAGGTGCGTGACGGCCTGCGTGGTCTTGGTTACAACATCGACGACGGCAGCGAACAGATCGTCGCGCTGGAAGCGGGGCCGGAGCCGAAAACGCTGGTGCTGCGCAAGGCGCTGGAACGGCGCGGCATTTACGGGGCCGTGTTTTGCGCGCCCGCGACCGCCAAAAACCGTTCGCTGGTGCGCCTGACGCTCAATGCGGGCCTGAGCGCGGAGCAGATCGCGCGCCTGCTGGACGCATGCGCGGACATGCGCGCGGAAGTCGATCTGGAGGGATGGTCGTCGACCAAACGCCAGCACCGTCTCACGCTGGTATGAGCGGGGCCGCCGGAGTATCATGGCGGCCATGGATGAACCACAAACCTTATATAGTGTGATTGGCGGCGCGGCGCGGGTGCGCGAACTGGTCGACCGTTTTTACGACCTGATGGAGCTCGAACCCGAGTTCGCGGGTATTCGCGCCCTGCATCCGCCGTCGATGCAGGGCTCGCGCGACAAATTTTTCATGTTCCTGTCCGGCTGGATGGGTGGGCCCGACCTGTTCGTCGAACAGTTCGGGCACCCGCGCCTGCGCGCGCGCCACCTGCCATTTGCCATCGGCAGCAGCGAGCGCGATCAATGGCTGCGCGCCATGGCCTGGGCCATGGAAGACATCGGCATCGACGAAGCACTGCGATTGCGCCTGATGGAATCGTTCTATCAGACTGCCGACTGGATGCGCAACAAAGCCGATTAAATGACCGACACCCACTTCTACATTCTGGCCGGCGCGATAGCCGTGGTCCTGCTGCTGCAGCTGGCGGCCTATCTGCACAAGGGCGCCAGCGCCGGGCTGGAACGAATCGAACGCGAGCTGCGCCTGGAAACCCAGGCCAGTGCCCAGGCCACGCGCCAGGAACTGGCCGCCACGCTGGCTCAGTATCACGCGGCCACGGTGCAGCAGCTCGACAACATGCGTCAGCAGATCAACCTGGGCAGCATCAGCGTGCGTGAAGAGCAGGCCACCACGCTCAAACGGTTCGGCGATACCATGACCCAGAACCTGTCGGCGCTGACCGAGTCGAATGCCCATCGCCTGCTGGAAGTACGCGCCACGCTGGAAGTGAAGATCCGCGATCTGCAGACCGACAACGCCACGCGGCTGGAAGAAATGCGCAAGACCGTGGACGAAAAGCTGCATGCCACGCTCGAGACGCGCCTGACCGAATCGTTCCGCCAGGTCTCCGAGCGGCTGGAAAAAGTCCACCAGGGTCTGGGCGAAATGCAGCAGCTGGCCATTGGCGTGGGAGACCTCAAGCGTGTGCTCACCAACGTCAAGACGCGCGGTACCTGGGGCGAAGTGCAGCTCGGCATGCTGCTCGAGCAAGTGCTGACCGTCGACCAGTACGCCAAGAATGTCGAAACCGTGGCCGGCAGCGGCGCGCGGGTCGAATTCGCGCTCAAGCTGCCCGGCCTGGTCGACGGCGGCCCGCCGGTATGGCTGCCGCTGGACGCGAAGTTTCCGAAAGAGCAGTACGAACGCTTGCTCGACGCGGCCGACCGTGCCGATGCCGACGGCGTGGCCCAGGCCGGGCGTGAACTGGAACGTGCGGTGCGGCTGGAAGCGAAGACGATTTGCGAAAAATACGTGGCGCCGCCCCAGACCACGGATTTCGCCATCCTGTTCCTGCCGACCGAAGGCTTGTATGCCGAAGTCATGCGCAGGCCCGGCCTGGCGGACGACTTGCAACGCGAAATGCGCGTATCGATCGCGGGGCCGTCGACCCTGTCGGCCATCCTCAACAGCCTGCAGATGGGCTTTCGCACCCTGGCGCTGGAAAAACGCTCATCCGAAGTGTGGCAAGTACTGGGCGCGGTGAAAACCGAATTCGGCAAGTTCGGCGACGTGCTCAGCCAGACCAGGCTGACGCTCGAGCGCGCCGCCAAGAATATCGAAAGCGCCGAAGTGCGCAGCCGCCAGATGGCGCGCAAGCTCAAGTCGGTCGAAGCGCTGCCTAGCGAGACGGCCCAATTGATGCTGGGCGCGCACAACGATGCGGAAGAGTAGGGTGGCGGGGCGGCGCCAGCGCCGACACTAAGCGCTGACACTAAGCGCCGACACTAAGCGCCGACACTGATAACGGTGGCAAGCGGCTTGGCTGCGGCGCCAGCGCTGAAACGAATAAGGTGTCAGGCGGCTTGCTGCGGCGCCGTCGGGCGCTGTGCGTGCTGCTTGCGCCGGTCGCGCCGTGCCATCCCCATGACCCCGGCCAGCCCGGCTGCATACATCAGCCATTCGGCCGGTTCCGGGACCGGGCTCGGGCTCGGCGGCGCCGGCGTCCCGCTATCGCCCAGGCCGCCCGGCATTGGCGAAGCACTGGCGGGGCCGGGCAAGGGCAAGCCAGGGCCGCCATTACCGACCAGGCCAGGCAACTCATCGTGTCCCGCAGTCTGGGTGGCCGGTTCG
>DASWMN010000333.1:0-29734 GCA_036399735.1 Telluria sp. | reverse complement strand
AAATAGGAGTTGGCGGTGTATTGTTGCATCATCTTGCTCACCTTTCTTCGCGCTTCGCGAGTTTGGCGGGTTAATCTAACCTTCCGCGACACGGCCTGACCGGTTAGCGGATTGCACATCAAGTTGTGGGGAAGGACTTGTACGGCTTACTAAGTTCTACCATTGAGCGGGAAAATAGCACGCGCCATTGTATCCCAACTTTCCACGTGGTGAAAAAAGAGTGGATCAAAAAATTTGCCCAATAGATACAAAATGTAACGATTGCAAATCGCTAACACCAAAGAAATTGCCCCGGAACCAGGATCAGACCACTTTTGCCGAAAGCAAAAAGTGGTCTGACCCTGGTTCCGGGGCAAGGATTGCGCTGCCGCTGCTTAGAAGGCGATGTTGGCCGTCAGCTGCGCCGAACGCGGGGCGCCGAGGTTAATACGGGAACCGCCATTGTTCAGCGAGGCGACGTAGAACTTGTCGAACAGGTTATACACATTGAGCTGCAACGACACATTACGCGCCACTTTATAGCTCATCATCGCGTCCGCCACCGCGTACGACGGAATCTCGGCCACGCCGTTCGACGGGGCCGCGTTCGGCGCCACCACCCGCTTCTGCTCTGAGGTGTAGCGCACGCCGCCGCCAAAGGTGAACACATCGTTCAGCTTGTAGGTCGACCACAAGGTTGCGCTCAGGTCGGGCGACCAGCGCGTGCCGGAGTCGGCCGGGTTGCTCGGATTGCCCTGCAGGATGGTGGCATCCATGGTCGCCACGCCGGCGATGATGTTCCAGTCGCGGGTGATCTGACCCACCACGCCCAGCTCCACGCCCTCAACCCGGCGTTTGCCCAGTTGCGAGTAGGTGTGCGTCACCGGATCTTCCAGAGTGAACTCGTTGGTGTTGTCGGTGCGGTACACGGCAGCGGTGACTGCCAGCTTCTTCTGGATCAGATCCCACTTGGTGCCGAACTCGATGTTGGTGGTCTTGGACGGATCCATGGCCGGACCATTCACGTTACCGGCGGTCGACACCAGCGCGAAGTTGGCGCCGCCAGGCGGCGTTTGCGAAGTCGCGTACGACAGATAAATACTGCCGTCCTGGGTCGGCTTGTACAGCGCCCCTGCTTTCCAGCTGGTCAGATTGCCCGACTTTTCCAGGTGGCTGCCCAGCAGGGTGCCCACCGGCAGGGTCGGGTTGGCTGCCGCGGTCGACAGGCTGGCCGCGTTGGTTTCGGTGTTGTAGTGCTCGGTGCGCACGCCACCGTTGATCTGCCACTGCTCATTCAGCTTGATGGTATCGAAGGCGTACAAGGCGGCGGTGGTGGTCGTGCCCTTGGTATACACGCCATTGAGCACAGGATTGTAATTGCCGGGCGCAGCAAGGCTGACCGGGCTGTAAAGATTGGCGTTGACGGTGTCGCCCAGGCCGACGCGGGTTTGCGACAACTGCTCTTCGGACAGCAACTCAATCCCGGTCGACAGGGTATGGGTCAGGCCGCCGGTAGCGAATTCCGTCACAATATTGGTGGTGTTGGCGAGGATCTGATTATCCTGCAGCACGCTCTGACGGGTACGGGCGACCTGCCAGGTGGCAGGGTTGCTCAGCACGACGGCCGGCGCCGTTGCGGTCGCCGCGGTGTTGGCGGCGGTGACGGCGTTCACACCCGTGAGGATGCGGTCGATCTTGGTCTTGCCGTAGCGGCTGGTGTTGGTCAGCTTGGACTTGGCGCCCATTTCATGCTCGACCTTCACGGTCAGCATATCAGCATCGACCTTTTCGTAATCGCTGCTGTAGCCGTAGTAATTTTCATTGTCGACGCGGCCCGCGGCGCGCAGGGCCTCCACCACGCCAGGCGTAGTGCTGGTGCTGTTGTAGCCCAGGATACCGATCGCCGGGATCGCGCCGTCCGGGGTGCCGTCCTGGCGGATGTGCTGGGAGTAAATGAACAACTTGGTCGGACCGCCCAGGCCGAAGGCCAGCGACGGGGCAATGCCAATGGTTTTCTTTTCGATGACCTTGCGGCCCATCTGGCCGCCATCCTGAGCGATCGCGTTGATGCGGAAAGCGCTGCTGTCGCTCAGTTTGCGGTTCAGGTCGGCAGTGACGCGGGCTTTTTCGCCGCTGTCATAGGCCAGCGTACCGCTGGCCGCATCGTCCAGCGACGGCAGCTTCGAGGCCAGATTGATGTAGCCGGAAGCGGCGCCACGGCCCACATCGGTGCCAGCGGGGCCCTTGGAGACTTCGATCTGTTCAATATTGAAAACGTCGCGGGTGATCGCGCCAAGGTCGCGGATGCCGTCGATGAACACGGACGACTGGGTCGAAAAGCCGCGCATCTGGAAAGTGTCGCCGGCGCTGGTGTTGCCGTTTTCGCCCAGTTGCAGGGTGATGCCCGGGGTGTTGCGCAAGGCATCGACCAGGGAAGCGGCGCCTTGCTCCTGAATCACTTCCTTCTTGATGACGGTGATGGTCTGGGTGGTATCAACCAGCGGCTGGGTCAGTTTTGGCGAGGAGACCTTGTCCGCCTTGTACGGCACATCGGCCGCGGCAGTCACGTGCAGTTCCTGCAGCGTGGCTTCTTTAGGCTCGGTGCTTTGCGCGTGCGCAGCAAGTGGCGAACCCAGAGCGGCCAGTGCGATCAGAGATTGGGTCAACAGTGGTTGACGTGCAGGTGCATGCTTGCGGTTGCGAATGTAAGACAAAGAAATCTCCCAGCAGGTTGAAAGTCATGGTTGGCTCGCTGGAAATAACGCTGCAGCTGGCTGGCCGATAATTTGGAATGCGAATGATAATGGTTCTCATTTATAAATGCAAGTTACATGACTGATACTTTTCTTTACTTTTCTGTTTGCAATAACGTTTGACGTGGTAAATGATAATCGTTATCATTTACCTCCTTACCTTGACCGAGAGCACCCATGTCGTCCCAGCCCCCGCCAATTCCGAATGCCAGCCGTGCCGTGTGGCTCAAGAATTTGCACCGCTGGCACTGGATCAGCGCCGCGCTGAGCCTGACCGGCATGCTGCTGTTCGCCATTACCGGTTTCACGCTCAACCACGCCACCCAGATCGAAGCCAAACCGCACGTCGTCAAACGCAATGCCACCCTGCCCGCGCCGCTGCAGTCCGTGCTGCGTGCGGAAGGCGAAAAGCAGGCCGGCAAGCGGGCCCCGCTGCCGCCTGCGCTGGCCGATTGGGCCAGGTCCAGTTTCGACATCAACGTGGCAGGCATGGAAGCCGAGTGGGAAGAAGACGAAGCCTACGTGCCGATGGCGCGTCCGGGCGGCGACGCCTGGCTGCGCATTGCCGCCGACGGCGCGGCCGAATACGAAAAGACCGACCGCGGCATGGTGTCCTGGCTGAACGACCTGCACAAAGGCCGCAATACCGGCGCCGTATGGAGCTGGTTCATCGATATTTTTGCGATCGCCTGCATGGTGTTTGCGATCACCGGTTTCCTGATTATGAAATTACATGCGGCCAACCGGCCGTCCACCTGGCCCGTGATCGGCTTCGGCATGCTGGTGCCGATCCTGCTCGCACTTCTATTCACCCACTAAGCAGACCCACATGAAACTACACCACACCCTGGCGCTGACGCTGCCAATGCTGAGCAGCTGGGCAGTCGCCGCCGACATGTCCGTCAAATTCGAGATCCCGCAACTGAACGTGGCCGAATATCACCGTCCGTACGTGGCGATGTGGCTGGAAAAAGGCGACAACGCCTTTGTCACCAACCTGGCCGTGCTGTACGACGTCAAGAAGAAGGACAACGCCGGCACCAAGTGGGTCAAGGATCTGCGCACCTGGTGGCGCAAGAGCGGGCGTGACGTCAGCCTGCCGATGGACGGCGTATCGGGCGCGACCCGCACCGCCGGCGAGCAGAAGATCAGCTTCGGCCCGGCCCGTACCGGCTTCGACAAACTGCCGGCCGGCGACTATCAGCTGGTGATCGAGGCCGCGCGCGAAGCGGGCGGCCGTGAACTGGTGCGCGTGCCATTCAAGCTGCCGCTGAAAACAGCGCAGACGGCCAGCGCCAGCGGCAAGGAAGAAATCGGCGCGGTATCCCTTCAGATCACCCCTTGAGGCTCAACATGAACAAGTTCACCAAAACCGTACTGGCACTGGCACTGGCCACCGTCACCCTGCAGGCCAGCGCGCACCGCGGTTGGCTGTATCCGCAATCGACCAACGTGGAAGCGAAGGAAGCCTGGGTCACCATCGACGGCGCCATTTCGGAAGGCCTGTTCGACATCGACCACGTCGCGCTCAAGCTCGACGGCGCCACTGTCACCGGCCCGGATGGCGTGACCGCGCCGATTCCCACCCCGGTGCAGGGCAAGCAGCGCAGCAGCTTCGATCTGAAGCTGCCGCAGGACGGCACCTATAAAATTGCTCTGGTCACCCAGGCCGTGATGGGCAGCTACAAGGACAAGGCCAGCGGCGAAACCAAACGTTTCCGCGGCAGCGAAGAATCGTTCGCCAAGGATGTGCCGTCTGACGCGCAGGACCTGAAAACGGTGCGCACCCATGCGCGTCTCGAAACCTTCGTGACCGCCAACAAGCAAAGCACCGGCGCGCTCAAGCCGTCCGGTGTGGGTCTGGAACTGGTCCCGGTTACCCACCCGACCGACCTGCGCGCCGGCGAAACGGCCAAGTGGCGCTTCCAGCTGGACGGCAAGCCGCTGGCAAAGTTTGCCTTCAGCCTGACCCCGGGCGGCGTGCGTTATCGCGGCGTGCTGGGCGAACAGCGCCTGACCACGGACGCCAACGGCGAAATCTCGGTCAAGCTGCCGGCAGCGGGCATGTACTGGCTGAACGCAGGCTTCCCGGTCACCAGCGAAAAAGGCATGCCGCAGTCGGATGGTCCGTCGAACACGCGCCGTTACAGCTACGCCGCCACGCTCGAAATTCTGCCGGAATAAGCCGCACCGATGCGCCGGGTCCTGGTTCCACTGACCGTCTCCTCGGGTCTGCCCGCGGCAGGCAGCGTGGTGCGCGAGGCCGCCGGCGCCAGCATGGGCACGCGCTGGTCGGCGCGCTACGTGCTGGCGCCAGGCGCGAACGATGCCGCGCTGGCTGAGGAACTGCAGCAGCAGCTCGACCAGGTGGTGGCCGAAATGAGTCACTGGGAAAGCGACTCCAACCTGAGCCGCTACAACAATGCACCTGCTGGCCGCTGGCATCAATTGCCGGACGCTTTTTTCCACGTCGTCAGCTATGCGCTCGAGGTGGCGCGCATGAGCGGCGGCGCTTACGATCCCTGCGCCGGCGCCCTGGTCAACTGCTGGGGCTTCGGCGCCCGCACGCGCTACGACCAGGCCGGTTTTTACGCCCCTGCCGACGGCACCGTACAAGCGATACTGGCGCGCCGGGACCGCGAGCGGGTCAGCCTTGATCCCATCGCCCGCCGCCTCTGCCAGCCCGGCGGCGTGCAGCTCGACCTGTCCTCGGTCGCCAAGGGTTACGCGGTCGACCGCCTGTGCGCAATTCTGGAAGCACAAGGCATCCTGCACTGTCTCGTGGAAGTGGGCGGCGAATTGCGCGGGGCCGGCTTGAAACCCGATGGCCAGCCATGGTGGGTGGCGCTGGAAGGCGTGCCCGGCGAAAGCGCCGACGCAGCCGTGGTGGTAGCACTGCACGGGCTGGCGATTGCCACGTCGGGCGACTACCGGCGCTTCTTTCAGCACCAGGGACAGCGTGTCTCGCACACGTTGGACCCGCGCAGCGGCTACCCGATCGACAATGGTGTCGCCTCGGTCACGGTACTGCACCGTGAATGCATGGCAGCCGATGCGCTGTCAACCGCGCTGACGGTGCTCGGCCCGGTGGAAGGCATGCGCCTGGCCGAACAGCATGGCCTGGCGGCGCGCTTCGTGGTGCGCCGTGCCGAAGGCTTCGAAGAATTCAGCTCCACCGCATTCAAAGAATTACTGCAATGATGAATCTTGACCCCGTCCGCTGGGCCACCGCGCTGGGCATGCTGCTGGCGTACGCCGTGCTGTGCGTGGTGGTTTTGCGTGGACGGCGCGCCCGCGCCGAACCAGGCGAGGCTGACTGGCTGGTGGTGTTCGCAAGCCAGACCGGCACCTGCGAATACCTGGCCGGACAAACCGTCGCCACGCTGCGCACCGGCGGCCTGCGCGCGCGCGCCGTCAGCATGGATGACATCGGCGAAGCCGAACTGCGCGGCGTCGCCCGTATTCTGTTCATCGCCAGCACGTATGGCGAGGGCGATCCGCCCGACAGCGGCGCGCGTTTTGCACGCATGCTGGGCGCGCTCGATGCGTCCCTGAGTGAGCTGCATTACGCCGTCCTGGCCATGGGTGACAGCAGCTACATCAACTTCTGCGGTTTCGGACGCTACCTGGACGCGGCCTTGCAGGCGCGCGGCGCACAGCCGCTGTTCGAACGCGTGGAAGCGGACCGCAGCGCACCGGCCGCCATCGAAGCGTGGCAGCACCACCTCAGCCACCTGGCCGGCACCAGCGACGCGCCCGACTGGGGCGCGCCAGCGTACTGCGACTGGCGCATCGCCGAACGCGTGCTGCTCAATGCGGGCAGCGCCGGCGCACCGGTGTACCGGGTCGCGCTGCTCCCCGCGGTTGGCACCCTGCCCGACTGGCAAGCCGGCGACCTGGTCCAGGTGAGTGCGCCGCCCGACCCGGATTACCCACGTGAATACTCGATCGCCTCGCTGCCGCCTGACGGCCGTATCGAACTGCTGGTCCGTCTGCACCTGCGCGACGACGGCAGCAATGGCGTCGCCTCCGGCTGGCTGTGCCTGCAGGCCGGCGAACAAGACGCGATCCGGATGCGCGTGCGCCAGCACAGCCGCTTCCACGAAGGGCCTAACGCTGCGCGGCCGATGATCCTGATCGGGAACGGCACCGGCATCGCGGGGCTGCGCGCCCACCTGAAAAGCCGCATCGCCCAAGGCCGACACGACAACTGGCTGGTGTTTGGCGAACGCAGTGCCGCGCATGACCATTTCTGCGGCGCCGAGATCGAATCCTGGCAGCGCAGCGGTGCGCTGGCCGCGCTCAGTCTTGCCTTCTCGCGCGACGGCGGCGCCATTCGCTATGTGCAGCATGCACTGGCGGCGCAGTCGGACCAGCTGCGCGCCTGGATCGCGCAAGGCGCGGCGGTATACGTGTGCGGCAGCCTGCAAGGCATGGCAGCCGGCGTGCACGATGCTTTGGTCGCAGCCCTGGGCCAGGAACAGCTCGACCGGCTCGACGCCGAAGGCCGTTACCGCCGTGATGTCTACTAACCGGAACCACCCGCCATGATGCTGCATATCCCCGAAGTACTCAGCCGCGACCAGGTGGCCGTTTTGCGCGCTGCGCTCGATCGCGCCGACTGGACAGACGGCCGCGCCACGGTCGGCCCGCAAGGCGCGCAGGTCAAACAGAACCGCCAGTTGCCGGAAACCTCGCCGCTGAGCGCGGAGCTGGGGGCAATCATTCTGGCCGCGCTGGCGCAACACCCCATGTACGTCTCGGCCGCGCTGCCGCTGCGCACCGTGCCGCCGCTGTTTAACAGCTATGCCGGCGGCGAACATTACGGCGCTCACGTCGACGGCGCGGTACGCGGCGTGCCAGGCGGCCTGCCGCCGCTGCGCACCGACCTGTCGTGCACGCTGTTTCTGGCCGATCCGGACGAATACGACGGCGGCGAGCTGGTGGTGGCGGACACCTACGGCACCCACGAGGTCAAGCTGCCCGCTGGCGACATGATTCTGTATCCCTCATCGAGTGTCCACAAGGTCGAACCGGTGACGCGGGGCGTGCGGGTCTGCTCCTTTTTCTGGGTGCAGAGCATGGTGCGCGATGACGCGAAACGCTCGCTGCTGCTGGAACTGGACCGCGCCATTCAGCGCCTGCGCGCGCGGGTGGGCGATTGCGAGGAAGTGGTTTCCCTGACCAGCCATTATCACAACCTGCTGCGCATGTGGGCCGAGATGTAAGCCCACAGTTTCTCCACATTTGGCGTGCAGGCTGGCGGCGCGATACACTCTGTTCATCCACGCCACCGGTACCCAACTTGCGCATTTCGATCGGCCACCGTCTGTTTGTCTCCGTCCTGCTGGCGATGCTCGCCGTGGCGGCGACCGCGCTTGTGCTGATGCGCCAGAACGTGATGCGCAGCTTCGCCGAGTATGCGGTCAGCATCGAGCTCGATCGACTGGACGAACTGTCGAACGCCCTCGCCGCCCGCTACCGGGGGCGCGGCAACTGGAATTTCATTCCATCCGAGCCGGAAGCGCGCGGCCAATGGATCGCCGGCGAGCTGGCACGGCTGCAGCGCCAGCGCCAGGCTGGCGTGGCTGCGCCAGCACCGCCTGCCCCGCCGGCCCCACCCGCGATACCCGCCCCGCCCGCGCCGCCGGTGGCGATCCGGGAACCGCTCGGTCGCGGCGTCGCTCCCGAGCCACCGGCGCCCCCTGCACCACCGCTGCCGCCACCCTACATACCGGAGCCGCCAGCGGATCTGGCGCCCACACCCGATGTCGATGAGCTGGGACTGCAGGACCGGGTCACCCTGCTGGACGCCAATGGCCACTACCTGGCTGGCCGCCGTGCCGGCGGCGGCGCCAGCGCGCGCCGTCCCATTGTCAGCGGCGGCCACACAGTGGCCTACCTTGCGGTGGCCAGAGGCACCCGCCCCAGCGACGCCATGGCCCGTACCTTCGTCCAGCAAATGAAGGACAGCCTGCCGATCATCATCGGCGCCTGTCTGGCACTGAGCGCCCTCGCCGCGATGCTGCTGGCGGCGCACTTCCGCAAGCCGATCTTGCGCCTGGCAGAAGGCGCGCGCGACCTGGCCGATGGCAATTACGACCGGCGCCTGCCGCACACGCGAAGCGACGAGCTGGGTGAACTGGCCGCCAATTTCAATCAGCTGGCGGAAAAGCTGGGCCGGGCCGAAGCCTCGCGCCGTCAATGGGTAGCCGACACATCGCACGAGTTGCGCACGCCCTTGTCAGTGCTGCGCGCGCAGCTGGAGGCGGTGCAGGATGGCGTGCGGCCGGCCAACGCCGACAGTACGGCCAGCATGCTGCGTCAGGTCTTGTCGCTCAACAAGCTGATTGACGAACTGTATGCGCTGGCCCGCGCGGATGTGGGCGAACTGGCCCTGCAGCGCCAGCGGATCGATCTGTGGCAAGTGGGCGCGGAACAGGCGCAGGCATTCAGCGATAAATTTGCTGCCGCCGGCCTGCGCTTCAGCGCTGGGGAGCCACCCGCGCGTACTACCGTCATGGCCGACCCCGAGCGTATGCGCCAGGTGTTCGCCAATCTGTTCGAGAACTGCATCCGCTACTGCGGCGCCGGTGCACGCCTGACCATGCATGGCCAGATCGAAGGCGCCACCATCACTTTAAGCATCGACGACAGCGGCCCTGGCGTCTCGGACGAGGCGTTGTCGCATCTGGGCGAACGCTTTTTCCGGGTCGAGGGATCGCGCAGCCGCGAGCACGGTGGCGCCGGCCTGGGCCTGGCCCTGGTCCAGCGCATCGTACAGGCGCACGGCGGCACATTGACATTTCGGCGTTCCCCGCTGGGCGGTTTGCGGGTGCAGCTGACACTTCCACTGGCGCCAGCATGAGCGTGCGTATTTTCATCATCGAAGATGAACCCGAGCTGGCAGCGCTGGTGGCCGATTACGCGCGCGCCAATGGCTATCTGCCTACCGTGTTTGGCGACGGCAGTGCGGCGCTTGCCGCCTTGCGCAACGACGTCCCCGACATGCTGGTGCTGGACCTGATGCTCCCCGGCGTGGATGGCCTGACCCTGTGCCGCGAGGTACGCGCCTTTTCCGATGTGCCGATCATCATGGTCACCGCGCGGGTGGAGGAAATCGACCGCCTTCTCGGCCTGGACAGCGGCGCCGACGACTACCTGTGCAAACCCTTCAGTCCGCGCGAGTTGATGGCGCGTATCCGCGTGATTTTTCGCCGCGTGCACAAAGGCGAAGCGACAGCGGCGTACCAGGTGGACGAAGCGGCGCGGCGCGTGACCATCAATGGCAAGCTGCTGGAATTGACGCCCAGCGAATATCAGATCCTGGCGGGCATGGCGCGCCGGCGCGGCCAGGTATTTTCGCGCGCGCAGCTGCTCGACCTGGCCAGCCAGGACAGCCTGGACGTGACTGACCGCGCCGTGGACAGCCATATCAAGAACCTGCGCCGCAAGATCGGAGCTTTGCTACCGGATGCAGAAGCGATCAGCTCAGTGTACGGCCTCGGATACCGCTTCGACCTGTAGATCCCCACGGTTTCTCCACAATTGGCCGTCAGACTGGGTTTGTCGGTCAACCACAAGGAGAACACCATGAAACTGATTCCATCCCTGATTTTCGGCGCCCTGTGCGCCCTGTCCATCGCCGTGCCCGCGGCCGCGCATGAGCGTCATTGCCACTGCGGCGACGCGGCGCCCGCGCCACCTGCACCACCGGCACCGCCGTCCCCACCGGGCATGCCGGACATGCCCGCCCCGCCAGCCCCGCCAGCACCGCCACCGGCGCCCGAAGCCCCGGCTGCGGCCCACGCCGCCTGTGCCAATAAAGCGCCGGGCACCAAGATGAGCTTTGCCATCAAGCGCGGCAGCATGAACGGTGTGTGCGAACGCGACAACCGGGGCATGTACTTCGAAGTGTATTCGGTGCGCACCACCGGCTAAATGGCGCGGCGGGTTTACTGGACTTTGGCGCGTGCCTGCCTTATGTTGAGCGCATGCGTAAACCTGCCCACCGTGACGACCCGAAACCGATTGAACCAGTCGCACCCGCGCTGGAAGACTGCTGCCGCAGCGGCTGCACGCCCTGCGTGTTCGATCTGTATGAGGAGGCGATGGACCGCTATCGCAGCGCGCTGGCGAACTGGGAAGCGCGCCGGCATGCCGTGAAAGCGAGTGCGCCCAGGCCCAGCACCAGCAAGGCCAGCGATGACGGTTCCGGGACCAGTGCGGCAGTCGCGAATTTGCCGTTGAAGTAGGCGTCTCGCGTGCCTTTCACCCCGCTCAGATCGATCTCCACGAAATCGGCGCCGACCTTGAGCGTGTAGCCGCTCATGTTGGTGTCCACTACCAGGGACTTGAGCAGTGCGCCGTTTGAAAAGTCCAGATCGTTCAGACGAAACACGATCCCATTCCCCCACGAAAAGGCATTCAGGTAATCGACGGAAAACCCGTTCCCGTCCACGTTGAGCGAATAGGCAACGCTGTATTGCTTTAAATCAGCCGTGCCGTCTTCCACCATGAACGGCTGGTCCAAACCAAAGCCGAGAATGCGGCCTATACCGCGCCCGGTATCGACAGTGCGGTACATACCGGCGTCAACCACGTCCCCCGTGAGAGTGACACCCGCTTGGGCATATGCCGCAAAAAACAATCCGAATAGTGCTGCCATCAATTTCATCTGTCATCTCCAGGTTTTTCTTATCTGCATGCAATTCATGCGGGCAAGAAAATAGCACGCACCGAAGCTGTCTGTACAACCTGGCGCTACTAGCTATCAGAGGGCGCGCACGGATGAAAAATCGCCCAAGCACAAGTTTCAATAAAATGGAGCCCGACGTCAGTACAAACAACAGGAGTCATGCATGCTGGATCTGAGTCTGCCATGGTGGGAATTTATTGCTCGCGCCGTCATTGTGTACTGCGTGCTGTTACTGATGGTGCGGGTCTCGGGGCGCCGCACGGTCGGCCAGTTCACGCCGTTCGACCTGCTGGTCGTGATGCTGCTCAGCGAGGCGGTCTCGAATTCGCTCAGCGGCGGGGATGACTCGGTGCTGGGCGGGCTGATCATCGCCGGCACGCTGGTGGCGCTGAACATGTTCGCGTCCTACCTCAGCTCGCACAGCAAGAAAATGTCCGATATCCTCGACGGCTCCCCGGTCCTGCTCGGGCGCGACGGCAAGATCTTCGAGAAGGTGCTCAAGAAATGCCGTTTGTCGGACACGGAGGTGACCGAAGCCCTGCACGAGGCGGACTGCAAGCTCGAGGATATGGCCTATGTCTTCCTGGAAGCGGACGGCAACATCACCATCCAGACCAAGAAGAAGCAATAGGTCGGCGTGCGCTTAGCGCTTGCTTTCCGCTAGCAAGGCCAGATCGTCCCAGCCCTTGCTGCGCAGAGCACGCGCCAGGGCAGGCGCAGCGGCGATCTGCACGCCATTCAGATCGGCGATCAACAGGGTTGCCTGCTCGCGGTCGTGCAGCGGCCAGCGCTGGTTATCGCTCTGCCCTTCCAGCGCCGCGTAGCTGATCTGCGTTCCGAACAGGGCGCGCACACGCGGCCGTTCCGCCGCCACCCTTGCAAGCGTCCAGTCGATCTGAAGCTGGGAAGTACCTTGGCCGGTCTCCTGATGGAAGCGTCCCGCCACATTGATATCGCGCACCCCGTTTGCCAGCGCCTTGAGCATGAATTCCAGCTCCGGCCCCGGCTCCACTTTGGCGTGCTGATACCACGCGCCCAGACGCATGAAAGCGAAGCTGCCGCCCTGGTCTTGCTGCAGGCGGTCCACGTGGCGCATCAGCAGTACTTCCAGCAAGCCCAGCTGGCCTTGCCCCGCAGCCCAATGCAGCAGGTTGCTGCCGTCCGCATTCACGCCACCGAGCACGAGTCCGGCTTGCTCGGCCCTGGTGGCGCGCGCGCCCCAGGCAGCTGCCGAATCGTCGACGGGGCTTGTGCGTGCTTGCATGAAGTAAAAAATGGGGGCGTTCGGCGCACCCGCATTGCGGTTTGCCCCTGCCTGAACCAGCGTGCGGATCAGGCCAAGGTCCTGGCTCGCAGCCGCGTAGTGCAGCGGGCCGGCCGGTACCGTACCGCCTTTCGCGTCGCCCTGCAGCGACGGGTCGGCACCCGCGTCAAGCAGGTACTTGACCATGGCATACTGCTTCGACTGCACCGCGAACTGGAGTGGCGTCACAGGATCGAAGACGCCACCGCTGGCGCCCTGGCGCACATGATTCACATCGGCGCCCTTGTCGAGCAGATAGCGCGCCATCTCAAGGTCACCGGACCGGGCGGCGCAGCCCAGCGCGCCCGACAGCGTATCGACCGCCGGCTTGAGTCCCGCCTTGATCAGCTTCGCGATGCGGGCCTGGTCGCCATTGCACGCAGACAGTCCAAGCACGTGGCTCATGCGTTCGCTGGTCGTCAGATCCCGCCACTGCGCCACGTCGGCTGCGTAGTGCTTGTCTGTCGCCCGCCAGTAGTAATCGAGCAGCGCCAGCCGGCCCGACCACGCGCCTGCAGCGCCGACGAGCAGTACCACGATCAGCGCCATCAGAACGACCGGCCACGTCACACCGCGCTTGCCTGGGAGCGCGTTCGCCGGCCCGGCATGTCGTGCGCGTCCGGACACCGTCTGCAGGCCTGCAACGGCGGGCTCGGTTTGAGCCGGTCGGCGGCCCGGCACACCCTGCCGCTGCACCAGTGCATGCAAGGACAATGCGGCCCAAAGCGCCAGCCCGACCACGAACAGCAGCACGCTGCCAATCTGGCTGACGACCTCGAACAGCTTGGCACTGATCGACAGACCGAGGTCATAGGGAGACAGGAACAAGCCCTGGAAGGCTGCGAAACCCTTGTCGCAAAGATAAGCAGCAAGGGCGCCAACGGGTGTCCACAACAACACACGCTGGACCAGGGTCGCGCTCAGCACAGAACCAATCTCTGCGGCCCGCGCGTGCACCGCGAGCGCAAGGCGGACCTGGTAGCTGCTGGTCGCCAGCACAATAAATGGGTACACGATCCATGAGAACGGACGCGGAACAAAAAAGAAGGGAATCGACAGCAGGACGACAACGAACAGCAGCAACAGCCAGGCGCCAACGAAGCGGCTCAGCGATGGCAGCGGCTGTTCCGGCATATCCCATTCGAGGTGCCTGACGACCGCGCGCGAAATGGCGGGCGCCAGCGCCCGTGCGGCGAGCGGCACCACCAACACCAGGCATGCCAACAGTCCCAGCAGGACCAGAATGCCACTGCCTGCCACGCCGAGCGAAAGCACCATTGGCACCAGCATTGGCACACTGTATTTCGTCTTTAACGCAATAAAAATGGCCAGGATGATCAGTAAAGGCGGGCTCAGCAGACTGCGCCCGACCGCCTTCCAAAACATCCCGCGCAATACCACTTGCGCGGTGGTTTTCAGTCCCGCGCCCAACAGTTGAAATGCGTTCATTTACTTTATTCGCCAAGTTTCGTAAAGACAACAGTATGCCCAGCACACTAGTTGCAGGCAAGAAGCTTTTGTTGATTTATTGAAAATGTGACGTGCTTGAACCACACGCGTAACACCGGCAGGCGAGGTCAGGGCTTCAGCAGGCTTAGCCAGGCTGGCACGGCGCGTTCCCAGAATTGTTTCACCGAATCAGGCGCGCCGACGTCGAGCTGGAGAAAACCTGCGGCCTCCATCAGCGTGCGAATGGAGGCCCGCGCGTCGCCCGCCATAATGGCGCCGGCGCCAGTCTGCTTGGATAATTTTTCGCCCAGCGCATTGCGGATGACCGGCACATGCAGATAGCGCGGGGTCGGCAAGTCCAGCAAGCGCTGCAGATAGATTTGCCGGGCCGTGGAATCGATCAGATCGGCGCCACGCACCACATCGGTCACGCCCTGCGCTCCGTCATCGACCACCACCGCCAGTTGATAGGCGAAAAAACCATCCGCGCGTTTAAGCACGAAGTCGCCCGACTCCGTATCCAGATGCTGGGTAATGCAACCAGCCAAGCGATCCTCGAAGGTAATGGTGGCTGCCGGCGCGTCGGGCACCCGCACGCGGATGCTACGCCCTTCGCGTCCGGCGGCAAGGCCGTTGCGGCAGGTGCCGGGATAAATCGCGCTGCCATCGGGCGCCAGGCCGAGTCGCGAATCTGCGATCTCGCGCCGGTTGCAGCCGCACGGATAAGCAGCGCCCGCAAGTTTCACGCAGGCTGCCTCGTACAGATGCTTGCGGCGGCTCTGCCACACGACCTCGCCGTCCGAATGCATGCCCAGCGACGCCAGCAGCGCCAGCATGCCTTCCGCGGCGCCCGCCACCGCGCGCCCTTCATCGACATCTTCTATCCGGATCAGCCAGCGGCCCTGGTGGGCACGCGCGTCGAGGTAGCTGGCCAATGCAGCCACCATGGAACCGGCATGCAGCGGCCCGCTCGGCGATGGCGCAAAGCGCCCCACATAACTGCTGGCCACGTTAGTTGGTCACGACCGGTTTGGCTTCGTGTTCCTTGACGATTTTTGTTACCTTGTCGGCCACTTCATTCGGCACTGCGATCGACAGCTGGTAATGCTCGATCTCGAAACCGGTATCGGTCTTGCGGATCACGCCGCTGGCCTGGCACACGCCCATTTGCGTGTCGAGCAATTCGTCGAACCAGATGAATTTTTTGTCAGGTGACATGTAAATGTTGCGCTTGGTGGACTTGAACGACCAGGCTGACTTGCGGTCGAAAAAGCGCTTGGCCCAAGCCTTGAATTGCTCGCGGTTCCACAGCTCGGTCTTGTCGGTGCCGATGTAAATGCCGTTCGGCGCGATCTTGTCGAAGTAAGCCTCGCGTGCGTTGGCCGCGTCCTCATGCCACTCATCGATAAATGCATTGATCTGCTTGCGGTAAGCCTGGTCGGATTCGGCCGCCTGGCATGGCAGCGTCAGACTGGCGCACATGAGGCAGACGATGGCGATGATTTTATTCATGGTGGGTAGGATTCAGGTTGGATCGGGTGATTGTACACGCGGGTGCATCGCGCATTTTTAAAAAGATGGAACAAGAAATATTAAAATGATTTACATTGCAGGCAACGGCTTTTTGGAAAAACATCATGTCCAAGCATTGCATCGCCATGCTGCTCGCCGCCAGTCTTTCGGCGGCGCAGGCGCAGGAAGTTGCCATCCCAGAAAACTGGGCGGCGGCACCGCGCAACGATGAGGAACTCATCAGGCGTGCCGTGCGCGCGTCGATCGTGGAAGAAAACGAACTTGCCATCGCCCGCGCCAAGGCGGCGGCCATTCCGGTGCGCTACACCGCCAGCTCGGAACCGGACCGCGACAAGTACGAGCGCTTCGGCGACATGTTCGATGATGCCAAGGTGCCCGGCTGCCTTCAGTCGGACGCACTCAAGCGGCAACCGACTTTCATCTTCGGCGGCCTGCTGGCACTGCCTTTCATTGCGGTCGCAGCAGTCCGGGGCAAGTGCAACTAGCTTGCTACGCCGACTTGTCCTGGCGCCGCTCGACCTGCGCCTTTTGCTCGGCCAACATGCGTATCGCTGCAGTTTCGGAGCATGGCTGGCCGATCCTGTCCGGGACGATACTGATGTCTTCGTACTGTGTGTTGAAATTAGTGCTTTTTTAAAAAGATAGCACAAACGTTATCGAATAACGTAAAGTCGGGCCATGCCCGCATTTCGCCGCATATTCAGGAGAACACAGATGAACTACATCCGATGCGCATTGCTCAGTGCATGTGCCCTCGCCTTGACCACCGCCCTGTCCGCCAGCGCCGCCGTCATCACCTTTACCGGCGGGGCTGTCGTGATGCCGGACCATACCATCGAAACGACCAATAACGACGTCACTTACTACGTGGCTGACTATTACGAAGAAGCCGGCTTCAGGGTCGGCCACACGGATGGGGGCATCGTGATCGGCAACTACTATGGACTGGGTAACGATGTGCTGCACACGCACTGGGCACCCCACAACCGCTACGGCACCACCGAGATCAGGGTTAACAGGATTGACGGCGCCGCCTTCAATCTCGATGCCTTCGGACTGACCAGCAACACGGCATTAAGCGGGCGGCCCGCAGTGGGCGATGAAGAAGTGCTGATCCATGCCTCCAAAGATGGCGTCCATTCCAGCTACAGTGTCTTGCTGCCGCCCGATGACTGGGGAGGCAGCATCGCGACCATTCTGCTCGGTGCACAGTTCGACAATATCAAGGCATTCTGGTTCACTGCCGTCAACGACACGGATTGCTTCGGCATCGACAATCTGGTGGTGGCGCCAGGACCGGGCCAAGTACCTGAGCCCGGCTCGCTTGCCCTGGCAGTCCTGGCGCTAGCAGAGATGGCAAGGCGCCGGCGCGCTTGCATAAAAACTATCCAAGTGGGAGAGCATGATGGCAAACTTTAAACGCAGCTTGCTGGCAGCGTGCGCGCTGCACCTTTGCGCAGCCCTGCCCGCGGGCGCTACCGCAGTGCGTTTTACCGGCGGAGACGCGGTGTACTTCGATGGCACGCGTGACGTGACCAACAACGTGGACACTTATTACAACGTCACGTATTACGCCGAAAACGGCTACAAGATCAGCAATACGGGCGGCGTACTTAACCTCGGCAACTACTACGGACTCGGCAACGATGTCATGCACACCCACTGGGCCCGCAATGGCGGCGGTGTGACCGAGGTCAGAGTGGCCAGACTGGACGGCGCTGCGTTTGACCTGAACGCTTTCGACGTGAGCAGCAACAACCACCCGGGCGGCACAGCAAGCGGCGACGAACTGACCTACATCCACGCATCGGTCGACGGCGTGCACGCCAGTTACCGCGTTCTGCTGCCACCAGAAAACTGGGGCGGCACCATGTCCACGGTGCTACTCGGCGCACAGTTCGACAACATCAAGGCGTTCTGGTTTACCACGGAAAATTTTGTCGATTGCCTGGGGATCGACAATCTGGTGCTTGAGGATGCCGGACAAGTACCGGAACCCGGATCGCTGGCACTGATTGGCCTGGCCTTCGCCGGATTGGCTGCAGTGCGCCGCAAAACGGCCCAGGCAGGACGATGCCACGCCTGAGATAGATACGGGCCAGAGTCGGGAAAGCGACGCCTCGACCTGGCTCGCCATGACGACCATGAAAAGCAGGAGGATATGCCTGCGTGTTTTTTGTGTTCCCAATTAAAAAAAGCGAGCCCGCAAGCTCGCTTTTTTACTGGTGCAAGAATCGATTAACGCTTGTCGATCGCTGGCACATCGCGGGTGGTGGAACCGACGAACAGCTGGCGTGGGCGGCCAATCTTCTGTTCCGGGTCCGAGATCATTTCGTTCCACTGGGCGATCCAGCCGATGGTACGGGCCATCGCGAAGATACCGGTGAACAGCGACACTGGAATGCCCAGTGCCGATTGCACGATACCCGAGTAGAAATCGACGTTCGGGTACAGCTTGCGCGAGACGAAGTATTCGTCTTCCAGAGCGATCTTCTCGAGCGCCATGGCCAGCTTGAACAATGGGTCGTCGTGCAGTCCCAGTTCGTTCAGCACTTCGTGGCAGGTTTCACGCATCAGCTTGGCGCGTGGGTCGAAGTTCTTGTACACGCGGTGACCGAAGCCCATCAGCTTGACGCCGGAATTCTTGTCTTTCACCTTGGCGATGAACTCAGGAATCTTGTCGACGGTGCCGATTTCTTTCAACATGTTCAGTGCCGCTTCGTTGGCGCCGCCGTGAGCAGGGCCCCACAGGCAGGCGATACCGGCAGCGATACAGGCGAACGGGTTGGCGCCCGAGGAGCCGGCCAGACGGACGGTCGAGGTCGATGCGTTCTGCTCGTGATCCGCGTGCAGGATCAGGATGCGGTCGAGTGCGCGTACCAGCACTTCGTTGACCACGTATTCTTCGCAAGGATTGCCGAACATCATGCGCATGAAGTTGGCGCTGTACGACAGGTCGTTGCGTGGGTACACGAACGGCTGGCCGATCGAGTATTTGTACGACATGGCGACCAGGGTCGGCATCTTGGCGATCAGGCGGATGGCCGATACTTCGCGGTGATGCGGGTCGTTGATGTCGAGCGAGTCGTGGTAGAACGACGCCAGTGCGCCAACGGTGCCGACCAGAACCGACATCGGGTGCGCGTCGCGGCGGAAACCACGGAAGAAGAATTGCATCTGCTCGTGCACCATGGTGTGCTTGGTGACGGTGTCGCTGAAGGTCTTGTTCTGCGCCGCGTTCGGCAGTTCGCCGTTCAGCAGCAGGTAGCAGGTTTCCAGGAAGTCGCAATTGACGGCCAGCTGCTCGATCGGGTAGCCGCGGTACAGCAGTTCACCCTTATCGCCATCGATGTAGGTGATGCTCGAGTTACAGGCGGCTGTGGACATGAAGCCCGGGTCATACGTGAACTTGCCGGTCTGGGCGTACAGCTTGCGGATGTCGATGACGTCCGGGCCAACCGTGCCCTTGTAGATCGGCATGTCGATGGGGGTGCTGCCATCGGAAAAGGACAGTGTGGCTTTGGTTTCAGAGATATTCATGGCACTTCCTTCTTGGGAGGTGAGGTCTTCAAATAAAAAATTACGAAACTTGTCAGGCCTGCCGCAGGCGTGCCAGCAAGGCATGCACATGCGGCAAGTCAACTTCACCTTCGGGCTCGGCACGCGCCAGTATCAGATCCATCAGCGGGTTGTCCGCCAGATCCAGCAAGCGCGTGAACGCGTCGACTTCGTCGTCGGTCAGACTTTCCTCATGCGCATCAAGGAAGCGCGTGAGGATGATGTCGTTTTCGAGCAAGCCCCGGCGACTGCGCCAGCGCAGCCGAGAACGGTTTGCCGGGTCGGATTGATGCGTAGTCACTCGAGAGCCTGTCGTTCGGTCAACACTATACACCCGTCGCCGGATATCGGCAGTACGGTACTTTTACTGTATATACGCCTTAAATTGCGCGGCGTACCATCAGTTCCTTGATCTTGCCGATGGCCTTGTTAGGATTCAATCCTTTCGGGCACACATCCACGCAATTCATGATCGAGTGGCAGCGGAACAGGCGGTATGGGTCTTCCAGATTGTCCAGACGGGCGCCGGTGGCTTCGTCGCGGCTGTCGGCGATGAAGCGGTAGGCTTGCAGCAGGCCGGCAGGACCGACGAACTTGTCCGGATTCCACCAGAACGACGGGCACGAAGTCGAGCAGCAAGCGCACAGGATGCACTCGTACAGGCCGTCGAGCTCTTCGCGTTCGGCAGGGGTCTGCAGACGCTCTTTTTCAGGCGGAATCGAATCGTTGATCAGGTAAGGCTTGATCGAATCGTACTGCTTGAAGAACTGGGTCATGTCGACGATCAGGTCGCGGATGACCGGCAGGCCGGCCAGCGGACGCAACACGATCGGCTGGGTCAGCTCGTTCAGGTTGGTGGTGCAAGCCAGGCCGTTCTTGCCGTTGATGTTCATCGCGTCGGAACCGCACACGCCTTCACGGCAGGAGCGGCGCAGCGCGATGGAGTCATCCACGTCGGACTTGATGCGCTGCAGGGCGTCGAGCAGCATCTTGTCGGTGTCCTGCAGTTCGACGGTGACTTTTTGCATGTACGGCTTCGCATCCTTGTCCGGATCGTAGCGGTAGATTTCGAGATTTACGGTGCGTGTCATGTTTCTATCCCTGCTTAGAAGGTACGTTTTTTCGGCTGGAAGGTCTCAACCGTCAGCGGCTTGGTGATCACAGGCTTGTAATCGAGGCGGTTGCCCTCGGAATAGAACAGCGTGTGCTTCATCCACTCGGCATCCAGGCGGTCCGGATAATCGTTGTGCGCATGCGCGCCGCGCGATTCCTTGCGTGCGTGGGCCGAGACGATGGTGGCCTTGGCGGTTTCGATCAGGTTGTCCAGTTCCAGCGCTTCCACGCGGGCGGTGTTGAACACCATCGACTTGTCCTTGAACGAGACATGCTTGCGGCGTTCGTCGAGCTTCATGATTTCCGTCACGCCTTCAGCGAGCATGGCTTCGGTACGGAACACGCCGCAGTGCTTCTGCATCGTGGCGCGGATGTCGTTGGCCACGCCCTGGACTTTTTCGCCACCGGTCGAGGTTTCCAGACGGTTCATGCGCTCCAGCGCGAAGTCGGCCGCATCCTTCGGCAAAGGCTTGTTTTCCTTCTGCTTGAGGTTGGACTTGACCACGTGGTTGCCTGCTGCGCGGCCGAACACGATCAGGTCCAGCAGCGAGTTGGTGCCCAGGCGGTTGGCGCCGTGCACCGAGACGCAGGCGCATTCGCCGATCGCGTACAGGCCACCCACCACTGCCACCGGGTTGCCGTCTTTTGGTGCGACAACCTGGCCGTGGATGTTGGTCGGAATACCGCCCATCTGGTAGTGAATCGTTGGCACGACCGGGATCGGTTCCTTGGTCGCGTCGACGTTGGCGAACTTGTGGCCGATTTCGAGGATCGAAGGCAGACGCTTGGCGATGGTTTCGGCGCCAATGTGGCGCAGGTCCAGCAGCACGTGGTCCTTGTTCGGTCCGCAGCCGCGGCCTTCCTTGATTTCCTGGTCCATCGAGCGGGACACGAAGTCGCGCGGGGCCAGATCCTTCAGGGTTGGCGCATAGCGCTCCATGAAGCGTTCGCCGTTGCTGTTGATCAGGATGCCGCCTTCGCCGCGCACGCCTTCGGTAATCAACACGCCCGCGCCGGATACACCGGTCGGGTGGAACTGCCAGAATTCCATGTCCTGCAGCGGCAGGCCGGCGCGTGCCGCCATGCCCATGCCGTCGCCGGTGTTAATGAAGGCGTTGGTCGATGCTGCGAAAATACGGCCTGCGCCACCGGTGGCGAAGATGGTGGTCTTCGCTTCCAGGATCATGCATTCGCCGGTTTCCATTTCCAGTGCCACCACGCCCACAACGTCGCCTTCAGCGTCGCGGATGATGTCGATCGCCATCCATTCCACATAGAAGTGGGTACGCGCGCGCACGTTGCGCTGGTACAGCGTGTGCAGCAGGGCGTGACCGGTACGGTCAGCGGCCGCGCAGGCGCGCTGGACTGGCTTTTCGCCGAAGTTGGCAGTGTGGCCGCCGAACGGACGCTGGTAAATCGTGCCGTCAGGGTTGCGGTCGAAGGGCATGCCGAAGTGTTCGAGTTCGTACACGACCTTCGGTGCTTCGCGGCACATGAATTCGATGGCATCCTGGTCGCCCAGATAGTCGCCACCCTTGACGGTGTCGAACATGTGCCAGTACCAGTCGTCCTCGGACATGTTGCCGAGCGAAGCGCCAATGCCGCCCTGGGCAGCAACCGTGTGCGAACGGGTCGGGAATACTTTCGACAGCACGGCGACGTTCAGGCCGGCTTCAGCCAGTTGCAGCGACGCGCGCATGCCGGAACCGCCGGCGCCAACGATGACCGCATCGAAGCGGCGGGTAGGTAAAGCTTTCTTAATTGCGGCCACGATTACTGCCCCCAGAGAATTTGTACGGTGTAGAAGGCGCAGGCAACCAGCCACAGGATGGTCAGGATCTGCAGGGTCAGGCGAATGCCGACCGGCTTGACGTAGTCCATCCAAATGTCGCGCATGCCGACCCAGGCGTGGTAGTACAGCGCCATGAAGGTGACCAGGCTGAACAGCTTGAACCACTGTTTCGAGAACAGGGCGGCCCAGCCTTCATACGTGAAATTGCTGCCCGTCAGGAACGAGCCCAGCAGCACCAGGGTGTACACGCCCATGACCACGGCGGTGATGCGCTGCGCCAGCCAGTCTTTCAGACCGTAATGGGCGCCGACGACGAGGCGGTTTTGGCCGATATTATTTTTAGCCATTAGAAGACTCCGAACAGTTTAAGACCGGCCAGTACAGTCAGGAACAGGCTGACTGCCAGAACCGCGATGGCGCTCTGACGCGACGAATCTTTTTCGATCCCCATGTGCAGGTCCATGAACAGGTGGCGCACGCCGGCACAGAAGTGCTGCATGTAAGCCCAGATCAGGCCGAGAAGGATCAGTTTGACGAGCGGGTGGCCCAGAATGCCCTTGAAGTACTCGAAGGTCATTTCAGACTTCACGCTGTTATCGAACAGGAACAGCAGGAACGGCAACATCAGGAACAGACCGGCACCGCTGATGCGGTGCAGGATCGATACCCAGCCTTGTGGTGGTAAACGGTAATTCGGCAATTCCGTAATATGAATGTTACGGAACTCGGGCCGTTCTTTTTTTGGAACTTCTTTCACGGCTTCGGACATAAAGACCTCCCCTTGACTGACTTTTGAATGTATAACTCGTAATTATCGCCAATTTTGGTGTGCTGCACCAATAGCTAAATTGGTATTAGGGAAAATTAACGCGTTAACGAACAACTTTGTGTGCTTTCTCGGCACCAAGCATTTTAATCGGTATGCATGTTTTCTGCTGCGAGGGGGCTTGAAATCGACGACTTCGCCGCAGAGCAATACACGTCATTTTCGTCCACGAGCAAGCTGAACCGCTCGCCTGACCTCTAGCTCAGATCATTCTGGTAATGGTGATGCGCCGTCAGGTAAATACCGCGCCGCAGCTCCACTGCCTTGTCCCCATAGGTGAACGAGACCCGTTCGGCGCACAGCAGCGGCGTGCCTTCCGCCACATTCAAAAACTGCGCCGCCCCCGCGTCCGCGCTGACCGCGCGGATCTTTTCGCTGGCGCGTATCATGCGCGTACCGAACTCGGACTCGAACAAGCCATACATCGGCCCCTTGTATTCGACCAGTCTTTCGGCAGTAAGTCCCTTGAATAGCAGACCCGGCAGCCATAATTCTTCCAGGATCGTTGGCGCGCCATCGAACGCCATCACCCGCTTGATGTAGACCACCGCGTCGCCGGACTTCAGGTCGAGCAGGCGCGCCACTTCGGCCGGCGCGCGCATGCGCTTGACTTCGATGATCCTGTTCTCGGGCTGATGCGGCACGCCTTCGTCGGGCATCAGGCGCAGGAAACGGAAATGCGCGCGCGCCTCGTGGTGGGTGGCCACAAAGGTGCCCTTGCCCTGGCGCCGCATGACCAGGTTCTCGGCCGCCAGTTCATCGATCGCCTTGCGCACTGTCCCTTGGCTGACCTTGAAGCGGCCGGCAAGTTCAACTTCGCTGGGAATGAGTTCGCCCGGCTTCCACTCGCCCGACTGCAGGCTTTGGGTAATCAGCGCCTTGATCTGCTGATACAGGGGACTGAAGGTGGGCGAGGTACCGCCCGCGCTGCCGGACGGACCCGTCCCCGCAGGTGGAGTACCATGGTTGACCGGATTGGACGAGGCAGGATTCATAGCCTTGGATTTCACCACAAAAGACCTTTGCAGTCTAGTAATAAACACCTGCTGTTATGTGTCTTATATAAGACATATGATATGAATTGACATTGGATCCACAGCGGCCTACACTCGCGGTCGATCCGGCATACGCGCGCAGGTCCATGCAAGATATCGAGGCCGGACCGGGAGTGGCCGGTTTTGGTATCATTATGGTTTTTCGAACAAGCGTATCCTCAGCTTCGACCGTTTTCTTTCCCACTTTGGAGATTCATCATGGCTAAAACCCCTCTGCGCGTTGCCGTTACCGGCGCGGCCGGCCAAATCGGCTATTCCCTGCTGTTCCGCATTGCTAACGGCGACATGCTGGGCAAAGACCAGCCAGTCATCCTGCAATTGCTGGAAATCGCTGACGAAAAAGCACAGAAAGCGCTCAAGGGCGTGATGATGGAAATCGACGACTGCGCCTTCCCGCTGCTGGCCGGCATGACCGCGCACAGCGACCCGATGACCGCCTTCAAAGATATCGACTACGCGCTGCTGGTGGGTGCACGTCCACGTGGCCCTGGCATGGAACGTAAAGACCTGCTGGAAGCCAATGCCCAGATCTTCACGGTGCAAGGCAAGGCGCTTGACGCTGTCGCTTCGCGCAACGTCAAAGTACTGGTGGTTGGCAATCCAGCCAACACCAACGCTTACATCGCCATGAAATCGGCGCCATCGCTGCCATCGAAAAACTTCACCGCCATGCTGCGTCTGGACCACAACCGCGCCCTGTCGCAAGTGGCTGCCAAGACGGGCAAGCCAGTTGCGTCGATCGAAAAAATGGCTGTCTGGGGCAACCACTCGCCAACCATGTACGCGGACTACCGTTTCGCCACCGTGGACGGCCAGTCGGTCAAGGAACTGATCAACGACGACGTCTGGAACCGCGACACCTTCCTGCCAACCGTCGGCAAGCGCGGCGCAGCGATCATCGAAGCGCGCGGCCTGTCGTCGGCAGCGTCGGCAGCCAACGCCGCCATCGACCACATGCACGACTGGCACGCCGGCACCAACGGCAAGTGGACCACCATGGGCATTCCTTCGGATGGTTCCTACGGCATCCCTGAAGGCACCATGTTCGGTTTCCCGGTCACCGTTGCGAATGGCGAGTACACCATTGTGCAAGGCCTGGCGATCGACGAATTCTCGCAAGAACGCATCAACCTGACGCTCAAGGAACTGACCGAAGAGCGTGAGGGCGTTGCCCACCTGCTGGCCTAATCATCGCCGCGGCAGAGATGGAGGCCGACAAGCCACCAGTTCGCCGCAAGCCCCGTGCCGCCCCGAGCGGCACGGGCGCTGCTGTACCTGAAAAAACAGACATGCATCCTTCCGAGGTTTTATTCCAGGGAAAACGACAGCCCCTGCTTCTGCCGGCCTGCGATCACTACGCCGGTTCCGAGAAGCTGATGGCCAAATCGATGGCCCTGCAACAAGAGCTTGGCCCCTTGTTCGACATCACCTTCGACTGCGAAGACGGCGCTGCCGCCGGCAGCGAGCCGGAACACGCGCAGCTGGTCGCGCGCCTTCTGAATGATGACGCCAACCGCCACAACCGTATCGGCGTGCGCGTGCACGAATTCGGCAGCCCCTTCTTTGCCGGTGACGTAACCGTCATTGTTGGCGCCGCGGCTACCCGTCTTGCCTACATTGTGTTGCCAAAAGCCGACAGCGTCGATGATGTTGCCCGTGCAATTGAGTTGATTAACAAGCACGCCAGCAAGGCCGGGCGCGCCACGCCGCTGCCGGTCCACGTATTGATTGAAACGCATGGCGCCCTGCGCGACGCCTACGCCATTGCCGCCCTGCCCCAGGTCGAATGTCTGTCCTTCGGCATCATGGATTTTGTGTCGGCGCACTACGGCGCCATCCCTGGCAGCGCGATGCGCACACCGGGCCAGTTTACTCATCCGCTCATAGTGCGCGCCAAGCTGGAAATGGTCGCAGCATGCCATGCGCATGGAAAGATTCCGTCACACAATGTGACAACAGAAATCAAGGACACGGCGGTGGTGGCCAACGATGCCCAGCGCGCGGCAGCCGAGTTCGGCTTCACGCGGATGTGGAGCATCCACCCCGATCAGATCAAACCGATTATTAAAGCTTTTACACCACGCTTGTCAGAAGTGAACGAAGCGACCCTCATCCTGACCGAGGCCAAGGCCGCGGCATGGGGTCCGATTGCGCAAAACGGACGCTTGCACGACCGCGCCAGCTATCGCTATTATTGGACGGTTTTACAACGCGCGAAACTCGCGGGCCTCGCCTTACCCGAGGCTGCAGTCGCAATCGTCAACATCGTCACATGAACGGAATAATCCCGATGGCAAACGCACTCAACAAGACTCTGCTCGTCCTGAGCCTCTCCCTGTTCGCAGGTTCCCTGATGGCCGCACCAGCACCTGCCGCCGAAGCGCCAAAAACAGCCAAGGCCAAGGCCAAACCAAAAGCGAAAAAAGCCAAATCGGCAGCAGTGGTTTCCGGCGGCATCGATGCAGAAGACGAACCAGCCATCAACAGCGACGACGGCGTGGCCGATTACAACTGCGAACTTGGCAACAAGATCACGATCTACACCAATGCCAAGGACGAAGAGCACGTTGCCCTGCGCTGGAAAACCCGTTTGCACCGCCTCACCCGCGTGGGCACCACCACGGGCGCCAAGCGCTTTGAAAACAAGCGCACCGGCCTGATCTGGATCGGCATCCCGTCGAAAGGCATGCTGCTCGATTCGCGCCAGAACCGCCAGCTGGCCAATGAATGCAAGACCCAGGAACAGGAACTGGCCGTCAAATCGCCTGCAAATGGCCCTGTTTCGGTCAAAACAACACTGCAGTAAAAACAAAACCCCACTGAAGGAGAGGTCATGTCCCGCAACACACTGAACACACTCAAGGATTTCAAACTGTCGGCCGGCCAGAAAGGCAAGTTCTACTCGCTGCCCGCACTTGAGAAATCCCTGGGCGTGAACGTCTCGCGCCTGCCGGTGTCGATCCGTATCGTTCTGGAATCCGTGCTGCGCAATTGCGATGGCAAGAAGGTGACCGAAGAACACGTCAAGCAATTGGCGAACTGGAGCCCGAACGCCGACCGTACCGACGAAATCCCTTTCGTCGTGGCGCGCGTTGTGTTGCAGGACTTTACCGGCGTGCCATTGCTGGCCGATCTGGCCGCCATGCGCAACGTCGCCAACAAGATGGGCTTGAATCCTAAAAACATCGAGCCGCTCGTGCCCGTCGATCTGGTGGTGGACCACTCCGTCACCATCGATCACTACCGCGAAAAGAACGCGCTCGACCTGAACATGAAGCTCGAGTTCTCGCGCAACAACGAGCGCTACCAGTTCATGAAGTGGGGCATGCAAGCCTTCGACACCTTCGGCGTCGTGCCACCAGGCTTCGGCATTGTCCACCAGGTCAACCTCGAATACCTGGCGCGCGGCGTGCACAAGGCGGGCGACACCTACTACCCGGATTCGCTGGTCGGCACCGACTCGCACACCACCATGATCAACGGTATCGGCGTGGTCGGCTGGGGCGTGGGCGGCATCGAGGCCGAAGCCGGCATGCTGGGCCAGCCAGTCTACTTCCTCACGCCAGACGTGATCGGCGTGAACCTGACCGGCGCCCTGCGCGAAGGCTGCACGGCGACCGACCTGGTCCTGACCATCACCGAACTGCTGCGCAAGGAAAAAGTCGTCGGCAAGTTCGTCGAATTCTTCGGCGCCGGCACCGAGACGCTGTCGCTGACCGACCGCGCCACCATCGCCAACATGGCCCCGGAATACGGCGCGACCATGGGCTTCTTCCCGGTTGACGACGCGACCATCGAATACTTCGAAGGCACCGGCCGCACCACCGACGAAATCAACGCATTCAAGAATTACTTCAAGGCCCAGGGCATGTACGGCGTGCCACAGGAAGGCGAGATCGACTACACCCGCGTGGTGTCGCTGAACCTGTCGACCGTGACCCCGTCCCTGGCTGGTCCAAAGCGTCCGCAGGACCGTATCGAGATCGGCAACGTCAAGAACAACTTCACTGAACTGTTCTCCAAGCCGACAACCGAGAACGGCTTCAACAAGGCTGCCGGCGACCTGACCAACACCTACCGCACCAGCAATGGCGTGAACGTCAAGAACGGCGACGTGCTGATCGCGGCCATCACGTCCTGCACCAACACCTCGAACCCGAGCGTGCTGCTGGCCGCCGGCCTGCTGGCGAAAAAAGCGGTGGAAGCCGGCCTGACCGTCGCCCCGCACATCAAGACCAGTCTGGCGCCTGGCTCGCGCGTGGTCACCGAGTACCTGACCGCTGCCGGTCTGCTGCCATACCTGGAGCAGCTGGGCTTTGGCGTTACCGCCTACGGCTGCACCACCTGTATCGGCAACGCGGGCGACCTGACCCCAGAATTGAACGCCACCATCACCGACAACGACATCGTTGCGTCGGCTGTCCTGTCGGGCAACCGTAACTTTGAAGCGCGGATCCACCCGAACATCCGTTCCAACTTCCTGGCCTCGCCGCCGCTGGTGGTGGCCTACGCCATCGCCGGCAACATGACCGTCGACCTGATGACCCAGCCGGTTGGCAAGGGCAAGAACGGCAAGGACGTGTACCTGGGCGACATCTGGCCGACTTCGAAAGAAATCGGCAAGCTGATGAAGTTCGCGATGAACTCCAAAGTCTTCAAGGCCAACTACGCCGACGTCAAGGGCGCACCAGGCAAGCTGTGGGAAAAAGTATCGTCGACCGAAGGCCAGGTCTACAACTGGCCAAAATCGACCTACATCGCCGAGCCGCCATTCTTTGACGGCTTCGAAATGACCCCGAAGGCGGCAGCCACCGGCATCACCAATGCGCGCGCACTGGGCGTGTTTGGCGACTCGATCACCACCGACCACATTTCGCCAGCGGGCTCGATCCAGGAAAGCGGCCCGGCCGGTAAATGGCTGCTGGCCAATGGCGTGCAGAAGGCCGACTTCAACTCGTACGGCTCGCGCCGCGGCAACCACGAGATCATGATGCGCGGAACGTTTGCCAACGTGCGGATCAAGAACCGCATGATCCCTGCCAAGGCAGACGGCTCGGCAGTTGAAGGCGGCATCACGATTCACCAGCCTAGCGGCCAGCAAATGTCGATCTACGACGCCGCCATGCAGTATGTGGCTGACGGCGTACCGACCATGGTCTTCGGCGGCGAAGAATACGGCACCGGCTCGTCGCGCGACTGGGCCGCCAAAGGCACCCAGCTGCTGGGCGTGAAAGCGGTGATCTGCCGTTCGTTCGAGCGGATTCACCGTTCCAACCTGGTGGGCATGGGCGTGCTGCCGCTGCAGTTCATCGGCGACGACAGCGTACAGACGCTGAACATCACCGGTAACGAAACGTTCGACCTGAAAGGCCTGGAAGGCGAGATCAAGCCGCAGCAGCTGGCGACCCTGGTCATCAAGCGCGCCAACGGCGACGTACAGGAAGTCAAAGTCCTGCTGCGTATCGATACCCCGATCGAAGTCGACTACTACAAGCACGGCGGGATTCTGCCATTCGTGCTGCGTCAGCTGCTGGCCGCGTAATTCAGCCAGTTTTTCGCAAAAAACGCCGGATTCGTCCGGCGTTTTTTTTCGCCCTCATATTAGCGAATCGTCATCCCAATCGCCCCGCTTCTTGCGCTGCATTCATGGTCTGATTCGGAATGCACTACAATAG
>DASWMN010000332.1:0-17884 GCA_036399735.1 Telluria sp. | reverse complement strand
CAGGTGATCTGGGCGATCGGCGCCTCGATGATCATCCTGGCGCTGCTGGTGTGGCTGCCGCGCGTGGCCATTGCCGCCATCGGCGCGGCCCTGATCCTCAGCCATAACGCCTTTGACGGCTATACCTCCGGCAGCCTGCTGTGGCGTGCCTGGCACCAGGGCGGCTTCTTCCCGATGGGCCAGAGCCTCGGCATCGAGGGTCTGGTGCTGCGCTATCCGCTGATGCCCTGGGTCGGCCTGATGGCAGTTGGCTACGCGCTCGGCCCGGTGTTCCAGTGGGACGCGGCGCGCCGCAAGCGCTTCTGGCTGGGCGCCGCCGGCGTGCTGCTGCTGTCCTTTGTGGTCCTGCGCGGCTTTAATATTTATGGCGACGCCGACCAATGGACGCTCCAGCATCGCGGCCCGATGTTCGACCTGATGGCCTTCATGCGCGTATCAAAATATCCGCCCTCGCTGCTGTATCTGCTGGTCACAGTCGGTATCGGCATGCTGCTGCTGGCGCTGTTCGAGCGGATCCGCGAAAACCGCGTCCTGATGCTGTTCGGGCGCACCCCGATGTTCTTTTACGTGATCCACATCGCGCTGATCCACTTCCTCGGCAATCTGTACTTCGACATCCGCTACGGCGGCGGGCCGGAGTTCACCAGAGGTCAGGCCAACTGGCCGGACGGGTATGTGCATTCGCTGCCAGTGGTGTACCTGGCCTGGGCCGCGATTCTGGCGCTCATGTATGGCCTGACGCTGGTCTGGACCCGCTGGCGTGCTCAGGCCAGCACGCCGGCACTGTCGGCCGGGTGAGCAAGATAGCCGCTCAACCAGTCGAACACCCTGCCGGCGTTGGTCTCGACGGCAGCACCGAAGCCGCGTTCGGCCAATAGCGCGATGCCATTCGTGTGGGCCAGCACACCTGGCGCCAGCAGCAGCGCACCGCCTGCGGCGCGGCGCACGCATAGCGCGTCCAGGCGCTTTGCGAGCAGGCTGGCCAGCACCAGATTGTGGGACGACACAATCACCAGCCCGCGCTGCGCCAGCACGTCCAGCACCGACGCCGCCGCCGACACCGACTCCAGGTGGTTGGTGCCCCTGAAAATCTCATCGATCATGTACACGCCCGGATGCGGCCCCTCGGCGGCGGCCAGCAATTCCCGGGCGCGCCGCAGTTCCGCCACGTACAGGCTCTCACCGCTTAGCAGGGAATCGTCGTTCTGCATGCTGCTGTAGACCGGCAGATCCGGCATCGCCGCCGCCTCGGCGTAGCAAAAGCCGAACGCACGCGCCGTGACCAGGTTCAGGCCGACCGTGCGCAACAAGGTACTCTTGCCGATCCCGTTCTGGCCCGAGATGAATGCACCCTTCCCGTCCAGCGCCAGCGTCAGTGGCTGCGCGGCCGGCAGCAGCGGATGCACCGTCGCACGCAAGGTGAGCTGACGCGCGTCGACGCGGTTCGCCCAGCAGAAGCGCGCACTGTTCTGCAGGTGGCGCGCCAGGGCAAGGTCCGCTTCGAAAGTGCCGATGTCGAGCAGCGCCTTGCGCAGCAGCGGCAGAGTGGCCTGTACCAGCCGGGCGCAATGGAAGTAGTGGTTCACATTGGTCAGTGCAAACCAGTCCTGGTAACTGGCCAGGCCGGGCACCAGGCCGGTGAGCGGCGAGCGCGTGAGGGCCCGGTTCAGGCGCGCCGCCTCGGGGCCGTCATCGGCATCGCGTTCGCTGAACACGCGCAGCAGCAGCTGCAGCGATTGCATCGAGCGCTGCCAGGCTTCCACCTGCTGGCCATAGCGCACCTGGTTCGACATCAGGAAGTACAGCAGCGCCGCGGTTGCCAGCCACGCCAGCGGCGACCAGACCATGGCAGCGGCCATCGACGCCAGCAGCAAAATCGGCATCACCGCGGTCTTGCCCGCCCACAGCGGCAAAGTGACCGGTGCGTGCTCGAACAGCAGGGTCGCAATTTCCTTGTCGGCGAGGCGCAGCGGCTTGCAGGCCAGGTGCAGCGCAGGCAGCCGGGCCGGATTTTCCAGCAATGCCCGCACGCCCTCGCCCGCCGCGCTGCCGCCACCGGCGCGCAGGCGCTGGTACAGCACGTGCTGGCCGAAGATGCTCACCTCTTGCGACAAGGTGCTGCGATAGGCGTCGAGCATCAGATCCTTCCAGCTCGCGTCATCCATGGCGTGGGCAGCGGGATCGCGGGTCAGGCGCTGCAGTTGTGCCACGTCGCTGTCGGCAAACGGATAGTCGGCCGGTTCGCGCAAGGGAATCTGAAACAGGGCATGCAAGGTATTGCGAATCTTAGCAAAAGGCATTGGGACTTTCTGAACGCAGGGGCAGGGACGACGGCATGCTCCGGAAGATGTGATCATTTTTGCAAATTTCAAGTGTCCGGCGCGCGTACGCCGGTTGCCGACCGGACGCCGCGGACACCCTGACGTCCATACAAACTTCCTTAATAATCAAGGCTCTGGCAAGTGGCACGGTTCATGCATAAGTGATGGCATTGTCCTCACCGTACACCACCATGATCCGCGATACTTCTTCTCAAGATGCCGTCATCAAGGCCCCGCCAGGCCAGGCGTTCAAGCGCCGCGCCCTGATCGGCGGCGCCGCTGCCGCAGTCATCGTCCTGGCCGTACTCGCTGTCTCGGGCTGGCGCTCGAGCGAAGCCTCGGTCAACGGCGCGCGCCTGCGCATCGCCGAAGTCACGCGCGGCACACTGGTACGCGACGCTGCCGTGAACGGCCGCATTGTGGCCGCGGTCAGCCCCACCCTGTACTCCACGGCGCCTTCGACCGTCACCCTGAAAGTGGCCGCCGGCGACACGGTCAAGCGCGGCCAGACCCTGGCGGTGCTGGAGTCGCCCGATCTGTCGGACGCGCTCAAGCGCGAGCAGTCCAGCTATCAGCAGCTGGAAGCGGAAGTGGCGCGCCAGCAGATCCTGGCGCGCAAACAGAAGCTGCTGGCCCAGCGCGAAGCCGACACCGCCGAAATCGACCGCCTTTCGGCCCAGCGTACGCTGGAGCGCTACCAGGCCGTGGCCAATGAAGGCGTGATCGCCAAGATCGACTTCCAGAAAGCCAAGGATGCCGTGGCCTCGGCCGAGATCCGCGCGCGCCACGCCGCCAAGGCCGCCGCGCTGGAAGGCGACGACGTCGGCCTGGCCCTCAAGACCAAGGTCAATGAACTGGACCGCCAGCGCCTGTCGATGGCGAACGCCCAGCGCCGCGTCGATGAACTGTCCGTGAAAGCGCCAGTCGATGGCTTTATCGGCACGCTGTCTGTGCAAAACCGCAGCGTGGTCGCCGCCAATACGGCGCTCATGACCCTGGTCGACCTTTCACGCCTGGAGGTCGAACTGGAAGTCCCGGAAAGCTACGTCGCCGACATGGGTCTGGGCATGAGCGCCGAGATCCAGCTTGGCAGCGCCACCGCCACCGGCAAGCTGGCGGCTCTGTCGCCGGAAGTGGTGCGCAACCAGGTGCTGGCGCGGGTTCGCTTTGACGGCGCCCAGCCGAAAGGCCTGCGCCAGAGCCAGCGCGTGACCGCGCGCTTGCTGATCGAAGAGAAACCGAATGTTCTGCTGGTGCCGCGCGGCCCGTTCGTCGAGTCCGAGGGCGGCCGCTTTGCCTACGTGGTGCGCGACGGCGTGGCGGTACGCACCCCGATCACGCTGGGCGCGACCAGCGTCGGCAACGTGGAAATTCTGACCGGCGTACAGCCGGGCGACAAGCTTGTCATTGCAGGCACCGACACGTTCGCCAATGCGGCGCGTGTCTCCATCAATAAATAAAAACCACCGAAAGGACCTTCCCATGCTGCGCATGACCAATCTGAGCAAGGTGTACCGTACCCACATGATCGAAACGCACGCCCTGCGCGGCTTCGAAATCCAGGTCAACCAGGGTGAATTCGTCACCGTGACCGGCCCTTCCGGTTCCGGCAAGACCAGCTTCCTGAACATCGCCGGCCTGTTGGAGGAGTTCACCGACGGCGAGTATGTTTTGGATGGCATCAACGTCAAGGGCATGGACGACAACGCGCGTTCGCGCCTGCGCAACGAGAAACTGGGCTTCATCTTCCAGGGCTTCAATCTGATTCCCGACCTGTCGTTGTTCGACAATGTCGACGTACCGCTGCGCTACCGCGGCTTCAACGCGGCCGAACGCAAGGAGCGCATCGAGGACGCGCTCGCAAAAGTCGGCCTGGCTTCACGCATGAAGCACTATCCGGCCGAACTGTCGGGCGGCCAGCAACAGCGCGTTGCAATCGCGCGCGCGCTGGCCGGTTCGCCCAAACTGCTGCTGGCCGATGAACCGACCGGTAACCTCGACACGCAGATGGCGCGCGGTGTCATGGAACTGCTCGAGGAAATCAACGCCCAGGGCACCACGATCCTGATGGTCACCCACGATCCGGAGCTGGCGGTGCGTTCGCAGCGCAACGTGCACATCATCGACGGCCAGGTCTCCGATCTGGTACGCAAGGCGCCGACGCTGTTCAACGCCAAGGCCGCCGGCGCCACCCACCCGGTCTGAGGAGAGCGCGATGTTCCAGTACTACTTCATGCTCGGCCTGCGCAGCCTGCGCCGCAACCCGGCACTGACCGCGCTGATGGTGCTGACCCTGGCCATCGGCGTCGCTGCCAGCATCTCCACCCTGACCATCCTGCAGGTCATGTCCGGCAACCCGATTCCGCACAAGAGCGATCGCCTGTTCGTGCCGGTGCTCGATGTCGGCCCGGTCGATGGCTACACCCCGGGTGAAGAGCCGAACGATTTCCAGGTCGGCTATATTGAGGCGAGCAATTTCCTCAAGAGCAAACAAGGCGAGCGGCGCACTGCGATCTTCGGCGTCTCCGCCCCGATCGAACCGGCACGCACCGATATCGGCGTGTTCCCGGCCAACGGCCTGGCGCTGACCAGCGATTTTTTCAGCATGTTCGAGGCGCCCTTCCTGCACGGCCAGGGCTGGACCGAAGCGGAAGACGCATCCGGCGCCCAGGTGGTGGTGCTCAGTCGCGCAATCGCTGAAAAACTGTACGGCAGTGCCAGCCCGGTCGGCCAGCGCATGACCATCATGAGCCAGCAGTTCCAGATTGTCGGCGTGCTCGATGCGTGGGCACCGCTGCCGCGCTACTACCGCCTGATCGGCAACAGCGCATTCGGTGACGCCGATGAACTGTTCATTCCCTTTTCCACCGCGATCCGACTCGAAGCCAACCCGCAAGGGAGCATGAACTGCAGCGCCAACCGCGAACCCGGCTTTGCCGGCATCCTGGCCTCCAACTGCACCTGGATCCAGTTCTGGTTCGAGACCAAGACCGCCGCCGGACGCGGCGAGCTGCAAACCTATATCGACAGCTATGCCAGCGAACAGCGCAAGCTGGGCAGAATGAAGCGCAATTCGCCGAACAAGCTGTATGACGTGCAGGAATGGCTGGTGAAAATGAAAGTGGTCAGCAATGACAGCCGGTTGTCGGCGTGGCTGGCGTTCGGCTTCCTGCTGCTGTGCCTCGTGAACACGATCGGCCTGCTGCTGGCGAAGTTTTCGGTACGCGCCGCGGAAGTCGGCATCAGGCGCGCGCTGGGCGCTTCCCGGCGCGAGATCTTCCGCCAGTTCCTGGTCGAGAGCGCGGTCGTCGGCCTGGCCGGCGGCGTGCTTGGGCTGGTGCTGGCACTGGGTGCGCTGGCCCTGATCGCCATGCAGTCCAAGCAGATGGCCACCATCGCCCACATGGACTGGAGCATGCTGGTGTTCACGTTCGTCATGTCGGTGTTTGCCGCCATTGTGGCCGGCCTGCTGCCAACCTGGCGCGCCTGCCAGGTCACCCCGGCCATTCAGCTCAAATCACAGTAAGCGGAGATCGACATGCATCCTATTCTTTCTGCGCTGTTGCGCAACAAGACCGGCGCGATACTGGTGGCGGTGCAGGTAGCCATCAGCCTGGCCATCCTGGCCAACGCGCTGCACATCGTCAACGTACGCCAGGCCGTGGCGGCCCGCCCCAGCGGCCTGGTGGACGAAGTGTCGACCTTTAACATCAGCACGCGCTGGCTGCGCAAGGAAAACGCGGCCTTCGACCTGGCCGTGCAAAAGCGCGAGACAGCGCTGCTGCGCGCCATTCCGGGCGTGCTGGGCGTGGCCGGCACCAACCAGATGCCGTTGTCGAATTCGGGCAGCAGCACCAGCGTGGCGATTGACCGCAAGCAGGTCAATGAATCGGCCAGCACGGCGATGTACGAAACCGGCGACTCCCTGGTGCAAGCCTGGGGCCTGCGTCTGGTCCAGGGCCGCGACTTCACCCCGGCCGACATTCTGGAACTGGACATGGTCACCAGCCGCGAGCAGCCCAAGACGGTCATCATCACCCAGGGCCTGGCCGACAAGCTGTGGCCGGGCCAGGCCAGCGTAATCGGCAAGACCATGCTGTTCGGGACCGGCGAAGACGCCGACGCCACCCAGATTATTGGTGTGGTCGAGCGCCTCCAGTCGCCCTGGGCCCCGGTGGGCGATGAAGCCGAGTATTCGACCATCCTGCCGCTGCGCGCGCTGGGCACAACGCCTGGTGCCTCGTACACGGTGCGCACCGAGCCCGGGCAGCGCGACCGCATCATGAAGGAAGCCGAGGAGATTCTGCGCAAGGCAACGGCGACCCCGGTCATCATCAAGAGCAAGAGCACCAGCGAAGACCGCAAGCAGCGCTACCGCGCCGACGTGGCCTTGTCGTGGATGCTGATCACGGTCAGCGTGCTGCTGCTGATTATTACCGCCAGCGGCATTGTCGGCATGGCCAGCCTGTGGGTTACCCAGCGCCGCAAGCAGATCGGGGTGCGGCGCGCACTCGGCGCGCGCCGGGTCGATATCCTGCGCTACTTCATCTCCGAGAATGTGATGATCACCACCCTGGGCGTGGTCAGCGGCGTGCTGCTGGCGGTCGGCCTGAACCAGCTTTTGGTCAGCAAACTGGAAATGGCGCGCCTGCCGCTGCCGTACCTGCTGGGCGGCGCCGGCGTGTTCTACCTGCTCGGCGTGGTTGCCGTGTACGGCCCGGCATGGAAGGCGGCCACCATCTCGCCTGCCCTGGCTACCCGCAGCGCATGACAAGCTCGCAATGGCCCGGGGCTGCGGCCCCGGGCGACACCGGTCAATGCTATGCTAGCGCCATGCCAACCGTACTGATAATTGACGACAACGCGGCGGTCGCGATCGCCCTCGAAGTCCTGTTCTCCCTGCACGACATCGATTCCGTGCGCGCCGCCTCGCCCGAAGAGGGCCTGGCCGTGCTGGCGCGCACCAGTGTCGACCTGGTCATCCAGGACATGAACTTCAGCGCCGACACTACCTCCGGCGAAGAAGGCACCGCCCTGTTTCGCCAGATCCGCGCCCTGTATCCCGACCTGCCGGTAATCCTGCTGACCGCCTGGACCCATCTGGATGCGGCGGTCGACCTGGTCAAATCCGGCGCGGCGGATTATCTGTCCAAGCCCTGGAAAGATGACCGCCTGATCGCCACCGTCACCAACCTGATCGAACTGGGACAGGCCAATCGCGCGCTGGCCCAGCATGCGCAGCGCGAGCGGCGCCAGCGCCGCGATCTGGAGCAAGGCTTCGACCTGCGCGGCATGGTGTGGCAGGACCCGGCCACCGAACGCATTCTGCATCTGGCATGCCAGGTCGCGCGCGCCGACGTGCCGGTTCTGATCAGCGGTCCGAATGGCACTGGCAAGGAACGCATAGCCGAAATCATCCAGGCCAATTCGGCGGTGCGCGACGGTCCGTTTGTGGTGCTCAACTGTGGCGCTCTGCCGGCCGAACTGATTGAAGCGGAACTGTTCGGGGCCGACGCCGGCGCTTACACCGGCGCCTCCAAAGCGCGCGAAGGCAAATTCGAAGCGGCCGACGGCGGCACCCTGTTCCTCGACGAGATCGGCAACCTGCCGCTGGCGGGCCAGATGAAGCTGTTGCGGGTGCTGGAAACCGGACGCTTCGAACGGCTCGGTTCCAACCGTGAGCGCCAGGTCAAGGTGCGCGTGATCAGCGCCACCAACGCCGACCTGGGCGCCATGATCCGCGCCGGCACCTTCCGCGAAGATCTGTTCTACCGTCTGAATGTGATCGAGCTGCGCCTGGTGCCACTGGCGGCAAGGCCGGCCGACATTCTGCCGCTGGCAGCAAGCTTCCTCCCTGCGGCCAAGCGGCTCGACCAGTGTGCACAGGCCGCGCTGCTGGCGCACGCCTGGCCGGGCAATGTGCGCGAGCTGAAAAACGTAATGGCGCGCGCCAGCCTGCTTGCAGCGGGCGAAGTGATCAAGGCAACCGATCTCGGTCTGCCGCTGGCGCCCGTGATCGCCACTGACGCCGAACCTGACCGCGATGCGATCGCGCAGGCGCTGGCACGCTCGCACGGCGTGGTGGCGCAGGCCGCGGCCGAACTGGGCCTGTCGCGCCAGGCGCTGTACCGGCGCATGGAACGGCTCGGCATCGCGCGGCCCTGATGGGACGCGTGCCCGGCATGCGCCTGTCGCTGGTTACCCGCTGGACGGCGCTGGTGGCCACGCTGCTGGCGCTCGGCATTGTCATGGCGCTGGTGTTGAATCACTTCCTGCCGCAGCAGCCTTTTTTGGTGGGCGGCATCTGCCTGGCGCTGGTGGTGCCGATCGCGGTGATCACCATGCGCGCGCAGATTCAACCGATACTGTCGCTGTTCCGTGCACTGGAAGGCACCGTCACCAGCTACAAGGACGGCGACTTCTCCTTCAGCCTGCACTGGCCGCAAAACGATGAACTGGCCGACCTGGTTGGCGCCCACAATGCGCTAGGCCACGTGCTGCGCGAGCAGCGCCTGGCGCTGGTTCAGCGTGAACTGCTGCTCGATACCATGGTCCAGAACACGCCGGTGGCCATGCTGCTGGTCGGCGACGCCGCCATCGTCTACGCCAACGTGGCGGCGCGCCAGCTCCTCAATGAAGGGCGCCGGCTCGAGGGCCACGCCCTGGCCGACATCGTGGCCCAGACCTCGCCCGCACTGGTGGAGGCGCTGGCGCGCGGCGGCGACGGCCTGTTCACGGCCGGCGACAGCGAAGAAGAAGAGGTCTACCACCTTGCGCGGCGCAGCTTCATGCTCAACGGCCGCCGCCACGAACTGCTGCTGCTGCGCCAGCTCACCCAGGAATTGCGGCGCCAGGAAGTGCAGACCTGGAAAAAAGTCATCCGCGTGATCAGCCACGAACTGAATAATTCGCTCGCGCCCCTCACCTCCCTGGCCCACTCTGGCGCCGAACTGGTGCGGCGCGGCCAGACCGAGCGCCTGCCCCAGATTCTGGAAACGATCGAGGAGCGCACCCGCCACCTGGAGACTTTTATTCTGGGCTACGCGCGCTTTGCCAAGCTGCCCACGCCGCGCGTGGAAGCCTGCGACTGGACCGTGTTCACACAGCGCCTGGCGTGCGAAGTGCAGTTCCGCCTGACTGACGCGCTGCCGGTCGAGGCGGCCCGTTTCGACCCGGCCCAGATGGAGCAGGCGCTCCTGAACCTGCTCAAGAATGCCCATGAATCGGGCTCGCCGCCAGATGCCGTTGAAATGCACATCAAGACGGCACTGGGCATGCTGCGCATCGAAGTGATGGATCGGGGCCAGGGCATGAATGATGCAGTGCTGACCAACGCGCTGGTGCCCTTCTACTCCACCAAACGCGCCGGAACCGGGCTGGGCCTGGCGCTGGCGCGTGAAATAGCCGAAGCGCACGGCGGACGCATCACCCTGGGCAACCGCGACGGTGGCGGTCTGACGGTCACCATGATTCTGCCATTGGCGCCAACGTTGTAAAATTCGGACCATGTCCGATTCCTCCACCCGTTTCTCCGCGCCCGGCCATCCGCCTGCCACCACCACCGAATACCAGGGCGTACGTTCGCTGCACCTGGGTACCTCGTGGGTGCAGGGCGCCATGCGCCTGTCCAAGCCCGACAATATCGAGCTCGAATACGTCCAGATGATGATGATGTGGATGCTGTTCCTGGAGCGGCCGCGCCACATCGTGCAACTGGGCCTGGGCAGCGCCGCGCTGACCAAGTTCAGCTACCATCGCTTTCCCGCCGCCAAAGTCACGGTGGCCGAGCTCAATCCGAATGTGATCGAAATCTGCCGCGTCTTGTTCGGTTTGCCGTCCAACGACGAGCGGCTTGACGTGCGCGAGATGGATGCGCTCGACTTTGTACTCGATCCGCGCAATCACAACACGGTCGATGTGCTGCAGGTCGACCTGTACGACGAAGAGGCACGCGGCCCGGTGCTCGACACGCCCGAGTTTTACCAGGGCTGCTTCGACTGCCTGAGCGAAAACGGCATCATGACCACCAATGTGTTCGGCGATTTTTCGAACTACGACAAGAACCTGCAGAACATGGAGCTAGTGTTCGACGCGGTGGTGTGGCTGCCGGAGGTGCACGATGCGAACATTGTGGTGGTCGCTTTCAAGACGGCGCCGCAGATCGACTTCAGCGTGTTGTACGAACGGGCCGGCGCGATCAAGAAGAGTATGAACCTGCCCGCCAAGAAGTGGGTCAACGGCCTCAAGTCATGGATGCAGGACCACCGCGAATAATACCCTGCCCCGGTCGGCGATACATGCGCCTTAGCGCCGTTCGCGCCACCAGAGCAGCAGCATCGCAGCGGCAAAAAGGAAGGCAAACGGCCATGCGGGAAGCGCCGTCGTGGATTTGCCGGGCTGGTTGGCCGTGCGCGCCGCATAGCGCAGCGTCGCGTCGCGGCGTTGTGCCTTTTGCCAAAGCGGCCAATCGGCGTTTTCGTACACATACACGCGCCCTCCCTGCGGCTTGGCGCCGCCCCACTCGAATTCCAGCCAGCCTGGCGCGATCGGCCACACCGCAACACATGCGGCATCGGCCTTATCCGGGCGGCGCTGCCACGCCAGTGTCTGTTTCAGCGAGGGGAAGCGCACATCCCCGGTCACGCCCTGCGCGCAAATGGCCAGCCTCTGGCCCGGCACAGGCATCTCCTCGGGGTCGAGCAGCTTGACTGCCTGTGCCCGGCGCACCCCGGCCGCATCGAGCACGTCCTGCCACCACGCCGCCAGCGCACGCGGTTCCCCGATCGCGTAGCGGTGCCAGTCACTCACGCCGAGCCAGCTAATGCGGCCCTTCTCCCACGGCCGGGTCCAGATGCGGTCACCGGCGGAGACCCATCCTCCGGCGTTTTTTTCCTGCGGCAGATAGGTCGCACTGGAAAGCGCCAGCGGACTGCCGCCCGACTTGGCGTCGGCCTGCTCGCGCAGCTCCAGCTTGAACATGCGCGACCACTTGGCCGGTTCGCTCGCGCTGGCGCCCAGAATCAGGAGCGGCGTGCCAGCGGCCACCTGTACGAGCAAACTGGCGCGCGCCGGTTCCGGCAAATCCTCCAGATAGTTCGCATCGACCACTAATAGATCGGCCTGTACGAGCGCGCTGCGCGGTGTTTCGCTGCGTGTGACCACCTTGCCCAGGGTGACTTGCCAGTCCAGCACCGCATTGCTTTGTGCGAGCAGTTGATTCAAGGTGCGTGTATCGAACGACGGGGCGCCAAAACGGCCTTGAACCTGCAGCGGCACAGAGTCGCGCACTTCGAACGGGACGGGACCTTCAGCGATTGTCTTGCCGGCCGCGTCGAGCAGGCGGGCCTTGAACACCAGCGTCTCGGCCACGGGCGGCAGCCATTGCAAGGACAACGCACTGGCGCTGCCGGAAGCCTCCGCGATGACCTGGCCGTTTTCTGCCAGCAGCTGCAACTTGCGGCTCGCCGGCTGCGCCATCGTCACAGTCAGTTTGAACATGCGGCCAAGCTGGATCGCATGCGGGAAATCCAGCCGTAGCGTGTCCCCGGCAGGCGGCGTCCATTCGAGTTTGCGAGCGGGCAGATCCTGCCACTGCGAAGCGCGCAGGCCATCGCCGCTCAGGCGGACCGTGCGCGCGTTCCCGATGTTGGGCGAAGGGTCATCCGAACTGATCGAGGCTGCCCCAATGGCGGTGCCAGGCAACGAAAACCCGGTCACGATGACGCCGAGCGCGCCAGCTGCTGCCAGCACCAGCAGCGCATCGATCCATTTCCGATGCAGGAGGTAGCCGACGGCGCTGGCCGCACCGATCACCAGCATCAGTATCGCGGCCGTCATGGCTGCCCTCCCTTGCGCCAGGCGCGCGCAAACGGCGTATCGGCTTGCGGCGTCGCCTGCAGCAGAACTGGCGCATCATTGATTGCCCCGCGCAGCCAGGCGCGCAGCGCCGGGCGACAGCCTGCGCAACCATCTGCCACATCCTGCACCGCGCGCTGTGCCTCAAGACGCTGCTCGTCGCTGGCGATACGGGCACGTATCCAGTCCTGCGCGGTTCGGCTCCACAGGGCTGGCAGCGCACCGTCGCCCTCAAGCGCATGCAGGAGTGCGCCCAGTTCCGGTGGCACGCCTTCGCCTGGCCCGGCCTGGGCGCGGCGATAGCTTCTGGTTCCCACCACGTCGCCTGTCATGCGGATCTCTTCCTTGATTGCGGGTGGCACGAATGCGGTCTTGTGCAAATAAATGCGGTCGGCCTGCTGCAGTTCCTTGATTGCTTCGAGCGCCTTGTACTCAGGCGGCAGCGCGGTCTTGGGCGTAATCGCACGCAGCGATTTTTCGGCGTCCCACATCGCGGTCAAGGCGCGCCGCAGCACCTTTTTGGTCGATTCGTCGAACAGGGTGGCGTTCTCTTCCTGGTCGTGCTTGTGGCCGTATTCCTTCACCAGATCTTCCTTGCCGCCGTGATCATCGTGCTCCTCACCGAACAGGCTCGATTCCTCGCCCAGGAACTGGCCGTAACGGCGGCGCAGCATGGCCTGCTCGCTGGCGATCGCCTCGCTGCGGCTGCGGACGGTCGCCGCCGCCAGCGACGGATTGGCTTTCACGTCCGCGATCAGCTGCTCCGTATCGATGATGATCTGGCGCTGGCTGCGCAGGTTCTCGGGCTTTGCCAGCATGGGCAATGCATTCGATTCGTCGTCGGTTGCCACCGGACCCGGCAGGCGCAAGGTGTAAGTCGGCGAGACCGTTGTGTGTGGCGGCTCGGCGTTGTCGCTGGCGCGCACGAAGAAATACAGCTCGTCGCCCGCTTCCATACCGAGTTCGGTGAGCGACCATTGTTTCGACCAGTTGCGGATCCGGGCGTCGCCAGACTCCGGCAAGGGCACTTCGCGGTCGCTGAAGCGGATATTTTCGCCACTGCCGCGCGCAAGCGTCATGTGCAGTACCGCGCGCTTGACCGCGTAGTCATCCTTGACAGTGGCGGTCATGGTGGCATTGGTCGCGCCGGCCGGCAGTACGGACAGCATGTCGCGCGGCGCGGTGAAGGCTACCACGGGCGCTTCGTCAGGAATCACGCGCAGGTTGTAGCGCTTTCCCTGCCAGCGCCAGAACACGGACTCCGTGGCACTCCAGCGTGCACAGCCAGTGTCCAGCTTGAGCACCTGGCCGTCGCTCAGTTCGACCGGCGCGGCGCCCGTCTGCGGCTTGGGCAGGCACCACTCGACCTGGCTACGTTGCGGCACCTGCAGGTCGCGCGGCGCGGTCTCGAACTTTGGCAGCCTGGTGTAAGCGGGCGGCGCCACGCGAACATTGAGCAGCGCCGGTTCTACCGCAGCCTGAACCCGCCCTGGCGGCTGCGGTGCCGCTTGTTCGGCATGCCCACGCTGTAGCGCGAAAACGCCGATGGCAAGTATGCCGCTAGCGAACAGCGCCAGCCAGTTGAAACGCACCCGAACAGTCACGACACTGGCGAGGACATCATCGGCCAATGCGTTCGATATGCGGCCCAACAGGCGCTGCTGCTGCAAACGCCCTACCGGCGTAGCGGCGTGCGCGAGCAAGGCACTGCTATCCTCCAGCGCCGGAATCGCACCATCGAGCCAGCGCGGCCAGTCACTGTCCACGCGTGCGCGCAAACGCAGGAAGTCCCAACAGATCCACGCCAGCACCAATACCGCGCCAATGATCGAAGCCACAAGAACCCAGGGCAGCAGCAACGCAATCCAGAATGGCCCCTTGCGCCGCAATGCGCGATGAAGCAAGCGGCGGGTGATGTCAGCGCCGTTTTGCATGGGTCAGTATCCGTTCAAGTGCAAACAGCGCGAGCAGCGCGATGGTCATCAGGTAGCGAAGCGCGCCACTCGCGGGCGTGCCAGAACCCGGGGATGGCTCGAACACCTGTGCCGGCGTGGTCCACGCGACCGGTGGGTAGTGCAGTCGCTGCCAGGTCTCGAACTGGCTTCGGGCGGCATCGGCGTCTGCCGGCGGCCAGTTCGCCGACCACCACAGGCGGCCGCGGGGGCTGTCCGCATAATGCACGCCGTCGACAGCGGGCGCATTTTTCAGCTCCGCGAAGGCAGTGCGCTCGCCAATCCACCACAGCGGGGCGCGCATTTGCGCGGGCGGGGCTTCTGGCAAATCCCACACGATCAATTCCGTCGTCGCGTCTGGCGCCGGCTGAATGACGTAGCGCTGTGGCCCGTCCAGGGAAAGGAACATGGCGCGCCACTGGTCGGCGCGCTTGCTCACGATTGCCACCCGGCGCTCGTTCTTGATGACGGGCGCTGGCGAGGTGCGCACCGTCACGCGCTGCGAAACATGCGGCCTGTTGGCGGGCATGGAAACAGGACCGACGACCAGCAGGCGGGCATTCGGGCGCCACTCGCGTTCATGTTGCGCCAGCCACCCGAATGCATCGGCCTGCGGCAGATCGATGCGGGTCGCTTCGGCAAAGCCGGCATCGCGAATCTGTCCATTGGCCCAGGCCTGGTCGGTACCCGGCACCACCAGCACGGCGTCGCCGCGCCATGGCAAGGCAGGATCTGCCAGCCAGGCGATCACGGTGGCAAGCAGCAGGCAGCGCAGCACCAGCAGACTGCGGTGGTGCCAGCGCCAGACGCGCTGGTGCAGGGGATTGGTGCGCGGCAGGAAGCGCGCGGTCGCCAGCGGCTTGACCGCTGCCCGTTCGCGCTTTTGCCGATGCCACCAGATCGGCAGCAACAGCACTGGCATGGCAAGCCACCAGAGACTCATGTGGCCCGCCCTGCCCGGCGCAGCCAGCCACGCAGCACGGACGGCAAACCGTCTTCGATGCAGGCGGTCAGCGCCGGAAGATCATTCTGACGGCACTGCGCCATCACGCGGTCGAAATGTTCGTCGCGCGCCTTGCGATACTGGCCGAGCGTTTCCGTGGCAAGCCGATAGACGCCATCCGCCTGTTCCGGATCGCGCCAGGCCTGGTCCAGCGCAAAACTGGCGTCGCGCTCGGCCTGGGTTTGCAGGCACAAAGCACGCACATCGTGACGCATGCGGCGCAGACGCAGCAGCGCATCCGATTGTGCGGAAGGCCAGTCCAGGAAGTCGCTGACGGCAAAAATCAGACTGGGCGAGCGAGCGAAATGCAGACTGGCGCGCAGTGCATCGGTGTTAGGCAGGCCGCCCTCGGCTTTCGCCTTGGTGAGCTGGGCCAGCACCCGGTGCATCTGGCGCGGCCCGCGCGAAGCCTGGGTGAACTGTACCCGGCCGCCGCTGCACACGACCAGCCCGAACGCATCGCCCTGGCGCTGCGCGATACCGGCGACACAGGCGAGCATGGCGCGCGCGTACTCCAGCTTGGTCAATCCTTCGACGCTGCGGCTTGGTTCGTCCATCGACGCGGTGGCATCCAGCCAGAGCCAGATTGCCACGTGGCTGTCACGCTCCGCTTCCCGCACATAGTAGCGGTCGGCCCGCGCCATCAGTTTCCAGTCGACCCGGCGCCACTCATCCCCGGGCGCGTAGGCCCGGTATTCGGAGAACTCGACCCCGGCGCCGCGCTCGCGGCCCGCGTGCATGCCATGGCCGAGACCTGCCAGCACGTGGCGGATGATCAGCTCAAGGTCGGAGGTTTGCGCAATCAGCGCGCTCGTATCCAGCTTCGACAAAGCAGTCTCAATCGACCTTGATGTCGTTGCGCAGCGCGAACAGGATGTCGGCGATTGCGACACCATCGGCTTCGGCTTCGAAGTTACGCAACACGCGGTGTGCCAGCACCGGCAGCAGCATCGCACCGATATCGTCGCGCGTGACCGCCAGCCGGCCATGCATCAGCGCACGCGCTTTCGATGCCAGCACCAGTGCCTGGCCCGCACGCGGACCGGCGCCCCATCCGACATGCTTGATCACGCTCGCTACCGTGGAGTCCTGCGGCCGCGTCGCCCGCACCAGACGGGTCGCGTAACGCAGCAGGTGCTCGCCAATTTCAATATCGCGCACCAGCATTTGCAGGCGCAGCAGGCTGGCCACGTCCATCGCGGGCACGGCATCCTGCAGTCCCGCGTGGGTGGTGCGCGAGACCATCGCCATTTCCTCGTCTTCGGTCGGGTAACCCACGTCGATGCGCAGCAGGAAGCGGTCGAGCTGCGCTTCCGGCAGCGGATAGGTACCGGCCTGCTCGATCGGATTTTGCGTCGCCAGCACAAAGAAGGGCTGCGGCAGCTTGTGGGTCTGGCCGGCGAATGTGACGCTGCGTTCCTGCATGGCTTCGAGCAGGGCCGATTGCGTCTTCGGTGGTGCGCGGTTGATTTCATCGGCCAGCAGCACCTGGGTAAATACGGGGCCCTGCTGGAAGCGGAATACGCGCTGCCGGGTGCTGGTGTCTTCTTCCAGAATTTCGGTGCCGACGATATCGGACGGCATGAGGTCGGGCGTGAACTGCACGCGCCGGAACTGCATGTCGGTGGCCTGCGCCAGCGACTTGACCAGCAGCGTCTTGCCCAGGCCCGGCACGCCCTCGACCAGGGCATGGCCACCGGCCAGCAGGCAGATGATCAGCGACTCGACCACGTCGTCCTGTCCGATGATGACCCGGGCCATGCTGGCACGCAGGGCGCCGATTTTGGCCGTCAGGTCGGCTATCTCTTTTTCATCCCACGCCACCACATCACGTTCCGACACAATCAGGCTCCCAAAGCATACTGAATAATATTGACCGCAAAGCGGGTGTTGTCGATGACCAGCCAGCGTTTATTGCGGAAATCGTAGTCCCACTCGCAGCCGTAATCCTTGTTCGAATACAGTACCCGCACACGACCGTCGAACTCGATCGCTTTCAGGTAGTCGTGCACCAGATCGTCGCCCCAGCCATTGAGCTCATTGCCGGTGTTGGGCGGGCCGTCGAACTGGAAAAAGCTCGAATACACCGGATGGTTGTTCGGGATCTTGTGCAGCGCCTTCGGTCCGAACATGCGCGCCAGCTCGGCCTCGAACGACTTGGCGAACAAGCCGTCGATGTCGTGATTGCAGTCGTCCACAAACACAAAGCCGCCGCCGCGCACGTAGCGCTCGAAATTCCTGCGCTCGGCCGCAGTGAACTGCACCAGCTTGTGCCCCGCCAGATAACAGAACGGCGCCTCCAGCATTTTTGGATCCGACAGCGCCACAATACGCTCGGCCGGATCCACCTTGAGGGTGGTGTATTCGACCAGCGAATTGAGCACGTTGCTGGGCATGCGGATATCCACATCCCAGTCGCCCGAGTCATACATCAGGCGCGTAAAGTAGAAGTCGTAACTGCGCTTTGCCACTGCTGTTTATACCGCGTCGGAAAGGGAGGTAAAGTTAAAGTCGCGCAGCTTCATTGCAGGCACCATCATGGTCAGACCGTTGCCTTCGCTGCCGATGATCTGCGGCTTGCCCAGTTCCTCGACATTGTTGAGCATTGTGACCGGGCTTTCATTGAAGCGGAAGTTCTTGACCGGATGCTTGATTTTGCCGTTCTCGATATAGAAGGTGCCGTCGCGCGTGAGGCCGGTCAGCAGGACCGATTGCGGATCGACCGAGCGGATATACCAGGTGCGGGTTACGAG
>DASWMN010000331.1:0-2672 GCA_036399735.1 Telluria sp. | reverse complement strand
CCAGCGAGGGTCAGGCGCATCAGGATCTTGTCGATGTAGCGCGCGGTCTGGTCACCTGGACGGATGCCCGGAACAAACGCACCGCTTTTCTTCAAGTTGTCCGCCGTTTCCTTGCTGTTGAATACCAGTGCGGTATAGAAGAAGCAGAAGAACACGATCGCCACCGCATACAGCAACGCGTGGATCGGCTCACCGGTACCGAGCGAGGCGGCCAGGTCCTTCAGGAACCCGATGAACGGGCCGCTGGAGTCCTTGCCCCGCGTGTACCAGTCGACGATCGTCGCCGGGAACAGGATGATCGAGGACGCGAAGATCGGCGGGATCACGCCGGCCATGTTCAGCTTCAGGGGCAGGTGGCTGGTTTGGCCACCGTACACCTTGTTGCCGACCTGGCGCTTGGCGTAATTCACGAGGATCTTGCGCTGTCCGCGTTCCACGAACACGACCGCATACGTCACCAGGACCACCAGGATGACGATGAAGATCGCTGCAATGCTGCTGATCGAACCGTTCGAGACCAGGGTGAACAGGCCACCCAGTGCCGACGGCAGACCGGCTGCGATACCGGCGAAGATAATGATCGAAATGCCGTTGCCGAGGCCACGTTCGGTGATCTGCTCGCCCAGCCACATGAGGAACATGGTGCCGGTCAGCAGGGTCACGACCGTGACGAAGCGGAAGCCCATGCCCGGATCGAGCACGAGACCTGGCTGCGCTTCGAGCGCGACGGCGATGCCGAACGCCTGGAACAGAGCCAGTGCCACCGTGAAGTAACGGGTGTACTGGGTGATCTTGCGGCGCCCTGCTTCGCCTTCCTTCTTCAGCGCTTCCAGCTGCGGCGAAACGATCGACCCCAGCTGCATGATGATCGAAGCCGAAATGTAGGGCATGATCCCGAGTGCGAACACGGTAAAGCGGGACAAGGCACCACCCGAGAACATGTTGAACATGCCCAGGATGCCGCCTTCGTTCTGCTTGAACAGCGACGCCAGCGCGACCGGGTCAATCCCGGGAACCGGGATGTGAGCACCGATGCGGTACACGACCAATGCGCCAAGCAAAAACCACAACCGACCCCAGGGGAAGCCGGCAGCGGCGCTTTTACCAAGTTGTGAATTAGTCGCCAATTTTTGCTCCGATCAGGCAGCGGCCGCTTTAGGCGACCGAACCGCCAGCTGCTTCGATGGCCGCTTTCGCGCCCGCGGTCGCTTTCAGGCCCTTGAGGTTCACCGCTTTGGTGATCTCGCCCGACAGGATGACGCGCACGTCGCGTGCCACCACCGGCAGGATGCCTGCTTGCTTCAGCACCAGGATGTCGATGTCGCCGACCGCCAGGGCGTTCAGGTCCGACAGACGCACTTCAGCCTTGAACGTAGCGTTCAGCGACTTGAAGCCACGCTTCGGCAGACGGCGCTGCAGCGGCATCTGGCCGCCTTCGAAACCGACCTTGTGGTAGCCGCCCGCGCGGGACTTCTGTCCCTTGTGGCCGCGACCCGCCGTCTTGCCCAGGCCGGAGCCGATACCGCGGCCAACGCGGCGCTTAGCGTGCTTGGCGCCGTCAGCTGGTTGAATGGTATTCAGTTGCATGTTTTTCTCCGTAGACCAAGCCGAGGCTTAGTCGACAATTTTCACGAGGTAGTTGACCTTGTTGATCATGCCGCGGATCGAGGGCGTGTCCTGCAGCTCGGAGACCGAGTTGACGCGACGCAGACCCAGGCCGCGCACAGTGGCGCGGTGATCCTGACGGGTACCGATCAGGCCTTTGACCAGCTTGACTTTAACGGTGTTTGCCATGGTATTCCCCTTAACCCAGGATCTCTTCGACCGACTTGCCGCGCTTGGCAGCGATGTCAGCCGGAGTGCTCATTTTCGCCAGACCGTCGAGGGTCGCACGAACCAGGTTGTACGGGTTCGACGAACCGGTCGACTTGGCAACCACGTCGGTCACGCCCATCACCTCGAAGATAGCGCGCATTGCGCCACCAGCGATCACGCCGGGACCCGGCTTGGCCGGCGACATCATGACGCGCGATGCGCCGTGACGGCCGGTCACGCTGTGCTGCAGCGTACCGTTCTTGAGGGGCACCTTGATCAGGTTGCGGCGGGCTTCTTCCATCGCTTTTTGCACGCCGACTGGAACTTCCTTCGACTTGCCTTTGCCCATGCCGATGCGGCCATCGCCGTCACCGACAACGGTCAGCGCTGCAAAACCCATGATACGACCACCCTTGACCACTTTGGTCACGCGGTTGATCGCGATCATTTTCTCGCGCATGCCATCATCCGGCTTGTCGCTTGCCATTTTCGCTTGCATTTTTGCCATGACGATTCTTCCTTAGAACTTCAGACCGGCTTCGCGGGCAGCTTCTGCCAGCGCTTTGACACGGCCGTGGTAACGGAAACCCGAGCGATCGAACGCAACTTCGGTGATTCCTGCTTTCAGTGCTTTTTCTGCGACGCGCTTGCCAACCAGTGCGGCTGCGGCAGCGTTGCCGCCGGCACCCGACTTGCCGCCCAGCTCGGCGCGCACTTCTGCTTCCAGCGTCGAAGCCGAAACCAGGACCTTCGCATCCGGGCTGATCAGGTTCGCATAGATGTGCAGGTTGGTGCGGTGAACCGACAGACGGTTCACGCCCAGCTGGGCGATCTTGATGCGGGTTTGACGTCCGCGA
>DASWMN010000330.1:0-5017 GCA_036399735.1 Telluria sp. | reverse complement strand
CGGCGCGCGCGGCCGCGAGGGGCTGGCGGCCATACAGCACCACCGTGCTGTCCGCGCCGATGCCCAGTTGCAGCAGCAGCGCCAGCAAATCCTGGTCGCTCACCTTGTTGTACAAGGGCGGCGTTTCCAGGCTTGCGGTATCGAGCCAGAGAGCACCCGGGATGTGCCCCGCCGCGAAGGCTGCCATACTCCCGCAGCCGACTTCAAGCACGACGCACGCGGCCTGGTCCATGCCCGCGAGCGCATGCGCCGACAGCAGCTGGCGCGCGCGGGGCAGTTCGGACAAGGGCAGGATGGTCGGCTTCACGCGCGGCGGGGAATGGCGAAAAGCGGCTATTGTAAACGCTGTGCCATGCCGGTCTTTGAAAAAGCAGGCCGTGACAGCGGGCGCGTTTTCATTTATACTGTATAAAAACACAGTATCCGGGCCATCATGCACAGTGCCACTTTTGCCAGCGCCGTTACCACGCCCTATGTCTCCACGTTTTCGGGCAACCGTTTCTACCCGCTCGAGCCGCGCATCGACCGCGTCGCGATCGAGGATATCGCCCATGGCCTGGCCTACCAGTGCCGCTTCAACGGGCAGACGCGCGCCTTCTATTCGGTCGCCCAGCACAGCCTGGTCGTGGCCTCGCTGGTGCCGACCGATCTGCGTCTGGCGGCCCTGCTGCACGACGCGGCCGAGGCCTATCTCGGGGATATGGTCAAACCGCTCAAGGTGCTCATGCCCGAATTCGCCGCGCTCGAGGACAAGGTCACCGCCATCATCGCGCACACCTTCGGGATCGATTTTTCCGATTACCAGCCCATCAAACGGGCCGACCTGATCGCCCTGGCCACTGAAAAACGCGACCTCATGCCGCATTCGGCCGAGCGCTGGAGCTACCTCGACGGGATCGCTCCGTTGCCGGAAACCATCGTTCCCATGTCCCCTGGCGCAGCCCAGCAAGCATTCTTGCAGGAATTTTCCCGACTGCAGGCATACGCGGCCCAGCCTGCCCTGTCCTGAGCTAAGTACAGGATTCTTCACGCTTTTTTTCGATATCCACAATTCATGTGGATAAGGTTGTGGATAACACCCTCTTGACAAGCAAGAAGCCCCGTATTCAAGCGGGTTTCGACAAATTGCCCATTCCGAAGGCAAAATTTAACATGAATAAAATCAGTCACTTACGGAATCACAACTGAGCATAGTCTTACAAAGATTAGGCAAATTCCTACAACGGGACAATTCAGGGGATAAGTCCGATTTTTCTTTGACAAACACCGGCTGCTGTCATAGTGTTGACCCATGCCAGAAAACCTCCCCGCCGCCGGCGAAGAGCGCGACCTCGTTCTTGAGGACGACGATCCCGATGACCTGTTTGCCGCCACGGCGCAGGACAGCATCCCATGGCGAATCCTGATTGTCGACGACGATGTGGATGTTCACGTGGTCACCAAATTCGCACTGAGCAACACAAACTTTCAGGGGCGCCGCCTTTCCTTCCTGCACGCCTACACCGGCCAGGAAGCGCTGGCGATCCTGCGCGAAACGCCTGACATCGCCCTGGTCCTGCTCGATGTGATCATGGAAACGCCGGACGCGGGCCTGGCCCTCGCGCGCCAGATCCGTGGCGAGCTGGGCAACGACATGGTGCGCATTGTGCTGCGCACCGGCCAGCCTGGGCAGGCGCTCGAGCACAGCATCATCGTCGACTACGACATCAATGATTTCTGGTGCAAGACCGACCTCACCACCCGCAAACTGTTCACCACCGTCATCGCTTCGCTGCGCGCCTACGCCTCGCTGGCGGCAGCCAGTGCGCAGCGCCAGGCACTGCGCACGGCACTGTCGCACGCCCAGCAGCTCAACGCGGTCATCGAGCAGCACGCGCTGGTGCTCACGCTGGACGGCGCCGGGCGCATTCTCGACGCCAACGAACCCTTGTGCAAACTGGCCGGCCTGCCGCGCGCGTCCCTGCTCGGGCGCGATCTGCATGCCCTGCATGCGGGGCCGTTTCCCGAACCACTGCGCAGTGAGCTGGTCAAAGCACTGGCACAGGACAGCGGCTGGGCCGGCGACGTCGCCACCACCACCCCTGGCGGCGCGCCGCTGGTGCTGCGCTGCGCCGCGCTGGCGTTTCGCGACATTGGCGGCGCGCCCTACCAGTACGTGGCCGTGGCGACCCGCCTGGAACCGCACTAAGGGCCTATTTCCAGGCGTTGCGGGCGCGTTCGCGCACCAGCATGCGCACGCTGTCAGGCATCGGCTTTCTGCTGTGCGCGGTGTCCGCGCTGGTCCACACGCATTCCTCGTACAGCTTGAGCATGGCAGCAGTAATAAAGCGGGTGCGCGCCGCGTACACATGGCGGTCACCCAGCTGCGCCTGCTGCTTGATGAAAAAGCGGTTCGGCACCACCAGATGCAATTGCTCCTTGGCGCGCGTCATGGCCACATACAGCAGACGCCGCTCTTCCTCGATATCGTCGGCATGCCCGGTACTCATGTCCGAGGGAATGCAGCCATCCACCACGTTCAGCACATGCACGGACTTCCATTCCTGTCCCTTGGACGAGTGGATGGTCGACAGGATCAGGTAATCCTCGTCCAGCTTGGGCGGCCCGGCGCGGTCGCTGGTCGCTTCCGGCGGGTCGAGCGTGATTTCGGCCAGAAAGGTTTCGCGCGAGCCATAGCCGCCCGCAAGACGCGCCAGCTGCTCGACATCGGCCACCCGGACAGTGGCGTCATCGTGCATGCGTTCCAGGTGCGGCACATACCAGTTCCTGACCAGCTCGATGTCAGCCGGCCAGCGCAGGCCGGGCGCGCGCAGGGCCGCGTACAGGGCCACGAACGGCTCCCAGTCGGCGCGGCTTTTGGGCGGCGCCTGAAACGCCTGCAGGGCCGCCAGCGGTTCGGCTGCTTCACTCATCGCGTCCAGCAGCCGCGTGGCGGTGGACTGACCGATGCCGGGCACCAGCTGCGCGACCCGGAAGCCGGCCATGCGGCCGCTTGGATTCTGGGCGAAGCGCAACACAGCCAGTACATCCTTGACGTGCGCCGCTTCCAGAAACTTGAGGCCGCCAAATTTGACGAAAGGAACATTGCGCCGCATGAGTTCGAGTTCCAGCGCCGCGCTGTGGCTGGCCGCGCGAAACAGCACCGCCTGCTGGGTCAGCGCCATGCCCGCTTCGCGCTGCTCCAGCACGCGGTTGCAGACCCAGCGTGCCTGCTCGGCCTCGTCCGGAATCAGGACCAGTTGCGGGCGTGCGCTCGAGACTTTGTCTGTCCATAAGGTTGGCATGCCGTTCCAGCGCGGCTGCAATCAGTGCGTTCGATGCATCGAGAATCGGCTGGGTCGACCGGTAGTTGCGCTCCAGCGTCACCAGGCGCGCGCTCTGGCTGAACTGCTGCGGAAAGTCGAGGATATTGCGCACGGTCGCGCCGCGGAACGAGTAAATCGACTGGGCATCGTCGCCCACGACCATGACACCCTCGCCGCCCGGCTTCATGCCGGTCAGAATCGATGCCTGCAAGCGGTTGGTATCCTGGTATTCGTCCACCAGCACATAATCGAACAGACCGCCCAGTTCGGGGCCGAGCTCGGGATCGGCGGCCATCTCGGACCAGAACAGCAGCAGGTCGTCATAGTCGAGCACATTTTGCGCCTGCTTGGCATCGACATAGGCGCCGAACAAGGTCTTGAGTTCGGCCGCCCATTCGCTGCACCAAGGGAAGGTGCTTTGCAAAACGCGCTCGAGCGTGTCCTGGCTGTTGACCACGCGCGAATAAATCGACAGGCAGGTGCCCTTGAGCGGAAAGCGCTTGCTGGTCTGGGTCAGGCCGATCTCGTGGCGGACCATGCCCATCAGGTCTTCCGAGTCGCCCCGGTCATGGATCGTGAACGCCTCGTCGAGGCCGATACGGCCGGCAAACTGGCGCAACAGGCGCGCACCGATGCTGTGGAAGGTGCCGGCCCAGGGCAGACTGGCCGGCGCCTCGATTGCGCCGCGCTTGAGTACCCGCTGCAGCACGCTGCCGGCGCGCTTGCCCATCTCGGTGGCGGCGCGGCGCGAAAAGGTCAGCAGCAAAATGCGCTGTGGATCGGCGCCAGCCACGATCAAGCGCGCCACCCTGTGCGCCAGCGTACTGGTCTTGCCGGAGCCGGCACCGGCAATCACCAGCAGCGGGCGCGACTGCGCGGCAGGCAGCGCAATGTCATGCTCCACCGCATCGCGCTGGGCCACGTTAAGGCTGGCAAACGGGTCATCCTGGACAGGGGGATCGGCAACGGCGGACATCAAAGGGCAATCTGACGGGAAAGGTTATCACTGTACATTTACACAGTACTGCAGCGCAAGCAGATTCGCAGTTTGTGCGCTGCAAACGGCGTCGAAAAAGTCGGCAGGGAGCCGTAAAAACTTGCCGGACCAGCACTCTTGCGACGGTAAGTGGCCGATTCTAAAGCACTTTTTCAGATATCCACAATCAGTGTGGATAACTTTGTGGATAAGGGCCCCTTGACAGGCAGGAGGCCAGTAACGATGCGGGTTTCAACAAAATGCCCGTTCAAAAGGCAAAAAATATAGCGTTTAAAATCAATCACTTGCAAAGTCAATGCGGAAGCGCGAGAAAAATATTAGGAAATTTCCTACCCGCTTTTTTTGTGCATAACTTCGCTTGGAAAGGCGCTTGTCAAGGCCTGTTTTCGGTATCTTTTTTATAATTCCTGCCACAGCTGTTAGTACAATGTCAGCAGGCGTGATCAGGCTGGCCAGATCTGTTGCAACTGGCTCCAGGGCAGGCGAAGAGTTCGCGTTTAATGGGTATGCGCCAAGCGTCGGCGGTGGGGTTCCAGCAACACGCGCTCGATCACCTCGGGCGCGATATCGTGGGCACTCAGATACTCGATCGCCGATACCGTGTTACTGCTTTCCTGAACCGATATGCCATGGTTGACGATGTCGCGGCGGCGCAGATCGATGCGCTGATAATCGGCTTGCGCTAAGGCCAGGCCGGCATGGTCAATCTGTGTTC
>DASWMN010000329.1:0-4677 GCA_036399735.1 Telluria sp. | reverse complement strand
CCACTCCGTTGACAACTCCCACATGAACAATTCTTTTGTCTTGCGCCATCCGTTGCGCCTGCTGGCCGGACTGTGCCTTGCATTCTGCATGGGCACGCCGCTGCAGGCTGCCTCCAGCACGACCCCGATTTCCGCGTACGACTTCTTCCGCAGCCCTGCGGCCTCGGGCCCGCGCCTGTCGCCGTCCGGTAAAAAACTGGCGCTGCTGATTCCGGGCGAAGATGGCCGCTTCGCGCTGGCCGTGGCCGACATCGCCACCCCCACCCGTTTTGTCGGGATCGCCCGCTTCAACGACGCCGATGTCGCCAGCTTTGGCTGGATCAATGATGATCGCCTGTGGTTCGACGCGTCCGACTACCAGGTCGAGGGAGGCGACCAGCTCGGCAATGGTCTGTTTGCCGTCAATGTCGACGGCAGCGGCTTCCAGAAACTGATTTCACGCCGCCAGGAACGCAAACTCGGCTTCGCCGTCGAGCGCGATATTCTGCCCGGCAACCGCAATGCCTTCGTCGGTCTGTTCAACGACGGTTCCGACGACGTCATCGTGCAGCACTATGAATGGGTGTCCGAAGAGGCCCCGCCCGACACCACCCTGCTGCGCTTGAACACCAAAACCCGTACCGCCAAGACCATTACCCCGGTCGGCGCGCCCAGCGGCGTGAGCAGCTGGATACTCGATCACAAGGGCGAAGCGCGCGCAGCAGTGAGCAGCGACCGCAGGACCCAGGTGGCTGTGCACTGGCGCGATCCGGCCACCAACCAGTGGAAAAAACTCACCAGCTACGATTCGATCACGCCCGAAGACACAGCGTTTTCACCGCTCGCGGTGGACGCCGATGGCCAGCTGTTCGTCACCGCCCTCGATCGGTCCACCAGCCAGGGCGCGCGCACCTCGGCCGTGTTCCGGTACACACCGCAGAATGGCAAAATGAGCGACAAGCCGGTGGTCAGCCTGAAGGGCTTCGACTTCGACGGCAGCGTGGTGCGCGACACGGAAACCGGCAAGGCGCTCGGCATCAGCTTCCTGACCGATGCCCGTGGCGCGGTCTGGTTCGACCCGGCCCTGAAAGCCGACCAGGAAGCCATCGACAAGCTGCTGCCCGGCACCATCAACGCACTGAGCTGCAACCGCTGCCTGCGCGCCACCCACCTGGTCGTGAATGCCTATTCCGACCGCCAAAGCCCGGTGTACTTCCTGTACGAACGCGCCAGCGGCAAACTGACCCTGATCGCGTCCAGCCGCCCGTGGCTCGATTCGGCGCGCATGGCCGAGCAGGACTTCGTGCGCATCAAGGCACGTGACGGCATGGAATTCCCCGCCGTGATCACGCGCCCTCAGGGCAAGGGGCCCTTCCCCACCGTCGTGTATGTGCACGGCGGCCCGTATGTGCGCGGCGAGCAGTGGGGGTTTGCCACCGATACCCAATTCCTGGCCTCACGCGGCTATCTGGTGATCCAGCCGGAATTTCGCGGCAGTACCGGCTACGGCGACACCCTGTTCCGGGCTGGCTGGAAGCAATGGGGCCTGGCCATGCAGGATGACATTACCGACGCCACCAAGTGGGCGATTGCCCAGGGCCTGGCCGATCCGAACCGGATCGCCATCGCCGGCGCCAGTTATGGCGGCTACGCCACCATGATGGGCCTGGTCAAGGAACCGGCGCTGTACAAGGCCGGCATCAACTGGGTCGGCGTCACAGACATCGGCCTGATGTACGACATCGGCTGGAGCGATTTCATGGGCAACAAGTGGATGCGCTACGGCATGCCACGCATGATCGGCGACCCGGACCAGGACGCCGAGCAGTTGCGCGCCACCTCGCCGCTCAAGCAGGCGGCCCGCATCAAACAGCCTGTACTCATGGCCTATGGCGAGGAAGACCTGCGCGTGCCTATGCCGCACGGCACCAAAATGCGCGACGCGCTGAAGAAAAACGGCAATACCAATGTCGAGTGGGTCACCTACGAAGGCGAAGGTCATGGCTGGGTTCTGGTCAAAAACAATGTAGACTTCTGGACGCGCGTGGAAAACTTCCTCGCAAAAAACTTGAAATAAATAAACACGCTGGCCAGGCCGGGTGATCCCCGGCCGGCCAGTTGCTCACCCACTTCGCTATTGAAGGACGACTAACAATGAAGACAACAATCAATCGCCTGAGCGCCGTGCTGATCGCAGCGTCGCTGTCGATGGTAGCGGCCAACACCATGGCCCAGAGCGCCAAACCGGCCGCGAAAAACGCCAAGGCCAAGTCCGGCAAGGACAAGCTGCAGACCAAGGAAGAACTGCGTGCTTGCATGTTGCTCAAGGAAAGCAACATCCAGCGCACCGCCGATCTGGAACAGCGCAACGAAGAAAACCGCAAGCGCAAGGCCGGCTTGATGCAGGCCCCCGAGTCGGGCGCGGCCGCAGCCAAGGCCGAAGTGGACGCCAAGCTCGCCGCCGTCAAGGCAGCCGACGCCCTGGTCAAGGAAAACGCCGAAGCGATCAACAGCTGGAATGAGCGCATGAACGACTTCGACAAGAATTCGAAGGAAATGCGCAACGCCGACCGCCGCCGCCAGGTGCTCAAGGACGAGCGCTACGCGCTCAAGGCCAAGGATGAGAAGCTGGTGGCCGAGCGCGCCGTCAAGATCGCCGAATACGAAGCGTCCGTCACGGCCGCGAACGAAAAAATCAACGCCGGCGCCAAGGCCGCCGAAGACTGGAACAAGAGCAACGACCAGCTGGCCGATGAAGAAGACCGTCTGGGCGAAGCCCGCGACAAGTGGCTGGCCGAGTGCGCCAACCGCCGCTTCCTCGACGACGACGAAAAAGAAATCAAGGCAGAAATGAAGGCGCGCAAGTGAGCACTGGACCGATTCTGACCGTGCCGCCAACGGTGGCACAGGTGATTGCCAAGGCGCGCGCGCTGATTGCGGAATCGCAGGCAGTGTCGGCCGAAGTACTGCTGCGCCCGCTGGTCGAAAAGTACCCCGACTGCGTCGAAGCCTGGATGATTTTGGCTGACCTTGCCGAACAGCGCGGCGACGACGAGCGCGCCCGCGCCTGCCTGGCCAGTGCCCAGGCCCAGGCCCCGCGCAGCGAAGCACTGGCGGTCAATATCGCCCAGGCCCAGCTCGAAGCCGGCAAGCTGGGCGACGCGGTGGAAACCCTGGGGCGCCTGATTGCGGCGCAGCCCGTCAGTGTCCTGGGCTGGGTCATGCTGGGCGACGTGCTGCAGCTGGGCGGCTTGCCCGCGCTGGCCGCCACGGCGCGCTACGAAGGCATCACCCGCGGCCAGTCGCTGGGCCTGATGGTGAGCATGGAGACCACCCCCGAGCCGCTGCGCCCGGTGATCGAGCAGCTCATTGCCAGCATCAACGAAGAGAAATTTTCGCGCATCGGCAACGCGTTCGCGCGCATGCGCGAACAGCTCGGCGCGGCCGAGATCCAGCGCGTCGAGCATGCTATCGCCGCCTATCTGGGCCAGGTGGCCGATGGTCCCACGAGCCCCCATCAGCAGCCGAAGTTCCTGTTCTTCCCCGGTTTGCCGGCGGGCCCCTACCACGATCCCTACCTGCACCCGTGGGCAAAAAAACTCGACGATGCTTACGACGCGATCCGCGCCGAAGCACTGGGCGTGCTGGGCCAGCAGGGCAAACTGGAAAACTTCCTGTCCTTCCAGCCGGGCCAGAGCAAGGCCGGCTACCTGGGCGGCGAAGGCAGCAATCCATCATGGGACGCTTTCTTCTTCTATCGCCACGGCCAGCGCTACGATGCCAACCACGCGGCCTGCCCGGCCACGTCGCGGGCCCTGAGCGAGATCGAACTGTGCCAGGTGGACGGCCAGGCGCCGGAAATCTGCTTCTCGATCCTGCAACCCGGCACCCACATCATGCCGCACCACGGCGTCACGAATACGCGCCTGGTCATGCACCTGCCGCTGATCGTGCCGCCAGGCTGCGCCCTGAAGGTGCATGGCGCCGAGGAACATGTCTGGAAAGAGCGCGAACTGGTGATGTTCGACGACACGTTCCGCCATGAAGCCTGGAACAAGTCGGAGCAAGCCCGTGTGGTGTTGCTGATGGATTGCTGGAACCCCCATCTGACCGGCGCCGAGCGGATTGCCGTTCGTCACCTGACTGAAACCATCGCGACCTACGAGAACTTCCCTCTCGAGCAGCTGCCCGCCATTGCGCGCCAGCTGCGCGGCGACACGCCACAGCCCGCCTGAGCGGGCCCGCCGCCGCGCGCCGGACCGCCAGGTTCAGCGCGCGGCGCGCTGCACGCTGATGGTCCAGCCCATCAGCACTTCCTGGTCCAGAATCGGATTGATCACCAGCAAACCGTGCTCCCCTGCCAGGCGCTTGCCCAGCTGCGCAGCCGCGTCGGCGTCGAGCGCATAGTCGCGCAGTTCGGACAGGCGCAAGGCCGAGTCGTTCAGCTGGGCGCGCAAGGTGTCCAGCGCCGCCTCGGCCCGGGCACGCCCCTCGCGCATGGCCATGTTCAAAATCGTCGCGAGTGCCTGCCGCACTTCCAGCAGCACGTCCGGGCAATTGCTGGCCGCTGCCAGCGTTTCCAGTTCACCTTGCAGCGCGTTGAAGCGTTCGCGCGCGCCGTTGGCCGCGCGGTCGCCGGCCAGGCTGGCACGGCCCTCGGCAGTAGCCGCGCGCGCGATCGGTTCGATCATCGCCAGC
>DASWMN010000328.1:0-19405 GCA_036399735.1 Telluria sp. | reverse complement strand
CTTCCGCATAGTAGCGCTGGCGGCTGTGCACCACGCTGTAGCCGACGAACAGCGTTACGGCAGCCAATACGAACACCACCGCGGCAACTAAAATGGTCGCGACACTATTCGATCTGACAGGCGGAACGGGCTTCATGAACTGCTTGTGAACTGGAAAGTGTTTCCCATTATCCCTGCTTTCCCCCAACACGACACAGTAAATTTTGCCGCCTCTTCATTTCCACCACAGCCACCGCGGTCAGACCCCTTTTTCGAAAAATCCTGCGTCCACCGTCGCTTTCATCAGGAAAAACCGCAAAAGTGGTCTGACCCTGGTTGCAAGGCAACTAGATCGAGACGCCGACGGTCAGCGTCGCGGTGTAGCCGAGCGCCGCGCTGCCAGTGATGCTGGCGATCTGGAGCGAGGTGCCGTCACTGAAAACGTTGTCGGTCGCGTAACTCATGCTGGCCAGGTTGCGCACACTGACGGCGTAGCCGGTGGCGCTGTAGGCTTCGGCCAGCGTTGCGCTCGGAAAGCCGAACTGCGAGGTCTTGATGCGATTCGACGCCAGGCCCGCCTTGGCCAGGGTCGGATAGACTTCGAAGTGCACGTGCGGCATGCGCCCGGCGTAGCAGCCGGGGAAGATGGTGGCGAAAGTGACCAGGCCACTGCTGTCGGCTTCCTGCACGCCGCGCAGGTAGTTTTCGCCACTGACGCCGCTCGAGTACATCGAGTAGTTCCCGTCCCGGTCGCAGTGCCACAGGTAGACGGCGGCCCCGGCCAGCGTGGCGCAAGCGGTTTTCACGTTGACCATCTGCAGCCGGATCGTGAGCGGTACGCCGGCCGCCACCCCCGTGGCGCCGGCAATGCTGGCGCGGATGTCGCTGCGCACAATACCGGCCAGTATCAGGGCATTGGCTACCCCGTTCACGCTGGTGTTGGTGCCATCGCCCGGATACGGGCCGCCCGTTTCCTCCGGGATGATGCTGCAGCTGCTGCTTGTGCTGACGCCGGCATCGGCCGCCAGCTCGTCGACGCCGCCGCCGGCGCCGCAGCCAAGCAGGGGCAAGGCGCTGGCGCCGGCAAACAGCCAGCGCAGCGATTGCCGGCGGCTGGCCGTCATGTCGAGCATGGTGGCGATATCCCGGGCCAGACTATGGTCGTGATCAGGCATGGTGATCTCCATTCCAATCAAGGACGCGCTGTTGGGGCGCCATCGTCCTGCAGGCGAGCACGCTGTTCGGGCGTCAGCAAGGCGATGAAACGGGCCGCAGAGCGGGCTTGGCTGAGCGCCAGCGCCGCTTCGGCCTTGCCGATCGCCTGGCTCAGGGCCGTTGCCTTGGCCTCGTCGAACTGGCCCGCGTCGCTCATGGCACGCAGGGCCGCATGCGCACGGCGCAAGGCGGCGCCCTGCTCGAAGCGCAAAGGCTCCTCGGCGTGGCCGATGGCGAAGGCTTGCTGTTGCTGGGTCTCGCTCAACGCCAGATCCTGGTGGCGCGGGCCGCCGTGTCCGCCGGGGCCGGGAAAGCCGCCAACGCGCATGCCCAATTGCCCGGGCATCGCGCTCTCGCCGGAAAACGCCGGGGTGCCGGCGGCCACACCGATACAGCTGAGAACGAGGATGGCGCAGGGTAGTCGTTTCATGATAAGTCCCATGGTTGAGCAAAGCAGCCATCTTCGGCCAGCCCGATGTAAAGCGCGGTTAGGGGAATGTAAAAGCAGGTAAAGACGCTCCGCCCGTCCCAGCCACGCCCGCCGCGGTTTGCTATGATTGCCGCATGAATCAAGTGCTGCTCATTGACGACGATATCGAACTGCTTGCCATGTTCCGCGAATACCTGGAGCAGGAAGGCTTCAGCGTGGGCTGCGCGAATGAGGGCCAGGCCGGTGTGCGCGAGGCGCTCAGCGGCCAGTACGCGATCGCCATCCTTGACGTCATGATGCCGCGCATGAATGGCATCGAGGCGCTGCGCCGCATCCGGGAAAAGAGCCGTTTGCCGGTCTTGATGCTCACCGGCCGCGGCGACGATACCGACCGCATTCTCGGCCTGGAGCTGGGCGCCGACGACTACGTCACCAAGCCCTGCACGCCGCGCGAGCTGACCGCGCGCATCCGCGCCATTTTGCGGCGCACGAATCCCCCGCCCGACGAACATACCAGCGCGGCCCCGATCACCGTCGGCCGTCTGACCATCATCCCGGCGCAGCGGCGTGCCAGCTGGGACGGCGCGGCACTCGCGCTGACCAGCACCGAATTCAATCTGCTCGAGATTCTGGCCCGCCACGCGGGACGGCCGGTCAGCAAGAACGAACTATCCGAACAGGGCCTGGGCCGGCCAATGGCGCGCTTCGACCGCAATATCGATGTGCACATGAGCAGCCTGCGCCAGAAGCTGGGCACCTTTGCCGATGGCCGCTCCTGTCTGCAGACGGTGTACCGGCTCGGCTACCAGCTGGTCAGCGAATAAGCATGGGACGCCTGTTCTGGAAGTTCTTTTTCGCGATCCTGCTGGCCCAGGTGGCCGCTACCATCGGTGTGGGCGCCACCTTCTGGGTGTGGGGCCAGGCGCGTGAGCTGGCGCATGCCGAAAACGCCCCGCGCACTTTAATCGACACCCGTCCCTCGGCAGTGACCATCGTCGACGCGGCCGAAGTGGCACTCAAGTTCGGCGGCCTGCCGGCCCTGCGCGAACTGGCATCACGCGCAACCTCGAGCAGCATTTTCATCATTGACGCCGACGGCCACGAACTGCTGGGGCGGATCGTGACCGAGGAAGTACGCGCCGCAGCGCGCCCGCTCCTTTCCGACTCGGGTGGCGACAATGCGGTGCGCCGCCTCGTCGCCCCCGACGGCCGCCATTTCACGGTGTTTGTGCGCCGTCCCGAGGCCGAAGGCCCCGGCGCCGCACGCGACCGGTTTCGTGGCCCACCGATATTCGGCGCGCGCGCGATGGGCCCGCGTCCGGACGCGCCACCTGGCTCCGCAGGGCGCCCCGGCCCCCACATGCCGTATATCAGCCTGGTGGTGGGCGTGCTGGCCAGCCTGATGTTCGCCGCGCTGCTGGCGTGGCGCTTCCTGCGTCCGATCCGCGCCTTGCAAACGGCCTTCGAAGCGGCATCCTCGGGCGACCTGACGCCGCGCTTCGACAAGGCACCGAAGGGCCGCGGCGACGAACTGGTCGCGCTGGGACGCGACTTCGACCGCATGAGCACCCAGCTGCGCGCGCTGATGGACAACCAGCGCCGCCTGCTGCACGATGTGTCACACGAGCTGCGCTCACCGCTGGCGCGCCTGCAGGCCGCGATCGGACTGGCGCACCAGCAGCCGGCCAATATGGCAGCCGCGCTCGAACGCATTGAACGCGAGAGCGTGCGCATGGACAAACTGGTGGGAGAACTGCTGACGCTGTCGCGCCTCGATTCGGGTGCAGGGCTGGCACAAAGCGAGGCGATCACCATCATGGATCTGGTCGACGCCATTGCCGCCGATGCGCAGTTCGAGGCGCGCGCGCGCAACTGCCACGTCGCCGTCAGCGGAGCGGCGCCGGTGCAGGTGCAAGGCGCGCCCGATCTGTTGTGGCGCGCAATCGAAAACGTGGTGCGCAACGCCGTCAAGCACAGTCCCGACGGCGGCGGCGTGGAAATCGTCATGGAAGTGGCGCAGCGCGAGGTGCTGCTGCATGTGATCGACCAGGGCCCGGGCGTTGCGCAGACCGATCTGGAAACGATTTTCCAGCCCTTTTACCGTTCCAACCCGAGCGCCAACAATATCGATGGCCATGGTCTGGGGCTGGCGATTGCCCGGCGCGTGGTCGATGCGCATGGCGGCACCATCGCCGCCGGCAACCGCCCCACGGGCGGCCTGTGCGTGAGCATCACCCTGCCCTGCAGCTAAGCGTCGGACGAATCCAGATAACCGCGCTCGATGGCTGCGTTCTGGTCTTCAAAGATGGCCATCGCGGTGCTCATGCGGCGAAAGCCGAACTTGCGGTAGAACGGCTCCTTGCCCGGCACGGCGTACAGAATGATCTTCTTGTGCCCGCGCGATTGCGCCACCAGCGATGCCACGATCTGCTTGCCCAGGCCAGTGCCCTGATACGCGGGCAGTACGGCCACATCGCAGATATACGCGCAGTCGATGCCATCGGCCAGGGCGCGGCCGGCGCCAACGAGCTTGCCGTCGCCGTACACGAAGCAGCGAAAACGGCTGTTCGCAAACACGGTCTTCAGATTGGCTGGCAGCTTGTCGCCCAGCGGCGCAACCTTGTACAGCTGCGACAGCGCTTCCCAGTCGACCTGTTCGAGGCTTTCGCTCCAGTCCAAGGCCATGGCAGCCCTTAGCCGAAGGTGGACACGTGCACGTCACCCATGGCCAGGCCATCGAAGGACGACACGTTGTGGCTGCGGCCCAGGAACAGGCCGCCGTTGCTGTACCAGAGTGTCAGACACGAGGCGCCGCTGGTCTCGATGGTATCGAGCTGCAGCTTCTCGCAAAATTCCTCTTCCGTCAGCAGCGGTGTTTCAAACGCGCGCGCCGAGCCGTCGGCCAGCAGCGAGGTGCCGAAGCGCCACTGCTCGTTGTATTGCTTGAGGCTCGACTCGGCCACCAGTTTGCGGCTTTTGAGGTCGAGCACCAGAATCGATTGTGCCGCTTGCGCCGCCAGCTCAAGCGCGGCAAGCAGTTCGCTGTCGTCAGCGCTCACGCGCACCGCGACCATGTGCGCGCCACAGGCGACCTGGCCGACCAGGGCGGTGGAGTCACCGTCTTGCGGCGCCAGCCTGCCCAGGATCGGGTGATCGAGCGCCTGCAAAGGCTCGTCGGTCAGCGACAGATTGATCAATTGTTTGAATCGGTTCAGCATGTAGTTCCCTATGATGGTCGCAGTGCCGGATCGGCATTGGTGGCGCTCGTGCGCCAGGCTTTGCGTACTTGCGCAGCCTGCGATTTTTTTCCTTGCCCTTGCAAGGCCTGGTGCAGCCCCTTCAGCGCCCACACGTTGTTCGGCAGCTGCTTCAAGTCGGCCCGGAAGGCCGATTCGGCCGCGCTGAAATCCCTGGCCCGCAGCAGAACGTTTCCCAGATTGCGTTGCGCACTGTCGGCCCATAACGGCGGCTCTTGCGCCGGAAAGTCCGCTTCCGCCGCCAGCGCCTTGCGCAGTTCGGCACGTGCGCTCGCGGTATCGCTCCTCGCCAGCGCCTGATCGGCCTTCACTTGCGCCAGCAGCATGGTGGCGAATGCGGCGCCGGCTTTCGCGTCGGCGCCCTGCGCTGCCGCCTGGGCCAGATGCAGCTCGAGCTGCTGCACTTCGGCCTCCACCGCCAGACCTTTCCGGATGCGCGCAAGGGCGCGCGCGTAAGCAAGCAAGTGCGGCGCCAGAGTGTCTGCCTTGCCAGTATACAGAATGTCGTCCCACTGTCCGAAGTGCACCATTGTGAGGAGCGGCATCGCGCGCAGGAACTGGCTCCAGTCGTCGCCGCGGTTGCCGGCGCTGTCGGCCAATTGGCGCGCCTGCGCCATGGCAGTGGCGCGGTCCCCCTGGATCTGCGCGGCGATCCACAGGAAGCGGCGGTTGTGCGCATTCCAGTCGGTCAGCAGCGTAAAGCCCTGCTTTTCGAGCGTCGCCGAAAGGCGCCGCTGCGCGTCGAGTGCCTGTTGGTTGGCACGCACCGCGTCGGCGTAACGTCCCAGGCGCATCGCCAGGTGCGACGGCATGTGCACCAGATGGGATGCATCGGGCGCAAGACGCGCCAGCAGCGCCGCCGCCGGGGCCGCGCGCGCCGCCTCGGCCGGCGTATCGGCCGCGTGCGTGTAGTAGTGAATCAGACCGGTGTGCTGCGGATGTTTGCGCAGTGCCGCCTCAAGGCGATCGAACAGCGCACGCATGCGCCCCGATGTGACCAGCGTGACCGGATCGTAACCTGTCCTTGGTGCGGCGATCAGTTCTGCCTCGGCAAACAGGGCCTGCACATCGGGGTCGTTCGGATTCGCGTCCGCCAGCATGCGCATGTTCTGGGCATATATGACGTCGAGCGGGTCGCCATCGGACTTGCCGGCGCCGCAAATGGCCTCTGCCTGCGCGATCTGCGCGGCGCTGGCCTGCCCTGCTTCGCCGTAGCGCGCCACCAGCGCTGCAACCAGGTCGCGTTCGAGCCGGGTTGCGCCCTCGCCCAGCAGCTGCTGCGCCAGCACGGCATGCCGGCGCGCTTCGGCATAGTCGCCGCGGCGCCGATGATTGTAGTTCGGCCCCAGTTGCCAGGCCACGCCCCACGCGCACATGGCACAGGCGGGATCGAGCTGCAGTGCAGCCTTGAACGCGCGCGCCGCCTCCGCTTCATCGAAGGCGTAGGCCTGGCGCAGCCCCTGGTCAAACCACGCCTGCACCTGGGGCGCCGCACCCGCCACCGGGCGATGCACATTGCCGAAGCCTTCCAGCGCCGGCGCGGCCAGCGCTGCCCATGCCGGCGCGGCAGCCAGCAGCGGCCACACGGTCAGGACGGTCAGACACAATCGGAGCGGCACACGCATGCGGATTCTTTCTGGAGTTTGCTACTTGAATATCAGATTGCTGGCCACATCTACTGGCAATGCTGAAACGAAAACTCAATTGGAAAAGACCACTCTTTTACCTGCTGCTGCCGGTCTTTTTCATCATGATTTTTCTTGGCTTCCCGCTGCCGCTGGCGCCGCCACCTGCCATCAAGCCGACGCAGGAACAATCGGTCCCGGAAAAGAAGAAAAAGCGCAAAACGGGACTGGATTAGATTTTTGCAATATATAAATTATATCAACACTTAGGGCCGCCCGCGCCAGTTGGCGCAGAAACACAGCGAAGCCGTGCGCGAAAAAACCACGTTCCGGCGACCCGCGTTACTTGACACGCACATCGCAGCAAGCACCGAGCGCTTGCACCAGTGTCTCCATCTGCTGCACGGGCACCTGGGCATAGCCCAGCAAGAACCCATTCCAGCCATTCGAGCGCGCGCCAATGGCGTGCGCACTGAGCGCCGGCGCCACGATGCCAGCCAGCTGCGCCAGCGCCGACAGCGCCTTGTCGTCCAGCCGCTCGTCGTGCAGACGAAATGCCAGGTGCATGCCTGCGGAACCGCCATGCACACTGCCCAGCTCACCCAGATGCCGCTCGAGTGCCGCGACCAGCGCATCGCGCCGCTGCCGGTACAGGCGCCGCATGCGCCGCAGATGCAGGGCGAACTGCCCATCGTGCAGAAAGCGCGCCAGGGCCAGCTGCTCGGCGTTGCGCCCGGCGTGGGATGAACGCGCCAGCAGTGCGCGCACCGGCTCGGTCAGCGCGCGCGGCACCAGAATGAAGCCGATGCGCAGCGATGGGAACATGGTCTTGCTGAATGTGCCCAGATAGACCACGGGGCTGTCGGCTTCCAGCCCCTGCATCGCCGGCAAAGGCGGCCCGTCATGCCGGAACTCGCTGTCGTAATCGTCCTCGATGACCAGGGCGCCGGCCGCGCGCGCGTGGGCGATCAGTGCCAGGCGCCGTTCCAGGCTAAGCACGCTGCCGGTCGGGTACTGGTGCGAGGGTGTGGTGTAAATCAGGCGCGGACGCTGGCGCCGCCAGTCGGCACGCGACGGGTTGATGCCTTCGCTGTCGGTCGGGATGCCGATCGGTTTGAGCTGCGCGCCTTTGAAGGCAGCCAGCGCGCCGCTGTACCCCGGGTTCTCGATCCAGACCTTGTCGCCGGCATCGGCAAACGCGCGCGCGCACAGGTCCAGGCTCGATTGCGTGCCGCCGGTGATGAAGATCTGGTCCGCATCGCAATCGGCCCCGCGGGCGGCGCGCAGGTGGGCCGCAATCGCTGCGCGCAATGCCGGCTCGCCCGCCGGATCACCATACCCAAGGCCTGCGGCGCCTGCATCGCGTGCGGCCCGGTCCAGCAGGCGCCGCCACAGCACCAGTGGGAATTCGTCCAGCGATGGCACGCCGGGGGCGAAGCCGCCCGTGTGTAATTCCGGCGCGCGCATGCCGTGCAGCGCCGCAGCGCGGCGCGACAGCGCAGCCGCAGGCGGCGCCTGCACCCTGACGTCAATGTGCGCGGCGCGAAACGGCGCCACCACGGTACCGCGCCGGTCCGGCCGGATAAAGCCTTCGGTGGCCAGCTGGTCGTAGGCGTACAGCACCGTGTTGCGCGCCACGCCCAGTTCCTGCGCCAGTGCGCGCGTGGCGTGCAGGCGCGTGCCGGCGGCCAGCGTGCCGCTGCGGATCGCGTCGCGCAGGCATTCGTGCAGCAGCCGCTGGCGCGGCCAGGCCTTCACCGCGTGTTTTTCGGCATACAGCTGCAGCAGAAGTGGGTAGTCCATTCGTGGCCCTAAAAAATTTCGTTGTTATGGACCTTATGCTGGAGCCATGATGGCCATTATATTACGCCTTCATTCAACCAAACGGAAAACCATGACCGCACCTCTGCCCCCATCGGACCGGACCCGCGTACGCCGCGTTGCCGACAACGCCAACTACGAACGCGCGACCCTGCACGCCATTATCGACGACGCCTATCTGTGCCATGTGGCCTTCGCCGATGCCAGCGGCACGCACTGCATCCCGACCGCCTGCTGGCGCGAAGGCGAGCATTTGTACATTCATGGCTCGAACGGCGGGCGTCTGGTCAAGCTGCTGGTCAAGGGCACCCAGGCCTGCGTGACGATTACCCACCTCGACGGCCTGGTGCTGGCGCGCACGGCCTTCAACCACACCATGAACTACCGCTCGGCCATGATCTACGGCAGTTTCGAAAAGCTGGAAGATGAAGCGCAGCGGCGCGCGACGATGGATGTTTTCATGGACAAGATCGCGCCCGGACGGCAGCACGAGGCGCGGCGCGGCAATGACAAGGAGTTCGCCGCCACCACGATCCTGCGCATCGCGCTCGATGAAGCGGCGTGCAAGGTGCGCAATGACGGCCCCCATGATGAGCCGGAGGAAATGGGCGTGGCCGCCTGGGCCGGCGTGCTGCCGTTCAAAGTGCAGCGACTGGCGCCGGTGCGCGATACTCAATGCGAGATTGCGGCCCCGGATTATGTCAGGAACTGGGATACGAGCCCGGGGTGAAACCGAGGCTGCGCGGATGTCACGCTATCACTTCGGCTCGTAGCGCATCGCCATTGCCCCTGAAGCGAACGGGAGCCGGTCCACCAGCTTCAGGTCGATCAGCTTCGACAAACCTGCAAACAAGGTCGGCCCATGGCCGACGATCCTCGGGTGAATGATAAATTCGTATTCGTCGATCAAATCGAGTTGCGCCAGGGCCATCGGCAGCATCACGCCACCGACGAACAGGCCATTGCCCGGCTGCCGCTTCAGCTGCTAGACCGCTTCCTTCAGATCGCCGCGCAAGAATTCCGCATTCCAGTCGAGCCGTTCAAGCGTACTTGAAACGACATACTTTTTGGCCTCGTTGATGGTACGGGCGAACGGCACCGTCCAGGCGGGCCGCTCGCCCTCTTGTGCGGGATGGCGCCACCCCGCTTCCATCAAGCCATATGTCACACGTCCAAAGATGAGCGCATCCGCCTGCGCGATATGACGGGTTGCGTGGCGATGCAGCTCTTCATCCGGCATCATGGCCTGGTGATCGTAGCAGCCATCCAGGGTCAGATTGATCGAGTAGCGAAGTGGGCGCATGAGAAGGTACTCTCAGGCCACGGCAGGCAGCGCGGCGGCTTTGCGGCGCGCGCTGAGCGCCAGCAAGAACGCGACCGCAATCTCGATCAGGCCACCAGTAAATGCACTGAGCGCCACCGCCGCGTGCAGGCTGGCAAGCGCGTAGCCGGCCGATCCCAGAATGGCCCCAAAGACCCAGTACAGGCGCATCCCGTACAGCATCTGGAAGCAGAGATAGCGGCCACCGATCACGAACAGCATCGCGGGAAAGAACAAGTCGATGCGCCACAGCGATATGCCGTAGGCCAGCGGCAGCATCATGATCATCCAGATGGTCGTGGCCATGGCCAGCGCGCCAAGTGGATTGCCTGCGCTGTGCTTGCCCGGCTGCCCGATCAGCTTGGCGCACAATACGGCAACCGGATGAATGAACATGCCGCCGATGAACAAGGCCCAGACCGCACGCTGTGGCGACACCCAGGTGGCAACGCAGCCGGCCATGACCCACATCAGACCGGAGACCAGTGCGCCAGGGGCGCCACCCAGATAGCCCTGGCGCATGTCCTGCTGGGCAGCGGCGATCGAACTGATACCGGCGGATGAAGGCGTTGCATTCTTGCGGTCGCTCTGTTCAGTGTTCATGGCAATTTCAAGGGTTAGATTAGGCCCATCGTGCCATGAATAGATTGTTAGTTCAACTTCTTCGGGCGGCGCGCCTTCTCGTCCATGAACCAGGTACGCGCATCTTCATATGTACACCCGACGATACGGCCTGTCGCCGTCAGCGGACCGTCAGCCCCGGCAAAAACTCGATCCCGGTGCGGCGCACCAGCTCCGCATAATCGATCGGCCGCCCGGTGCGTGCCTGCTCGGTGTTTTCCAGCCAGTGCGCCCACGCCCGTTGCGCCACCGGGTCGTACACCAGTTTGAACAGATAGCGCGGTACCCGCACCCGATTGGGGCCAATCGCCTCGCCCGAATCGTCAAACACCGGCCCGGTAATCACATACACGTCGCCGCTGGCGCGCATGGCGTACTTGCGGGTGGCTTTTTCAATCCCCGCCCACGGCCCCTGATTGTTGCGCGGCGCCTGGGGCACCATATTGGCCAGTGAAAAACTCTGCGCCATCGCTTCCGGATTGGCCATATTCGCCGCCGGCGCCATGTGCCCGCGCGCGTAGCCGCTGCCTTTATAGTCGTCCAGCGCGGCCCGTTCCGAGGGCGGCAGGCGCGCATCGGCAAAGAAGCGGTTGCTGCGCTTTTCGCCGGCCGCATCCTGCAAAACGAACTTGTTGATGCGTTCCGCGACATACAGTGGCGTTCTGGTAGTGCCCGAATGGAGCACCGCGAAGGCGTCGTAGCACAAGGGCCGCGCCTTGGCCGGACTATGCGACTGGAATACCGGCACCTTGCCGCCGGCGAAAAACTGCTTGCACTGGGTGAAGTCCGCGGGCGCTACGCCAGCCATGAACTTGGCCTGGGCGCCCCCTGCTGCTAAAACAAGCGCCAGCGCGGTAATGCGCCGGAAAAATAACCGTGGTACTGGAATGATCAAAGCTTTACTCTTCGTCTACTGCATCAAAATGATGCATTACTAATAATATTATTTGCTAAAATGTCGGCACTAACGAACCAGAAAAGGGATTTACCAATGAACGGAGCAGGCGGAACCAGCGGTGGCAGCGGCCAATTTTTCCTCGGCCTGATCATGATGTGCGGCGGCTTTTACCTGCTGCTCAACGGGATCGTCGTCAGTTCCAATTTCGGACTGGGCTCGCGCCTGTTCGGTATCGGCGGCGGTTACGGCGTCACCGGCGGCATGATCATGATTCCTCTCATCATCGGTATCGCCATGGTGTTTTACAACGCCAAAAACTACCTGGGCTGGCTGGTTGCGATCGGCTCCTTCGGTGCACTGGTGTTCGGCGTGATCTCGTCGGTGAGCATGAATCTGCGCACCATGTCGGCTTTCGAACTGATCTGCATCGTGACGCTGGCCTTTGGCGGCCTCGGGCTGTTCCTGAAGTCGCTCCGGCCCGCGCCGCAGCGCTCGACGCCGTCGCGCTGATCAGAGCGGATCGACGCCCGCCTTCATGCGCAGCCGGGCGCGCCATTCGCCCAGGGCCGACAGGGCAGCGTGGAATTCACGCTCGATCAGGTCCGCCTCGGCAACGGTGACCACGCCGTCGATCAAGGCAGTCGACACGGCTTCGGCCACCGCGCCGACCTCGCTCATGACGCGGCACACCGTTTGCGACAGATCGTCGCGCGCGGCCTGCTCGGGATGGGGAATGACAAAGGCCGCCAGGCCGTGGCGGGCCAGCATGGCATGCAGTGGCATGTGCGAGTCGGCCACGCCGGCCTTGTGGCAATGTTCGACGATGACCGACACTTCCTCGAACGAGGGATAGTGCGAGCCGATGGTCGGAGAAAGCTTGTTGCGTAAGACATTGACGGAAATGCCGATGTCTTTGGCGAGCACTTCCAGCCCGCCGGGATAGCGGCGCGCTACAGTGTAAAGCGCATCATGCTGGTTCATGTCGAGGTAGCGTCGAGTCATGGTAAATCTTGCCTTTTTTTACCGGTGCATGGCACCATTTGTCCAGTTATTCTTATTTCAACCTTTACTAACGGCTCCAAAATGATGAAGTCCTTCAAGATTGCGCTGTTGCTCGCTTTGATGCTGCCCGTCGTCACCGACGTCGCCGTTGCGCGGCCTTCAAACACGAGCTCGTTCAAGAGCGGATTTTCCTCTGGAAAATCCTCGTCCGCAAGTAGCAGTCGCACAACTTCGTCGCCAAGCCGCAGTTTTGGCTCGTTTGGTGGCCGCACCAGCACACCGGCGCCGCCACCGAGCGCACCGGCCGCCGCACCCTCGCCTTCCCGCAGCGGCGGCTTCGGCTCGTTTGGCAGCACGGCCCCGCGCCAGGACACGGCAAGCGCGCCACAGAAATCGAACTCGGCGCTGTCGCAAGGTTTGAGCAAAGGCGATTCGCAAGCCAACGCCCTGCGCACGCTGGACGAACGCAAGGCCGCCGAGCAAGCGCGCAACGCCCCGCCGCCAGCGCCGATGCAACCGGTGCCTTCGTACGGGGGCAACGGTGGCGCACAGCCGGGTTACGGGCCAGCGCCGATCATCATTAACAATGGCAATGGCAACAGTGGTTTCGGCAATATCGTCACCGGTTTCCTGCTGGGCCGCGCAATGAGCCCATCGCATGCCCAGGTGAACGGTTATCCAGGTGCAGGCGGGAATAACGGCGCGGCCGCCGCGCCACCGGGCGGCGGCTCCTTCTTCATGTCGGTACTGCGCACCTTCGCCTGGCTGCTGATTATTGCGGTGGTGGGCTGGGCGCTCTACTTCGGCTGGAAGTTCCTGCGCCGCGGCAGCGCACCAAGCTCGGCAAATTATTCGTTTGATAGGAACTGAGATGGCTTGGAAGAATGTATTCAGTTATATGCGTGGCATGGCCGGCAAGCACGGCATGGATGGAAAAGCACGGCGTGAAGATGCGGGCTTGCCGATGGGCGCAAGAATCGGCAGCGTGGTACAGATGCAAAAAGGCTCGGTGATCCGGGCCCAGGCTAACGGGTCGCTGATCGCCATGCCGGCCGATGGCGACAACCTGGTGCTGGCGGTATCGCAGATCAAGCTGAACCTGGACGGCGCCCTGTTCCGCTTTTACCTGGCCAAGGGCGACCAGGATGCCGACGAAAAGTTTTTGCAAGTGTATGCCGAGCCGGATGGCGATATCGCCGAGATCATGTACTGCACCCAGCTGGCGCGGGTGGTGCCGGAAACGGCGGAGGACCAGGATGCCTACACCGGCGTCGCCGGCGCAGGTCTGGGCGACCAGTCGTACACGCTGTGGCGCGAGCAACTGGCCGACAGCCTGAGCGAAGCGGAACTGCAATCGGTATTTGGCGAGAACGACCGCATCGACTACACGCGGGATGCAGGCAATACCGATGCCCCCTTTGTACGTCCTTTCTTCGGCAAGGAAACGCGCATCGATGATGCCGGCGGCATGCAGGGATTGAAGCAGGAAATGTATTACATGCCGTATGTGCGGGAACTGGCGGGCGGCGGCCGGGAGTATCTGATTATCACGACGGAAATCATCGACAGCGTCAACGGTGATACGTCGAAACGCGGTATCCACGTCGATTTCGTGATCGGGATACCGATGGAGCAAGAACGCATCGTTTTGCAATAAACGATACGAGTGAAGGCAGTTTTCTAATAATTGAAAGGGATTCTAAAATGAGCAACGCAAGTGGATGGGGACTGACCGCACGACTGATTTCGAAGCATTTTGGCGTGCTCGGTGACCGTATTTCGGAAACGATCGCCAACTTCGACCCTGAAACGGCAACCGAAGCGGACCGCGACCGCCTGGCCGACACGCTGCGCGAAACCGCGCAAGTGCTGGCACAAGCCCGCTCGGCCTTCGAGAAAGAACACCAGGACGTGGTCAATCTGCGCAACCTGATCGACAACGACGAGAAAGCCACCGAAAAACTGGCCGAGCGCCTGGCCGCCGGCAGCATTTCAGAAGCGACCGTCACCATGTTCTGCGATGAACTGGAAGCAAACAAGAGCCGCCTGCCGCAGGAAATCCAGGAAGAAGCCGACGCCAAGGCTTACATGGATGAACTGCAGAAGATCATCGACGCGCTCAGCCAGCAGCTGGCCGAGTTCGACGCGCAAGCCAAGAAAGCGATGCAGCAGCTCGCTGCCGCCAAGGCCCAGAAGGATCTGCAGGAAATGCGCATGGAGCGTCAGGCCCAGTTGTCCGGACTGTCCGGCATGAAAGGCAATTCGACCGCGCTGAACGCCCTGACCCGGCGCGCGCAAAAGGTCAGCACCGAAGCCGAAGGCCTGCGCATCGTGGCCGATATCGGCCAGAAGCCGCTGGACCAGAAGGCGGAACTGGACGCGATCCGCAAATCGGTGGCCCAGGACGACAAGAGCGGCGAAAGCGCGCTGGAACGTCTGAAGCGCCTGTCGGCGTCGAAAACCGCTTAAAGGGAAGCGGGCCTGGCACGCACGTGCCGGGCCCCTGACTTTTCAGGCATCACTGCTTGGCGCACGCCACCGCACCTCCTGGTCCGGTGGCGTGTTTTTTTGCAGCAGCGCATCGCCGACAATGCTCTCGCGCGGCGGCGCAATCGCGTAGCCCTGGGCCTGCACCGGCAAGCCCAGCGCGCCCGAAATGCGCACCAGCTGGCCGATCGTTTCCAGCGTCTGCACTTTGCGGACGATCAGATGGACGTCGTGCTTGTGGGCCAAGGTGATCAGGCGCGCCAGGGTATCGTCGTCCGTCACCTTGTCGGCGTCGATGCGCAGCGCGGCCGGCTGCACTTGCGTGAGCAATTCGGCGGCCCGTTCGGGGGCGGTCAGATTGAGCGCCATGCGGAAACCATTGCGTTTGTAATTATCCGTGACGTAATTGAGCAGCCAGCGCTGGTTCGGGCTGACCGCCGGCAATTGCAGCACAACCCGGTCCGCCGGCAGACCGAGCGCGTCCAGAATGCGGCGGAAAGCGTGGCCGTGGTTGATGCTCACCGCACTGAGAAGGCGGTCGTGCACGCTCAGATACAGATCGGTTTGCTTGCCATCGGCTTGGCGAAAGAAATTGATCGCATGCAGCATCCGGCACAGGCGGTCCAGCTCCACCGACTCGTCATCACTGGCGGCATGGTCGAGCTGGCGCCACAGCGAGGGGCTGTCGTCGGCCGGCTCGGCATTGCGGGCAACGGCCTCGTACGCCCGCAATTCGCCGCTGGCAACGTCGCGCACCGGCTGGAAGGCACTGGTCAGCGTGCAATTGAAAAAGCGACCTTCAGCCTGGCCTTGCGGGTTCAACCACAGGCTCGACGGCGCGCCAGTCGGGTCGGACAGGCGCGCCAGATAGGCAATCAGAGCGGGATAAGACACAACACACCTCGTGGGCAATGGACTGCGGCCAGTCTATGCGAGCTTGCCGCCGCGCCCAAGGAAGCATTTGCTATATCCATTCTCGAAAACATTCGTTCACGGCGCCGGCATTGAAACCTATGATCGATTCCAGAATGAAAGGAAACGAGCATGTGCCAGCTTTTGGGAATGAACAGCAGCAAGCCAGCGGGACTGGGATTCAGCTTCGCCGGCTTTGCCGAACGTGGCGGCCGCACGGCCGAGCATTCGGACGGCTGGGGCATTGCCTTTCACGACGCGGCCGGCTGCCATCTGATTACCGATCTGCAGGCATCTTCCGATTCGCCACTGGCGGCCAGCATCCGCCAGGCGCCCAAGCGGGCGCGCAATGTGGTGGCGCATATCCGCAAGGCGACCCAGGGCAGCACCTCGCCCGAGAACAGCCATCCTTTCACCCGCACGCTGTGGGGCAAGAGCTGGTCCTTTGCCCACAATGGCGACCTGAAAGAATACTTCCCTGTCCACACGCCGCATTACAGCGCGGTGGGCGAAACCGACAGCGAGCGCGCCTTCTGCCACCTGCTTTCGTCCTTGCTGCAGCGCTACTCGCGCGGGGCACCGGCCCGTTCCGATCTGTTTGCCGCCGTGGCCGAAATTGCCGCTGAGATTGCCACTTACGGCAGTTTCAACTTCATCCTGTCCGATGGCGACCTGTTCTTCGCGCACTGTTCCACTGCCCTGCACTATGTGGTGCGCGAATACCCATTCCGCGATGCACGCCTGATCGATTGCGATCTGGCCATCAACTTCAGCCAGCACAACCATCTGGACGACCGCATGGCCGTGATTGCCACGGCGCCACTGACCACGGGCGAGGCCTGGCTTGCCTTCCAGCCGGGCGAACTCAAGATGTTCGTGCATGGCGCGCCCTATACCTTGGGCAAGGAACCGATTTCCGCTTTCCGCGGCCTTCCCATCAGTTACTAACCCGTCGATCAAAAGGACACACCATGGCCATTACCCAAATCAATGTACGCAACCAGTTCCGCGGCATCATCAAGGAAATCATCACCGGCTCGGTGGTGTCGGAAGTCGATGTCGAGACCGCCCACGGCATCGTCACCTCGGTCATCACCACGCGTTCGATCAACGATCTCGATCTGAAGGTGGGCAGCGAAGTGATTGCCCTGGTCAAGTCAACCGAGGTATCGATCGCCAAGCTCTAAACCGATTGTTCGGTCCCGGCCAGCAAGGCATCGTAGCGGCGCTGCATTTCCTGCGGCGACAGCACTTCAATGCTGTGGCCAATGTTCCAGCGGTGCCCGAAGGGATCACGCACCACGCCGCCGCGCTCGCCATAAAACTCGTCCTGGGGCGGACGCTCCAGTGTCGCGCCGGCCTCCACCGCGCGTGCAATCACCGCATCCGCGTTGTCCACGTGCAGGTGGATGGTGACCGGACTGCCGCCCAGCGCCAGCGGTGAACGGATGCCGCATTCGGGGAACTCATCGGACAGCATCAGCGTGACCGGGCCGAAATCCAGTTCCGCATGGCCAATGCGCCCGCCCGGCTCCACCAGCCGGAACTTTTCGGTCGCGCCGAACGCCTTGCAATAGTAATCAATCGCCTTGCCGGCATCCGGAACACACAGGTAAGCAAACAGTTCATGGATCATCTTGTTCTCCTAGGTCAATGAGCTTGCACTGTAGCGCGCCGCGGATGCGCGGTCTTGAACAAAATTGACCTGGCGTAGCACCACGTGATTGGCCTCGGCCGGATCGCGCTGCAGGTATTGCAGCGGCGTCAGACCGGCGAAGGCGCGAAATTCGCGCTGCATGTGCGACTGGTCGCTATAGCCGGCGTCCAGCGCCAGCATGCCCAAAGGGACGCCGGGCTGGCGCCGCAAGCTGGCGAGCACGGCGCGAAAACGCATCAGGCGCGCATAACGTTTGGGACTCATGCCCGTCGCCTGGCGAAACAGCGCGATGAAGCCGCGGTGGCTGTAGCAGCTATCGCGCACGAGCGTATCGATGCGCGCCAGCTGGCCGGGCCGGGCCAGCAGCTGCGCCACGGCGGGATGCATGGCCTTGATGCGCGGCAGCTGCCGGGCAAGGATGCTTTCAAGTGTCTGCAGGCAGGCTTGCGGATCGCGCGCCTGTGCCATCTGGTCGAGCGCGCTACGGCCTGCCGCGCCCCATAAATCGGACAAGGGGGTGTGACGCTCAGCCAGCTCCGCCGCGCTGACGCCAAACAGGCCCATGGCCGCGCCAGGCAGCAGCTGGACACCGATGGAGGTCACGGATGCGCCACTTTCCTTCGCATAAAAACTGGCGCGGGGACCAACCACCACGGGTTCGCGCACAATGGACCCGGTCAGGTCGTCCGGTCCCGTGAACAGTTTGAGGGCCGGACCCTCCAGGCGGAACACCAGATGCATCTGGCCGGTCGGCAAGACGTGCTCGCGCACCGCACTCGCCTCGGCGGGCGATTCGGCATACCAAAGTTGCCTGACGAATGGTTGCAAGGCAGGCGCGGGCGTGAGCGAATGCATGGTGCAAGGATACACGCAAATGCAGGGCGCAGGCTTGAACTGCCGGGTTTCGAATCGGTCCAACACCAGTCGTCGCCAGTCCGGAGTCCAGCATGCGTAGTGCCGCTCAGCTCGTCCTGTGGTTCATTTTGTGCGCTCTCTGTGTTGCGGGCGAAGCGCAGCCGCTTGCCCCCGTCGCTACCCATGTGCTGGATCTGGCGCCCACCAGGGGGGAGGCTGCCACGGACAGCGGCACGGTGCAGTTCATCGGCACGGCGACCGTGCTGATCCGCTACCAGGGCTTCACCATCCTGACCGATCCCAATTTCCTGCACAAGGGCGACCATGTCCATCTCGGCTACGGCCTGCGGGCCGAGCGCCTGAGCAATCCGGCACTGGAACTGGCGCAACTGCCGCCGATTGACCTGGTCATCCTCTCGCACATGCACGAAGACCATTTCGACCGTGTGGTGCAGGCAAAGCTGCCGCGCGAGGTTCCCATCGTCAGCACGCACGAGGCGGTTGCCCAGCTGCGTGCGCTCGGCTTCAGCAAGGCGGTGTCGCTGGGCACCTGGGAGTCGCTCGAACTGCGCCGCGGCCCGGCCCGGCTAACCATCAGCGCCATGCCGGGCCGCCATGGTCCGGGGCCGGTCGACGCCCTGCTGCCGGACGTAATGGGATCGATGCTGGACTTTGCGGCCTTGCCGGGCCAGGCCGCGTTTCGCATGTACATCAGCGGCGACACGCTGGTGCACGACGCGATCGCGCTGATCCCGCACCGCTTTCCCGACATCGACCTGGCTTTGCTGCACCTGGGCGGCACCCGTATCCTGAAAATGGTCAAGGTGACCATGGATGGAAAAGACGGGGTGGAAATGCTGCGCATCATCGCGCCGGCCAAAGCAATCCCCATCCACTTCGACGATTACGACGTCTTCAAGTCGCCCCTATCCGACTTCGAGCAGGCCGTGCGTGCTGCCGGGCTGGAGGGAAAAATCGTCTACCTCAAGCGCGGCGAGCGCTTTCAGTTCATGCCCCCCGCGCAGGCGCCGCCTTAATTATGTGCTGGCCCAGGGAGGGCGCCGCCTTGCCCGAGGCACAGGTCGGCATCGTCAGCAAACAGCGCGGCCAGCCACGCAGCGAAAGCGCTCAGCTTGGGCGCGGCCATGCGTCCCTTGGGATACAGCAGTGACACCGGCATCTCACGCAATTGCACTTCCGGCAGGACTTGCACCAGGCTGCCGTCGGCCAGATGCGGTCTCGCCTGGTAAGTGGCAAGCTGAGCCAGACCGAGACCCTGCAGCGCGCAACTCAGATTCGAATCGGCATCGCTGACCAGCACCGGG
>DASWMN010000327.1:0-53201 GCA_036399735.1 Telluria sp. | reverse complement strand
CCTCAACCAGCTGCGGCGTGGCCGCCTTCTGGATGCGTTCGATCTGACTGATGGTCTTGCTCGACACGCGCGCGGCCTTTGCCACGTCTTCACGTGTATTCCACGGTGGCGACTCGGGCACCTTGGGCGCATCGGCGGCCGGCGCTTCCGGCTCGGCTGCGCGCTGGGCCACGCGCGCGGCGACGATATCCTTCTTGCGCAAGGCCAGCACACCGCGCTGGTAGTCGGACACGCTGCGCCGCGCCAGGTGGTTGTCGATCACCCACAGCATGACGTCGTCCAGCGAAGCGAAATTGGTGTTCTGCACCGTGCGGAATTCGATATTGTGCTTGCTGCAGATAGCGTAGCGATTATGCCCGTCGATCAGGACCTCGCCCCACAGCACCAGCGCGTCGCGGCAGCCTTCGGCCAGCAGGCTGCGTTCGAGGGCGGCATATTCATTATGGGTGAGCGGATCGATGAAGGAACGCAGTTCCTCGTTGATGGTGATGTTCAATTGCTGTCCTTGTATGTACCGCGGCCGCCTCGAGCCGGCGCCGCCACGCATGCTACACCAAGCGCGCAGGTGGCGAAAGTGGCCGTCCGGGCGAATCCATGTGCTAAAATCCTGCCCGCTGCCCCGATGGTGAAACTGGTAGACACCCGAGACTTAAAATCTCGTGCTCGCAAGGGCGTGCCGGTTCGATTCCGGCTCGGGGCACCAGCAGACCCGCCTATCTTCCCGAGACGGCGGGTTTTTTTATGCGTACACGCCGCTGTACCTCATTCGACTTTTTCCAGGCGCCCTTCCCGGATCGCCTTGCGCCCCTGTTCCACCCAGGGCGTGGTCGGATTCACCGACACCACATAATCGAGCTGCGCTGAAGCTTTTTCCTTGTCGCCAGCGTACAGGTGGGCAAAGAAGATTCCCCGCTCAACTTCGCTGTTGACACGCGGCGCGCTCATTGCGCGCAAGCGCTCCAGGCTCTTCATCGCTTTCGGCAAGGTCGAGGGATTGAGCGACAGGTACAGATAGGCGGCGGAAAAATGGCAACGCACCGAATCCGGATATTTTTCCACGCAGCGGTCGACCGTTTCAGTGGCGCGGGGCGCGGTATCGCTCACATCGAGGTTGTGTCCAAGGCGGTACAGTTCCGACAGGAGGAACAGCGCGTTTTCGCTGTTCGGTTCCTGTTTTTCAATTTGCCAGGCTTGCTGCAATGAGCGCTCCCACAGGGTGAATGCCTTGGCCCGCTCTTCTTTCGTGTTCAGCTTGGGCGGGTAGGAACCGAGGATCTTGTTCAAACTATGCACCATCGGCACCACCTCTTCGTAGCGCGGGGTCTTGGCCATGACCGGCGCGGATGGCGTCGGCAACGGCAGCTTTACCGAAAGGCCGAGCTCGGCACGTGTCTTGGGCGCGGCCTGGGCCGGCAGGAGTGCGGCGCCCGCAAGCGCGAGCAGGACAGTCGAAAAAATACGCATGGCGGCAGTCAGTGTTGGATGTGAACGGGAGTGTAGCGAGCTGCTGAAAACTTGTCCATGGTAACGGCTTTCTGCCCGGGCCGGTCAGCTTTGGGGTGCCCGCCTGCGGCGCTGCCAACGGATCAGACGCCAGAGGGCGACGATAAACGAGAGCGGAATGACAACAACGGCCAACATCGACCAGCCGAACAGCAGGCCGCTGATCTGCCCTACCCAGCCGTTGCACTGAAAACCGCCAAAGCCGAATGCGCACGAGGTGCTCGACAGATAGGCGCTCAGGCCGGTGGCGGCCAGCGTAAGCAGGAAAAAACCAAGGGAAATGTAAGGAAACCGCATAGGACCTCAAAGCGCCAAGTCAGACAGCCGCAATCGATTCGCTCTGCGGCGTTTTCCAACTTAAACAAAGATCAACATGGTACAAATACTCGCGTGCAAACGCAATGCCCGTGTTTGTCGCGGCACTTGCCTGCGGCGCTGCAAAATCGGCCGCGATTACAACGCTTTTCCCGCGCTCCCCATCAACATGATTTAGCGCAAACAATGCAGAGCACCGCGGCGTAAAGTCGTTCCAGGAGGATTCAATCATGGACGAGACCGAGGACATCATCGACGAGCGCGCCATCGCGGCCCGCGCCACACTGGAAAAAATGCGCCTGCAACGCGCCTTCGGCGACAACGTCGCGCAGCGCTTTCTGATGTTGCGCGGTATTGTGGGCGACATCATGCAGGAACAGGTGCTGGAACGGTATGCCGCCAAGCAGGCGCTGCGCATCACGCGCGACGCACTGGCACTGGCGGCCGCGCAGACGGCACCGCCGCGCTTCCAGCGTTCGCCCGCGCCGGCCATGCCGGAGACAGCCGCTCCCCCGTCCGGCCTGCCTCAGGTATGAAGGATGCCCGTAAAATCGCTGAGCGGAATACCCAGCTCGGCACATACACCGGCAAACGCTTCGGGCCGCGCCACGACGTAGGCCCCCGCTGACTCTCCCTCGTTGCGGCCGGGCCCGAATTTCAGCACCCGTTCCGGCCGGCCAAGGCGCGCCAGTATCGCGTCGCAGCGCAGGGCGAGCCCGGCGTCGTTGACCCAGGACCAGTCGCCCGGGACGATCATGTGCTCGGGGGCGCCGGCAAACGCAAAGCTGATCTGCCACCAGGTTTCCGGCTCGCTGAACAGATACGCGTGCTGGATTTTTTTCGGCACCCAGGTGTCGATCTCGGCCTGAAACCGTTCGACCAATGCGCCATAGTCGCTGTCGGCCAGGTGCGCGAATGCCGATTCCGTCGATTCCTGCGTCACTGCGGTGATGGGCAGAAGCGCACGGTTGGCAATGCTGGTCAACAGGCCCGCATAGTTCGGACAACCGTCGTTATCGCACAGGGATGCGACAAACCAGCGCCCCTGCAGCAAGGTGCCGGCACAATGGCTGCTGCCGTATTCGGCCAGCGCAGCGCCAGGATCGGCCAGCCGGGCGTCGAACCGATCGAGAGCGTCCGCGCCGGGCTGGCCGGCCATGCCGATCGCATTGAATTTGGCGAGCAGATCACGGGCCGAATAGCCGGCCGCCTGCCAGCGAAATAATTGCGCATCCCAGGCGCACAGGCCGTCGATGGTGGCGCTGTCGCGGCAACCGCAGCGCACCAGGCAGTACGCCAGGTACGCGCCCGCCGGTGTGGCACGCTGATCGGCCAGGCTGGCGCGCAGCGCGGCAAGCAGTTCAGGCGCGGCCGGCCAGGTGGCACTGTCGCGGCTGGCGGCGGGCAGCACGTGGTACAAGCGGTTTTCCCATGCGCGCAGGGCGGTCTGGATCGCACGCGCATCATCGGCACCGTCGGGGGCGGCACGGGCGGACCAATCCGCTCCCAGTGTGCGCAGCAAGGCGACGGTACTGGGGTGTAAATTGGTCATGCTTGCCTCCCGGTCAAGACCTGTTCTGTCGGACACCCGCCGCGGCAAGCAAGTCCGGGGGCGCCGGCCGGATCCCGGCCAGCACCGTCATCAGCTCGCATGTTTTGGCGGGCTTGACGAAATAGTAGTCGAAACCGGCCGAGACCGACGTTTCGCGGCCATATTTATTTCGATAGCCGGTCAGCGCGATAAAGGTCGCGCCGGCGGTTGCCTCGCTGGCGCGCAGGCGGCGCGCCAGTTCGTAGCCATCCATCCCTGGCAAGCCAATGTCGAGCAGGCAGGCATGGGGGCAAAACTGCGCCGCCCGCGCCAGCGCGCGCTGCGGATCGTGTTCAACCGCGACGCTGTGCCCTTCCATTTCGAGCAGAATTGCCAGGGCGTTGGCGGCGTCCTGGTTATCGTCCACCACCATCAGGCGCAATACCGCGCCCGGCGCGCGCTGTGCGCTGGCGCCGGCGTGGGTGGTGGCGCGCTGCCCGTGGCGCTGCAGATAGACGGAGAAGGTGGCGCCCTCGCCCGCGCCGCCGCTGGCGGCCGTCACATGGCCGCCGTGCAGCGACACCAGGCTGCGCACCAGGGCCAGGCCCAGACCGAGACCGCCCTGGGCCCGGTCAGACGAGCGCTTCTCCTGCGTGAACAATTCGAAAATATGCGGCATCAGATCGGCGTCGACGCCGATGCCATTGTCGCTGACATGCAATTCCACCATGCCCGCATGGTGGCTGACCGTGAGCGCGATGGCGCCTCCCGGTGGCGTATATTTGGCGGCGTTGTGCAGCAGATTGGTCAGCACCTGCACCAGCCGTTTGCGGTCGCCCAGCACCGTCACCTCGCCTTCCGCCGGCGCATCGACGCTCAGCGTATGGGCTCGCTCATGCATCAGGGGCTGGGTTTGTTCAAGCGACTCCAGCACCACCTGGTGCACGTCGATCGGCTGCATCTCGAGCGTCACCAGCCCGGTGTTCACGCGCGACACGTCCAGCAGATCGTTGATCAGACTGGTCATGTGATTGACCTGGCGTTCGATGATCTGGCTCGACTGCCGTACCCGCGCCACGTTATCCGGCGCCATGCCGAGCAAGTGCGCGGCCGAGCGGATGGGCGCCAGCGGGTTGCGCAGCTCGTGCGACAGCATGGCCAGGAACTCGTCCTTGTGGCGGCTTGCCTCGCGCAGCGATTCCTCGGCCCGTTTGCGGGCGCTGACGTCGACCGACACCCCGCGGATGTGATGCGGCCGGCCGTCGCTGTCGGGCACCACCGTCCCGCGCACATGCAGCCATACCAGCTGGCCGTTGTCGGGCCGCAGCAGGCGCACGATCTCGCTGTAACTGCCACCGTTGGCCAGGGCGGCGCGCCGTTCGGCCTCGAGCCGGCGCAGGTCGTCCGGGTCCAGCGCCTGCCACACTTCGGGCATGCTGTTCCAGCTGGCGCCGAACAGTTCGGGCGCGTTGTCCGAGAACAGGACCTGGTTGCTGGCCAGGTCCCAGTCCCACACCACCATCCCGGCCGCCTTCATGCCCTCCTTCAGGCGCAATTCACTGCGCTGCAGGGCCTGGCGCGCCATGGTGCGTTCGGTGGCGTCGAAGCCCTGCACGAAGATGCCGCTGACCTGGCCTGCCATGACGATCGGCTGATACACGAAATCGAGAAAGGCATCGCTCGGCTCGCTGTTCGGCGTGTGGCGGAAATTGACCAGCAGATCTGCCGCTTTGAAAGGTTCGCCGTTCAGGTAGACTTTATCGAGCAGTTCGTAGATGCCCTGACCGGCCAGATCGGGCAAGGCTTCGCGGATCGGCTTGCCGATCAGTACGCGCGCGCCCACCAGGCGCTGGTAGGCGGCATTGGCGAACTCGAAAATATGGCTGGGCCCGCGCAAAATGCACATGAAGCCGTGCGCTTGTTCGAACAGTGTGCGCAGTCGCTCGGCTTCGGCTTCACGCTGGGCATGCAGGTCCTCCTCCGCCCGCTGGCGTTGCGAGGCTTGCAGCGCTTCGTGCTGCTGCGCCAGTTCGCGCTGACGGATCTGCTCGGTGAGCGCCAGATTCATCTGCTCCAGCGCGGCCCGGGCGCGATGTTGTTCGGTGACGTCGTTGCACACGACCAGCACACCCTGCACGCCTTCGCTGTCCTCGATCGGGCTGTAACCGTAGGTCCACCACACGTCCTCGCGCCGGCCATGCCGGGTCACGGGCACGAGCTGGTCTTCATTCCAGGTCGATCCGCCACCGGCCATCACCATCTCGATTTGCGGGCCGATGATGGGCCAGATTTCTTCCCAGCAGGCGCGCCCCGGCTGGCCAAGCGCGCCCGGATGGCGCTCCGGTCCCATGGTGCGGCGATACGCATCGTTATAGAACTGGATCAGGTCCGGGCCCCACCACAGGAACATGGGGTGGCTGGACGTGAGGATCAGGCGGATCGTGCTTTGCAGCAGAGCCGGCCAGTGCGCCGTCGGTCCCAGCGCGGTGGGGCCCCAATCGGTGGCGCGCATCAAGGCGCCCATCTCGCCGCCATGCGACAAGAAATTGAAATTAGCAAGCATCCAAAGCCCAGATCTTCGCGTGCAATTGTTAAATCTTCGGTCCGGACTTGGCGTCAGGATGAAATGTGAATTTCATCTTAACATTGCTGATTACACACGCAAAGCATCGTTTGTTCAAGGTGTAGCAAATGTGTCTTTTCGCGCCTTAGCGCGCCAGTTCGCTGCCGCCGGGGCGGCCAGGCAGCGGTCGGCGTGGCAGGTAAGCCAGGCCGGAAGGCGGCAGGCCGGACACGCCCAGATAGGTGGCGATGCAATAGGCCGACCAGCGCCCGCCCTTGGGGCGCGCCACGCGGCCGCGCAAGGCTGGCACATGGGGGCGCTTGCTGAATGGGGGCAGCGCCGGTTCGGGGGCCAGGGCGGGCGCCTCGAGCGGCAAGCCGGTCGCGCCGGCAATGAAGCCGACCACATTGTTGTGGATATCGTAGAAGACGCCCTCTTCGCACCAGCCGATATGTTCGCCTTTGAGAGAGAACACCGACAGCCCGAACACCCAGCCGACCGTATGCCCGCCCAGGTCGCGAATACAGAATTCGTCAAGGATGGCGCCCGCACAGCCAATTTCGTCATACACCCAAGTAACCAAATTACCCCCAACGCTCGCGCTCACTAGATGGGCAAATTTTAACTTGTAACATTTGTAACCCGCGCACGGTTGGCGCATCTGTTGTTTAAGTCCAACCAGCTTCGACCGGCATTGCTGCGCCGACCGTCGTTTTCAACAGCGCGGCGCTGGCAGCCGCTGACCGCTTTCTACCGTTGATACCTGCCAAAATGCGGCCTGTCGCAAAGCGGGCCCGGCGCGCAAGGCCAGCCCCTAGAATGGCTTCACTTCATAAACAACAGGACCACTCCCATGCGCGCTCCCCTGATTATCGCCCTGATGCTGACATGTGCCACTGCCGGCGCCGCCGAACAGACCCGTACCGTACCCGCGTTCAACGGCGTGAGCGTGCAAGGGCCGATCAATATGATTGTTCACGCGGGCAAAGCCCAGTCCGTGGTGTTCCAGGGCGACGATAAATTTCTGAACAGCGTGGAAAGCAAAGTCGTCAACGGCACGCTGGTGATCACCTTCCCCAAAAACTACAAGGGCGAAGTCAAGAACGATGCGAAGATTTTGATCGCGCTGCCCGCGCTGCGCAATTTCCAGGTGGAAGGCGCTGGCTATGCGGAGCTCAACAATATCACCGGCGACCTGCTCGACATCGGCTTCCAGGGCGCCGGCAAGCTGGTCGCCAACGGCAGCGTCAAACTGCTCAAGTTGCAGGCACAGGGTGTGGGCGACGTGGATACCAAGGATTTGCTCGCTGCGCACGCCAACGTGAGTTTCGAAGGCATCGGCGCGGTCAAGGTGTACGCGAGCGAGCGCCTGGACGCGACGGTCCAGGGCATGGGTTCGCTCAGCTACTACGGCAACCCGAAGACCGTGAATAAATCCGTCGAAGGGATCGGCTCGGTCAAGGCGGCTTCGCGCTGAGTTTTACTTTTCGGGGACCAGCATCAGCAGCTTGCCCTTGTCTTCGTCGGTGATCAGGTAGAGGTGCCCGTCGGGCCCCTGCCTGACGTCGCGCACGCGCTGGCCGATCGCCAGCCGTTCCTGCCCGGTGACATTGCCGTCCTTGTCGAGTGCGATACGGCGCACGTCCATGCTGGCCAGGCCACCACTGAACAGGCTGCCCTGCCACTGCGGGAAATCCTTGCCTGTGTAGTAAGCCAGGCCGGATGGACCCGGGGACGGTACCCAGGCAATTTTTGGCCCGGTCATGCCGGCGACCACGTTCTGCCCGACGGGTTCCGAGGTGCGGTAGTCGCGGCCATAGCTTTGCAAAGGCCAGCCATAGTTTTGAGCGCCTTCGATGAGATTGAGTTCATCGCCGCCCTTCGGGCCGTGTTCGGTGGCCCAGATGCGGCCGGCGGCATCGCGTGTCATGCCCTGAATATTACGGTGGCCGTAACTCCAGATTTCCGGCAGCGCGCCGGCTTTCGCCACCAGCGGATTGCCGGGGGCCGGCTTGCCGCTGTCGGTCAGGTGCAAAATGGAACCCTGGTGGGTGGCCAGGTTCTGGGCCTGGTCGCGGGCCAGCATGTCGCCGACCTTTTGCGGCGGATTGCCGCCGTCGCCAATGCTCATCAGCAAAGTGACGTCCGCCATCCACACCAGGCGCGAGCCAAAATGCTGGCCGCCGCTCTTGTCTTGCTGCACGCGGAACAGGGTTTTGATGCTGTGCAGGCGTTTGCCGTCGAACAGTCCCTGGACCAGGGTGGTGCGATTGGCCTCGGCGGTGCCGGTGGCCATGGTCATGTAGACCCGCACTTCCTTCTTCTTGTCGTTCGGGTGGACGGTAATGTCGAGCAGGCCACCCTGGCCACCTGTGAACACGGCAGGCAAACCCTCCATCGGCACCGGCTCGAATTTTTTGCCGTTGAGGATGTAGAGCGTACCACCCTTGGTGGTGACAAGCAGGCGGCCGTCCGGCAGCCAGGCCATGCCCCAGGGATGGGACAGGCCTTCGGCCACGGTCACGCTGCGCCAGCCCGTTGCAGGCGGCGGCGCATCGCTGGTTTGAAGCTGGCTGAAGGCTGGCGCCATGAACAGGGCGCCAAGGCACAGGGCTAAGGTCGTTCGCAACATACGGGTCTCCGTGAGCACATCAATAAGTCAGATGCTACCCCAAAGCACGCAGGTTTGGCGAACGGCCCTCGCCCCCGGTGTGCCAGCCTTAGTGCTGGTAAGCGCCGATATCGAAACCGGTCGTGGTGTTGCGCGGACGACCGAGGAAGTCGGTGCTTTCCGCCTGGATCGGTGAACCGCGGCCGATGGCGGGCGAGCTCAGCGTCAGACGCAGGTTGGGCGCGCCGGTGCGGGAGTAGGCGGCAAACAAGGGTTCCGAGGACACGGTCGCGCTGTGGTTCAGGCCATTTTTCAACTGCCAGTTATAGGTGGAGTTACGCGCCACCAGGTTGTTGCTGTAGACGTTATGCGTGCCGGTCCTGCCCTGCTCCGAAATGCCCATCGCATTGTCGTACACGATGTTGCTGCGGACCTGGACGTAATCGGCAGGGCCGGCGGTGTGATAGAAGTCGCCGCCGCCGACAATGATGCCGGTGTGCGAGGCCACCACCGTGTTGTTGGTGATGATCACATTGTTCGCGTCATGCCACAGGTGGATGCCGGCTTCCGCCACGCGGTACACCACGTTGTTCTTCACGGTGCCCGAGGTGCTGATATAGATACCCTGAACGAAGCGGCAGCCCGCAGGTCCAATGTCATTGACCAGGTTGCCTACGACATCGCTGCGCACGCCGCGGTAGTAGCTGTCCACGCCAATGGCCGAGCCGCCGGCGCTGGTGCAGGCCACGCCCTGGGCGATGTGGTGCACCCAGTTCGACTTGATCATGTCGTACGAGCCACCGTTATAGATACCGCCCGTCCACTTGGAGCCGGTGCCATCGACCTGGAAACCAATGATATCGACGTAATTGCCGCGGTTGTCCCATGCCACCTTGACGGTCGAACCGGACACCGGCACGATGCGCGCGCCCCAGGTGGTGGTCGATACCCAGCGGATGCGCGCGCTGGCGGTGCCGTTGGCAGTGGTCTTGATGTTGCCGGAATAGGTACCTGGCGCAACGTTCACGGTGGTGCCGGCCACAGCCGACCTGGCAGCACGTGCCAGGGTCTTGAAAGGCTTCAATGCCGTACCGGCATTGCTGTCATTGCCACTTGGGGATACATATAAAGCGGTCGCGGCCTGCGCGGCTTGCACCAAGCCGAAACCGGCGATCAGGGCGACGCTTGATACCAAAGTTTTGACACGGAGGTGTTTGGCGTTGGCAGCAAAAATAGTCATGAGGTTTCCTTACTTGTGATGTGAATGAGCAAGGTTTGAGGGGAATCAAGTTCCAAGGTTCAATGTTTTTTCAAATTAATTTCGCTGCAGTATCAAATCACTACAAGGCATTTATCTTTAGAAATCAAACACATGGCTGCAACTTGAAGCGTTCGCTGCTGTCCTAAAGCTGGACATCGGAGGAGCCCGCAATGAGCGAATACAGCCACATCAAGACAGCACTGCAAGACGGAGAACAGTACGCGGGCGTGATCCTGCGCAAGGACGGCACACCCGATCATCACGTCGTACTGTTGCCGGGAGAAGCACAGGAAGTATCCTGGACGGCCGCACGCGAATGGGCCAGCGGCGCCGGGGGCGAACTGCCGGACCGGCGCGAGCTGGCACTGCTGTTCGCCAACTGCCGCGAACAGTTCGAACGGCTCTGGTACTGGTCGAGCGAGCCGCAGGAACCGCGCGCCCAACTGGTCTGGGGGCAAAATTTCACGAGTGGGATACAGACCATGTACGGGCGGCCGTTTCGCGGCCGCGCACGCGCGGTGCGCCGGCTACCTGTTGAATAACGGGAACTATGTGCTGTGCCGTACAGATGCGTGACGTAAACTTCGTTATTGTTGAGCTTGTTAAATCTGCCGAGGAACTACAATGAATATGTTAATAAGCCTCATCATCTACCTGGTCGTGTTCGGCCTCATCTGGTGGCTGGTCAGCATGCTGCCGCTGCCCGCCCCGGTCGCCCAGATCGTGCGCGTCCTGTTCATCATCCTGCTGATCCTGATCGTGCTGTCGGTGTTCGGGATCCTGCCAGGGAACTACCTGCCAAAACTGAACCTGTAGCAGGCGAGCTGGACCGGTTTTCGCGGTCTGTCTGAAGGCGTATAATCGGCGTATTCCTTTACGCCGATCGACGCTCATGACGCCACAGATTCAGGCATTTTTCGACCAGACCACCGCCACCGTCACCTACGTGGTCCATGCTGGTGCGGGCACTGCCTGCGCCATCATCGACCCGGTGCTCGACTACGATCCCAAATCCGGCCGCACCTGCACCACGGCGGCCGATCAGGTGATCGCGTTTGTCCGGGCGCAGTCGCTGCACGTGGAATGGCTGCTTGAAACCCATGCCCACGCCGATCATTTGTCGGGCGCGCCCTACCTGGCGCAGCAACTGGGCGGGCAAACCGCGATTGGCGCTTCCATCCGTTCGGTGCAGCGTGCTTTTTCCGGCCTGTTCCCCACCCACGAGGCGCGCTTCGACCACCTGTTTACCCCCGACGAGAGCTTCATGATCGGCGCTCTGGAAGCGCGCGCCATGCATGTGCCGGGCCACACGCCGGCCGACATGGCATATCAGATTGGCGATGCGCTGTTCGTGGGCGACACGCTGTTCATGCCCGACGTGGGCACGGCCCGCTGCGATTTTCCAGGTGGGGATGCGGCCACGCTGTACCGCTCGGTGCGCCGCATCCTGGCGCTGCCGGCGCACACGCGCCTGTTCATGTGTCACGACTACCCGCCCGCCAGCCGCGCTCCGGCCTGGGAGAGTACCGTCGCGCACCAGCGCGCGCACAACATTCACGTGCATGACGGCGTGAGCGAAGCCGATTTCGTGGCCATGCGCACCGCGCGCGACCACACGCTGGCGATGCCGACCCTGATCCTGCCTGCAATCCAGGTCAACATCAACGCCGGCCAGCTGCCGCCGGCCGACGAAAACGGCGTGCGCTACCTGAAAATTCCCGTTAACGCATTCTGACGCCGCTTACTGTTTGGCCGGCGCGCTCCAGCGCCCAAGTGGCGCCTCCATATTCGCCAGATACCAGGTATAACCGGTCACCAAAGCCACATGCCGCTTCAGGTTGTCCGGGTTGACCTTGTCGAGCGTGTCCGCCGCCGTGTGGTGATAATTGAAGTAGTCGGCGCCGTCGATCAGCGGCGAGAAGCACGGCACGCCCAGCTGTTCCAGTCCACTCAGGTCACCGGTGCCGAGCACGTCGCCGCGCTGCATGGCGGCCGCGCCCATGCCTTCGAGCGAGGCTTGCAGCGGCGCGAACGACTTCACGGCCGCGTAAGGCGCGCTGTGGCGCATCCCGAACGGCCGGCCCGAGCCGCCATCGGTTTCGATCGCGGCAAAATGCTTGGGCGCGAGCGCGCGATTGGCTTCCACATAGGTGCTGGCGCCGCGCGTGCCGTTTTCCTCGTTGGCCCAGGCGATCACGCGGATGGTGCGGCGCGGGGCGAAGTCGAGTTTTTTCAGGGTATCGACCACCGCCATCGCGCTCACTACGCCGGCCGCATCATCATTGGCGCCGGTGCCCAGATCCCAGGAATCGAGGTGGCCGGAGACGATCACGATTTCGTCGGCCTTGTCGGTGCCCGGAAAGTCGGCGATCACATTGAAGCTGTCGGCGTCCGGCAGAATTTTCGGCGTCAGCACCAGTTTCATGCTGAGCGGTCCGCGCGCCGCCAGACGTGACATCAGCAGCGCGTCTTCCACCGCCACGGCGGCGGCGGGGATGCGCGCACCCTCCTGCAGACCGCTCGAACCGGTATGCGGCAACCGGAAGTTGGCGCCGCCGGCAGAGCTGACCAGTACCGCGGCCGCGCCCAGGTCGGCGGCCATCCTGGTGCCGCCGCCACGGTATTTGACGACCTGGCCGTAAGCCTGGCCGGCCAGTCCGCGATCGGCCATGAACTGGTCGAACGGCACATCGAACAGCACGATGCGACCCTTGACTTCGGCCGCGCGCGCCTGCAGTTCGTCCAGGCTGCGCACCACGACCACCGGCGCACTCAGGCCCGCCTCCGGCGTTGCGCCCGAGCCGCCCAGCGCGGTCAGTACCACCTTCTGCGTCACGCCCGCGGGCCGGCCCTTGTAGTCGACCAGTTCGGCCGACTCGGCGCCGCGTACCCAGTGCGGTACTTTCACCGGCTGCAAGGTCACCTTGGCACCGAGCTTGCGCATGGCCTCGGCCACCTGCGTGACGGCGGCCGCTTCACCGGCGGAGCCGGACAGGCGCGGTCCGATCAGGTCGGTCAGATCGGCCAGTCGCTGATACGCCCAGTCTCTGCGCAAAGCCGTGTCGCGGATCTTGTTCAGTGCGGCGGGGTCGTTACCGGGGGAAGCAGCGTGCGCGCCTGCACAAAACAGCGAGGCGGCCAGGAGGGTCAATACAAGCGTGCGTGACATGCGTTGCATCCTTCAACTTTTCATTGGGAATCAAACAATAACGCATCCTGTCATTCTTTGCACACTATGCCGCGACCAGCCTGACGCGGGTAATTTCGGACGGCGCGCCGAAGCGTTTTGGCGGCCCCCAGTAGCCGGTGCCGCGGCTGGTATATACCCACAACTGGGCCAGCCGGTTCAGGCCCGCCGTGAACGGCTGCTGCAAGGGCACGAACAGATTCCAGGGGAAGAACTGGCCGCCATGCGTGTGGCCCGACAGCTGCAGGTCGAAGCCGGCGGCAGCCGCCGCGGTCGCGCTGCGCGGCTGATGCGCCAGCAGAATGCGGGCGCGCACCGTATCCGGCGCGCCGGCGGCGGCCCGTTTCGGATCGCTGCGGTGCGACTCGTTGAACTGGTGCGCGGTGAAGTCGGTAACACCGGCGATCATGAGCGACTCGCCTTCGCGCTCGCACAGCACGTGTTCGTTCATCAGGACCCGCACCCCAAGCCGGCGCATCTCGGCGATCCACTCCTCGGCGCCGGAATAATATTCGTGGTTGCCGGTAACAAAAAACGCGCCGTCGCGCGCGTTCAGCCGCGCCAGCGGTTCGGTATGCAGTTTGAGGCGTCTGACGCTGCCGTCGACCAGGTCGCCGGTAATGGCAATCGCATCCGGTTCGAGGGCATTGACCTTGGTGACTATCGCGTTCAGGTAGCCGCGTTTGATGGTCGGACCAACATGCACATCGGATATCTGTACGATGGAGTAGCCATGCAGCGCCGCCGGCAAATCCTTGATCGGTACTTCGACCTCGACCACGCGGGCCACCCGGCGCGCATTGATCAGGCCCACGAGCGTCACACCGAAGGCCAGCAAGGGCACGCCGATGGCGCTGTTGCGCACCAGCTCGGGCGAGGCGGTACTGAACACCGACAGCAACCCCAGGGCGACGTCGCGCAGCACCGTCAGCACCAGCAGCGACGAGAAAAATCCCATCGCCAGCAGGCCGGCCCAGGCCAGCTGATCGGCGCGCTTCCAGCGTTTCAGGCGCGACGCGATCAAGCCGGCCGGCAGCAGCAGCGTGGACAGAATCAGTAACAGGATGGCCGCCACCGCCCCGGGGAGGTGGACGCCGGAAGCGGGGATCAGACGCATGCCTATGTAAAAATGCAACATCGCGAGCAAGCCCAAAACGGTGACAATCACTCGGCGTGGAGGCATGGAAGTTCCTGTTTCAGAAGGGATTGTCCCTAGATGGGGGTGTCGGACCGGTCCGCAAGACCCAATGTAGCAGCTGTGGGCGCAGCTGTTACAGATCGCCCCGATTTGTAAGATTCTGTATTAACAATCGCTTTTCCATGGGCTCAGGCTATAGTTCACTCATGCCCCAGCGCTATGGTGATCATCCCGATCTCGACTGAGGCAAAAAAGGAAACGCCATGTTCAATACCAAATTTGTAGGTGCTGCCCTGATTATCGCCGCGACGGCCGTCACTTCGACGGCATCGGCCAGCGACCGGGGTGTCAATACCGCAGTGGGCGCCGTAGTCGGCGCGGCCATCGGGTCGAGCACCGGCAGCCGTAACGGCGCGCTGGTAGGCGGTGTACTTGGCGCGGCAGTCGGCAACTCGGTGCGTACCGATGGCCGCAGCCGCACGTACGTCGACACCCGCGTCAATTATTATGGTGGCGACGCCCGCTACGAAGACCGCCGCTATGACGACGGCTACTACGCCGCGCCCGCCCCGGTGTATGTCCAGGAGCGCACCTACTACGAGCCGGCACCCGTGTACTACCGTCCTGCCCCACGCTACTACGCCCCGGCAGTGGTATATGTGCAACCGCGCGGCTACTACCGCGGTCACGGCTACGGCCATGGTCGTGGTCGCGGCCACGGTCACGGCCATGGCCGCTAATAGCGTCCCCGCCCTGCAAAAAACCTGGTCCCGTGGCCAGGTTTTTTTTCGTCCCTCGCTTTTCCCCCTCCCCCGGCTATGACAGCCTGACGGCAACCGCCGTCGCCATTGGGGAGGCAGCATGCTGGGGGACGGCGACATCATCACACTCGGTGCGGGCGCGTATCGCCTGGCTGCACCGCTGGCCGCATCGGCGTACGGCGTTGTCTGGCAGGCCCGGTCCCCCGCTGGCAGCGCGGTCGCGCTGAAGCTGGTCAACCAGGAACAGATGGCGCGCGCCGACCCGGCACTGCAGGCGCGCTGGAGCGGCAGCGCCCAGACCGAAATCGACTTCCTGCGCGGCCTCTCGCCCTGGGATGAGCGCCACATCGTGCGCCTGCTCGACAGCGGGCTGCATGACGGCCTGCCGGTGATGGCGCTCGAGCTGATGGGGCCCGACCTGGCCCGCGATGCCAGCGCGGCGGGCGGCTTGGCACGCATTCTCGACTGGGTGGGCCAGATCAATCAGGCCCTGGCGACGGTGCACCGGTACGGCTGGCTTTACCTGGACCTGAAACCTGCCAATGTCCTGCTCGGCCACGCAGGCCGCAACGTCAAGCTGGCCGATTTCGGCACCAGCCGCCTGCGCGCCGCGCTGGCCGCGCGCACCTACTGCGGGACCGCCAGCTGGCAGGCGCCCGAACAGTTCTTCCCGACCGCGCGCAACACCTGGGAGACCGACACCCGTACCGACTATTTCGCGCTGGGCGCAATGTTCTACTACCTCGTCACGGCCGGGCGGCAACTGCGCTTTTGCAGCAGCTGCGGCGAGGCCTGGCGCGCCCATCTTGCGGCGGCGCCGGCGCGGCTGCTGGCGCAGCACGGCGGACGCGTCCCCGTCACCCTGCATGAGGAGGAAGCGCAGCTGTTCGCACAGCGGATCGGCAGCCCTGCCGCGCAACCGGCCCTGGCCCTGCTGCGCGCACTGCTGGCCGCCACGCCGCACGCGCGTCCACGCCACGCCATCGACATCAGCCGCATGATCGACGCCATCCGCGCCGCGACCGAGCTGGGCGCGCCAGCGCACGACTGGCAGCGGAGCGCGGCATGAGAACGCCCACCGCATGCGCCTTGTTCATCCTGTGCCTGCTGCAGCTGCTGTGCCTGTGGCGTTCGCCCGACGTGTTTGCGCCGTCGGCAATCGATATCGCACTCAGGCCGGGCCAGGCCCTGGTTGTCGGACGCAACGAGCTCGCTGCACCACAGGCGGCAATTGGCCATCTGGCCTTGCGGCGTGACCGGGACGGCGCCTGGTGGGTGCGCAATGTCAGCGGCGCCAAGCAGGTGCTGCTGCAGCGTGACGGCGTCGATCGCCGCATGGGCGCCGGTATTGCGCGCGCCGGCCAGCAATGGCGCATCGGCGCGGCCACCTTCAAGGTGAACGCCGTCAGTACGCGTGCGATCGAGTTCGAAGGCGCAGGCAATGTCTGGCACTACGACGGCGCAACCCTGCGCCGCGACGGCGCCGTGCAGGCGGCGTGCCCCGGCAGCGGGATGGCCGCACGCACGGTCGCGCTGTGGAACCGGGTCGCCCCCCATGCGCTGAGCGCCGCCCGTCCGCTCACATTCGGCGGCAATCTGTACTGCGGCAACCGCCTGCCCATCGCCTACCTGAACGGCGCCAGCGCCCAGCTCGCGCGTGGCGCCCAGTCGCTGCTCCTGTTTAACCATGACGCCGCAGCGCCACTGCTGATTGACGCGGCGGACCTGGCACGCAGCGAAGAGCGGCTCGACGGCGTCACTTCGCTGGTCGCCGGCCGCACCCGCTTCGCATTGCGGCTCGACGGCCCACGTCTGACATTGCACCCGCTGCGCCATGTCGGGCTGTTCACGGAGCCTGCCGCCAACCTGCCCGCCAGCGTGACATGGACCTGGCAGCAGCGGGCACTCTGGGCGCTCCCGGGCGGGAGTACATGGACACTGATGTTCGTGCTCACCCTGGGCGCGGCAGTCGCAGGCGCGCTGGCCTGGCAAGGCGGGCGCTGGCCCTGGGGCCGCGACGATACGCCAGGCGAACGCGCCGGCGCCGCTGGCACCCTGTTGCTTGCCATCGCCGGGATCGGTGCGCTGCTGCTGCAGCGTTCCGGTGCCAGCCTTGGTATCGGCATCTCGATGCTGCTGGTCTGGGCGGCGCTGTGGACGTGTCTGCTGGCCGCCGGCCGCGTCACGCTGGCCACCAGTGCCGCTGTGTTGCTGCTGGGCGTGGGCCTGCTGCTGCAGCTGGAACTGGGACTGGGCGCGCTGGAGTCGTCCTGGCCGCGCCATTTCCAGAAGAGTGCAGCGCTGCTGGCGATCGGCCTGGGCATCGGCACCCATCTGCGCTTGCGCCTGCGCCGCGCGCCCCTGGCGCTGAACCAGCTGCGGCTCGAACACCTGCTGGCGGGGCTGGCCGCGGTGGCGCTGCTGGCGCTCGGCCTGCAAGTGGTATTCGGCGATGAAACCGGGGTGTTCGACCTGCAGCCGGTCGAATTTGCCAAGCTGGCACTGACCGCACTGACGGCCCACTGCATCGCGCTTGGTCTCGGCTGGCAGCGCGGCATGCCGCAGCAGGAGCGCGCAGCACTGCGCTGGATCCGGCTGGCAGGGCCGGCATTGCTGTTTGCTGCGCTGCTGGGACTCGCACTGCTTGAGGTCGACGATTTTTCACCGCTGATTCTGCTGCTCGTGTGGAGCATGGTCATGGCGCTGGCGTGGGCCATCGCTTCGCGCCGGCGCGCCGCCGTTGCACTGCTGGCCGGCGTTGGCCTGTGCGGCGTTGCCCTGGTCGCCCTGCTGCGGCACCAGGGCGGCGCCGAACTGGCGCAACTGGGCTTTTATGCCGACCGCTTCGCCGTCTGGCTGGATCCAGCCACCCATCCCCACACCGGCCAGCAATTGCTGCTGGCTGCCCGCGCAGTCGCCGATGGCGCATGGTGGGGCAGCGACCACTGGCTCGGCATCGGCGCGCTCGGCGAATCGGCCGGCGATGCACTGGCCATACCGGCGGTGCAGGACGATTTTGCGCCGGCCTTTTTCATCCAGCGCCACGGTCTGCTCGGCGCCCTCGCCTTGTGGGCCCTGCAAGCACTATTTCTGACCGGTTTGATGCAGACGGCAGCCGCCGCCTTTGGCGCCAGCGAACGCGCACGCGACTTCCGTCAGGCCTGGCTGTGGCGTTTCCGCTGCTTCGTCCTGTGCGGCGGCGCCGCCTTTGTGCTTGGCCACCTGCTGCTGTCCTGGGGCACCAACCTTGCCATCTTCCCCATCATGGGCCAGCCCATGAGTTTTCTGTCGGCGGGCGGCAGCCATCTGCTGTTTTTCATCTGCCCCCTGCTAGCGTTTCATGCGATCAGCGCGCAATCATTAGAGGAGAAGTCATCATGCCGGTCTATGTCCAACACGAAGTCCTGGGCAAGGTAAGCGACGTATTCAACGCCGAGGCAATCTGGCAGGCGCCCGGACTGGCCCTGTTCACGCGGCGCCCCCTGCTGCGCGACCTGCTCGAACGCTCGCCACGCGAACTGCGCGGGCGTGCGGCGGTGCGCTGCTTCTCGCATGTCACGCTGATGCTCGCCCAGGAAGAACTGGACGACGACCGCCACCTCACGCGCGGCGCACGCGTGCGCGACCTGGCGCAGTCGCTCACGGCACTGCATCAGAAGGATTTCGGCGACCTGCTGGGGAGCGACGATGTGCGCTACGACGTCATCGGCACCGAGCAGCTTGCGCCGGGCGAAGTGGAAGTCAAGTTCGGCCACGCCGTGTATCTGCCGACATCCGGCGAAAAAATTCTGTACCAGGTCAGCACCTCCCTTGACGGCAGCAGCTGGCTGCCGGTATGCCCGATGTACCTGAACCAGCGCCTGGCGCTGATCGGCCAGGACGGCGAACACGCCAGCCACGGCGCCCCAGGCTGGGCCTTCGGCGCGGATGGCGCCGTCCTGCTGGTCAATGACGGCGCCGACACCCCGATCGAGGTGCATGTGCGGCCCAAAGGCGCCTTCGATTGCAGCTTCGATCCGGACACCGGCGCGTATGCCATCAGCAAGCGGGGCTTGCAGGGCGCCGCCGGCGAGACGCTGCGCCTGCTCATGAAAATCGAACGGGTCCAGGCCGCGGCCGTCCCCGCGGCGCGCGCCATCAAGCCGGCCGCCGTCTGGAAGACACGCACCGACGCGACAGCCGTGCCGCTCAGCCAGCGGCCGCGCGCTGCGGTGGAAAACGACGCGACGTTTGCGCCACTGGCCCAGCAGCGCGTCAGCCTGGTCGCGCTGGCGCTGCCGCGCCTGAGCCGCTATCGCGACACCGGTGCCACCAGACTGGAAATCGGGCTCGATCCATCGCTCAGGCTCGCCGCTGAAGGCTTGCCGACAGCGATCCGCTTCAGCGTTGACGACAACGACCAGCTGCACGCCACGACAGGCGGCCAGTCGCAAGCCATCCAGGCGCCCGCGCGCTTTTCGCCCGACGGCGCGGCCAGTGTGGAACTGCGTGCAGTTGCACCTGACATGGCCGACCGCTACTGCGCCACCCTGATGCTGGCGCAGCCGGCCAGCATGCCGGTTGCCTGCGGTACCCGCCTGGTATTCGGGCGCAGCGCACCGATGCTCGCTGCCCTGCGCGTGCTCGATTCGCCACGCTTTCTGCAGCAAAGTGGCGAAGCCGCCAGCGCTGACCGGTTGGGTTTGTCGCGCAGCGCATTCAGTTTCGAGGCCACCAGCGGCGGCTTTCAGATCGCGCGGATCAGCCCCACGCAGGCGCTCTACCACCTCGATGCCGATCTCAATTTTGTCGCCGCTCTCGGTGAGCAGGCTTACTTGCTGCCGCATGGCCACCACCTTGTCGCCGGCCATTACGTGCTGCGTTTCGATGCCTGAACGGGAGAGAACATGATCCATTTAAGCTATCTGGGCATCGTTGCCGTTGCCATCGGCCTGCTGGTCACGCTCATGCTGGCGGCGTGGCTGACGCCGGCCCACTGGTGGCGCCAGCTCAACGCGCGCGCGCTGGCCGTGGTGGGTGTCGGCACTTGGGCCATTGCCAGCCTGATTCTGTGGCTGGTACCGGCCAGTGCACCGGCACTGGCCGCAGCGCCCGCGCGCCTGGTGCCGCTATCGGCCAATCTGAGCGATGCCGGCCGCAGCTACCGCGTGCACGAGGCCCTGAACCTGCGCGCAGCCAAAGGCACAGCCTCGCCGCGCATCGCGGTGGTGCCTGCCGGGACCGTGGTGACCACGACCGGTGTGCGCCAGGGCGACTGGTGGCAAGTCAGGGCCAGGGTGGACGGCAAGGCCGTTGAGGGATGGTCGAGCAGCCTGTGGCTGCGGCGGGCCGATGAAGGCGGGACGCAGTAGCGCAGCGCGCCCCCCTGCAGGGCGGCCGCGCGAGGACCACGTCGCTGTCGATTCTATTCCCGAACAAACTGCGCGGCGCCCGCCGCGACCCCGGTCGCCACCGTGATCTGCTCCACGGTCTTGCCCTGCAAATCGACCTTGCGCAGCACAATATCCATCTTGCGCGCCGGGTCGCGCACCACGGCGCGCCACCATTTTTTCGGGTTGCGCAGATCGATCTTCTCGGTCGCGCTCAGCACCCACACCGTCGCGCCGCTGTCGGGCACCAGCACATCGAGCACCTTCTCGTCCGGCAAACGCATCAGCTTGTGCACAGGGGCGTCCGTGTCGGCGCCGTCGACCAGAAACAGGTCCTGCGCGGGCCCGTAGTTCGCTGTCCACATGGCACGGCTATCGCCATGAAACACGATCTGATCCACATGTTGCGTGGCAAAGACGATCCGCTTTGCCCCCGGCGACCAGAACAAGGTGCGCATCCCGGCCGGGCATTGCGGCGTAATGACGCGCAGCGGCGCCGTATCGACCAGTGCTTTGCCGCGTCCGAATTCCCCAGTCAGTATCAGCTTGCTGGTGCCTGGCACGGGCACGAACTTGGCCGTCTTGACGAAATAGTCGAGCTGTTCCAGAACCGGCCCCTGGTCGGCCGGATACGCACTCTCATCCAGGCCACAGTGCAGAAAGGCTGCCGTGTGGGCGGCCGCAATCGCGCTTGCGTCGGGGCGCTCCGTCAGTGGCAGCTGCGCCTTGCGCTCGTCCGGCGCCCGGCTGCGGCCGGCGTTGCCGGCGTCGACCTCCAGATACGGTTTGCCGTCAGAAAAAACATGGACTTGCTGGGCGCCTGCACTGGCGCCAACACACAGCAAGAGTGCTGCAACGATGCGCTGTGGCTTGCCTACTTTACGCATGCACTTTCCCTTCATATTGCATCGGATTGAACGCAATCCCGTTACGGGTCTGCATCGGGGCGGTGGGAACGAAGCCAAGCGCCTGGTACACGGGAACTGCAACATTGGATGCATTGACAGTGACCGCAGGCGGATTGCCGGCAGCCTGTAGTGCTTCTTGCCACAGTGCACGGGCAATGCCGCGGCGCTGATAAGCTTGATCGACAAACATGTGAAACACATGACGCTGCTCGCGCAAGGCGATGAAGCCGGCCAGCGCCTCGTCCACGGTGGCGACGTGGTAGACCACGCCGGCCGCCAGCTGCCGCGCAATGCCGCTGGCGTCGTGCTCGCGCAGAAAGGCGGCAGCGTCCTCTGGCCTGCAGTCTTGCAGGATGTGCTGCGCCGACAGCGTGCGCAGCAGCCGCGCCGCGGCCGGCACATCGGAGGGGATCAGTGGTCGAATTCGCATCTGATAACAATAACATGCCCATCGGCCACAAGTGCGCACTGCTCTTGCATCGTCGATACGCAACTTGCCCGGCCAACGCAGCAATTTCACCACACCGCACCCTTTGTTACACCTGCTTTCATTGCCGCATCACAAGCAAGTTGACCATGTGCACGATGGGCCCGTAGACTAGCTCATCATGTCCAAAGATAGTCTGTCCGCCCCGCTGCCGGGCACGCCGCTGCGTCCCAAGATCGCGCTGACCACCCCGTTGCGTCACGCGCGCTACCGTCAGCTCTGGCTTGCCAACCTCATATCGAACCTCGGCACCTGGACCCAGACCTTCGCTTCCGCCTGGCTGTTGGCCACCGTGTCGACCTCGGCCTCCACCAGCAGCATGGTGCAGACCGCAACTTACATTCCCGTTTTTTTGTTTGCCCTGCTGGCGGGGGTGGTGGCCGACCGCGTCAACCGTCCCAAATTTCTGTTTTTGTGCAATCTGTTCATGGCCATCTGCGCCTGCGCGATGGCGGCGCTGGTGATGAGCGGACATACCTCGGCCGCGCCGGTGCTCGCGCTGACCTTCTGCCTTGGCAGCGGCTCCGCCTTTGTGTGGCCGGCGTGGCAAGCTTCGCTGTCGGGCCTGGTCGAACCGAATGAAGTCGAGGCGGCCGCCACGCTGAACAATCTGTCCTACAACGTGGCCGCTATTGCCGGCCCGGCGCTGGGCGGCCTGCTGTTTGCCTGGGTCGGCGCCGGCGCCCTGTTCCTGGTCAACGCCGCCTCGTTCATCGGTCTGCTCGGCGTATATTGGTTCTGGTGGAAGGAACAGGGCGAGGCGCCGGCGCCCTGCCAGGCCGGTTTCCTGTGCAATATGAAGGCCGGCCTGCGTACTGCGCTGGGCTGCGCCCGCTACCGCCACATCCTGTTCAATGTCAGTACCGTGTTCTTTGCCACGATTGCGTTCGCCTCGCTGTTGCCGGTTTTCGTCAAGGACGTGCTGCACATGAATTCGCGCGTGTTCGGCCTCTTGATGGGCAGTCTGGGCGCCGGCGCCGTACTGGGCGCGCTGATGCTGCCGACCGTGCGCCAGCATGTGGGCAAAACCCGCTTGCTGGCCGCTGCGCTGCTGACCTACGGGATGATGCTGCTGGCCTTGCCCCTGCTGCGCTCGCTGTACGTGATGGTGCCCCTGATCATGCTGGCAGGCATGGCCTGGTCGGCCACGGTATCGACCCTGAATGCGGCTGCCCAGCTCTCGTTTTCCCCGGCCATCCGCGCGCGCACCCTGTCGATCTACCTGTTCGTGATGGCGGCCGGCTACACGGCTGGCAGTCTGGTCTGGGGCCGCATGGCGGACAAGTTCGGGGTAAAACTGGCACTGAGCGCGGCCGGCGCCTGTGTTGTCATCAATGCCATCGCACTCATCACAGCAAAGCGGGAAACCCCCATCTGATCGGTGCTTTGGAAAAACGCCGGATGGGATAAGCTGTCATGATTGCCGATTCCTGCGTCCCGATCCATGCCCCTGCCGCCCCGCCACACCCAATTTGCCCCCGGACTGGACGTGGCCGCACGCTCCGCCGCCGGCGTGGGCGAGGTCGTGCGCGCGGAAAACCAGGATAACTACCTGCTGATCGATGCCACCGGCCTGGCCCACTTCCTGAAAGACCAGGCACCGCACGAACGCCGGATTGCCGGCTGGCATGCGGGCCATGCGCGCATCGCGGTCCTGGACGGCATGGGCGGCCACGGACGCGGGCGCGAGGCAGCCGAAGCGGTGGTCGAGGGCTTGCTTGCACTGCCGCCGTGCAACAGCCTGAACGAACTGAGCGCGCACCTGGACGCCCTGCATACGCGCTTGCAGCGCCATTTCGGTAGCGACGGGCCGGACGAAAAGCGTCCCGGCACCACCCTCACCCTGCTTGAACTGCGCCCCGGGCAGGCCGCCATGCTGTACCACGTCGGCGATTCGCGCCTGTACGAAGTGGGCAACGGCCGCGTGACGCCGCTGACGATCGACCATGTGCCGGCCACCGCCTGCGCCATGACGGGCCTGCTGGACGAAGGCGAATGGTGGCAGCAGGTACATGGCGAACACCGCTCCCAGATTTCGCAAGCTTTCATCCTGGGCAATGCGTTTTCCAATACGGCCGAACTGAGCGACCCGCTGTACCCGCTCTCCCCGCTCAACCTGCCGCCCTATCTGTACCACCTGCCCGACCGCCGGGCGCTGGAACTGCAGCCGGGCATGGCCTACGTGCTGGCCAGCGACGGTTTCTGGGCCTGCGCCGAGCCGGTGGCCCCGATTCTGCGCTGGCCGGCATTGCTGGACGCATGCCACAGCGCCAGTGCGATGTGCGACGCCCTGTTCGACGCCATGGCGCTGACACCGCCCATCGAACTGTATCCGGACAATCTGACCGCGATCGTGGTGCGCCCCTATGCGCCGAGCGAGACCGCGCTGCCCGTGGCGGCGCCCTGAGCCATGCATACCGGATGCCGCCATCATGCGAAAACGCGTAAGCTTTAACTAAATTCAATCGGGCATTATTGCTATGAAAAAATGCAACAACTCCCAACACCCGCACTGCACACACTGGGTGCTGCCAGGCGAGGATGCCTGCCCGAGCGGCCATGCGCAGCGCGACGCTTCGCCCTCGAGCTACGAACTGATTACCGCCTTGCGCAGCGCACGCCCCACAGCCGCACCCGTCAGCATGGCGCCGCTGGTGCTGCCCGAGCGCGCCCCGGTCAACCTTGGTCAGCCGCATCTGCACATCAGCGGCTTCGATCCGCGCGCGGCCGGCGGCCGCCAGGCGATCAAACTCGAACTGCGCGCCCTGCCGCACACCTGCGAACCGCTAGTGACCATGCAGCTGCATTCGGCGCTGCTGCCGGGCGGCGCGGCGCGGCACTCGTTCGCGCGCACCCTGCGCGGCGACTGGCGCCCGCTGTTCATTGAATTTTCCTCGCGCGACAAGGAGCATGGCCAGTACCGGATCGAAGTCGAGCTGTACTGCCAGAAGGACGCGCGCATCAGCCACAAGTGGGTGGCCACGCTGGTGATTCTGGTGCCGCGCCCGGACGCCACCCTGACCGAAATTCACCAGACCTTCCTGGCGACACACAAGAATGTGCGCGTGATGGCCGACGACGCATCGATCGCGCGCGTCAACGCGCAGTCGGCGGGCGGGCGCCTCGATATCGACGTCCATGCGCGCAATGCCTCGATCGCCAACCTGAATCTCGACGAACGGCCGGGCAAGGTCGACATGGGCTTTTCCACCATCGCCTGGGATGAAGATCTGATCGAGATCGACGTACCGGCCCAGGCCTTGCCGCATCCGCACCAGGCCGCGATGGCCTGCCTGGTCAACGCCGCGCCCGAAGCCGGGGCCCAGCGCCAGGTGCGTCTGTTCTCGATGCAGGAATGCGTGCTGGGCCGGTTTGAACTGTACGACCCCGAGGCCGACGTGCTGCTCACCCATTTCGGCGCCGATGGCCAGGACCGGGAAGGCCTCACGCGGCGCCTGTCGGGGCGGCACGCGCTGATCCGGCGCGGCGCGGCCGGCTTCGAGATCGAGGACGTGTCGCGCTATGGCTTGCTGCTCGACGGTGTCTGGCCCGGCAAGGGCAAGCCGGTACAGCTTCGGCTGGGCATGCGCATCGAACTGTCGGCCAGTATCAAGGGCATCGTGGTGATGAGTGTGACGGCGCTGCTGCCCAATGGCGTGATCATGCACCGCATCGACGAAGGCGCCCAGGCGGAATGCTTCTACTTTCTGGAACCAGGCTGCCATCCCGGTTATCCGGTACCGGCGTATGCAGCCCTGCCAAGGGCGGCGGCCATGCCGCTGCTGTTCCATCAGAACGGCGGTTTCTGGCATCTGGATCCGGACAGCGGACAGGAAACGGCGCTGACCCCGGCAACGCCGCTGGAAGGCTTGAGCGGGATCGCGCCGCACACGCGCTTCGCTGCCGAATCCTATCCGGAGTGCTGGATCGTGCGCACCACGCTGAAGGTTCCGCATGGTACGCCGGTGATTGACATGTACACCGCGTAAACAAGCGCGCCAAAAGCACAAGGTCCCCGCAGGCGGGGACCTTGTGGCTATTGCGGTCGTGCTTACTGTACCGTCAAGATGACCTTGACCGTGTCATCCACGGCCGACTTGTCGATGTAACCGATCGCCGCCGGATCGGCCGCCACGGCCTTCTTCACCTCGGCGGCGCTCTTGAATTCCTTGGGCGCCGTGCCCTTGCCGGTAAACACCAGCTTGGACCAGATCGCCTTTACCTGAGCCGAATCCTTCTGCAGCACCTTGGTATGGAACTCGTTGCGGATGGCCACGCCGTCATCGTATTCGATCGGGGTAAACAGCGACGACTTCCCCAGGAAGAACTGGGCCGCCTGTTCGCTGAACATACGCGAAGCAGGATTCTTCGGGTTGACGATGACCACAATCTCCGCGGCCAGCGCAGGAACGCTGCCCGCAACGAGGCCGGCGGCCAGCAGCATCATGCCGATTTTGCTTTTCATGGCAGTCTCCTTAGAACACGAAGTCGATGCCAGCGGCATACACATTGACCGGACCGGCAAAGCCGGGCTTGGCGTTGATGAAGGCGCCCGGGCCATCTTTCGGCGACACGTGGTCGACCTGCACTTTCAAGGCGGCCGATTTGCTGAAGTCCCAGCGTACGCCAAGCGCGTTGGTCGACTGCAGGGCAGCCTTGACGACCGAATTGACGCCAGCCGTTAACGGTGCCAGCGGACCGGTGGTCGGCAGGCCGGCATAGGTGCGCGCGTCATCCTGCTTGATGTTGCCGTAGTAGTAGAAAGGCGTGATCTTGCCGAAGCGATAGCCCAGCATTGCGTAGTAGGAGGTGGTGTCGTGCACGGTACGGGTATCGGTCTTGCGCACCGCGTACTCGGCCTGGACCAGCACGTTTTTGTAGTCGAGCGTGTAGCCAAGCGAGGTGAAGGAACCGCGCACATCCTTGGCAGCGATATCGTTGGCAGGCTGGGTCAGACCGACCTGGCGCAGCGTGGCCACCAGGCCGTCGAGGGTGGTGTTGTTTTCGATCGAGAAGTCGGCGTCGGCGCGGCCGAAGCGAAAGCTCATCGGGCCGTGTTCAGCGACGATGTGCAAGGCCGTCAGCGGCTTGAATACCACATTGACGTTGTTCGGGGTCTTGCTGGTGGTGCGGCCAAAGGCCAGCTGCGCCGTCACGGTGGTCTCGCCGAAGGTATCCTGGTAGACCAGATCGGCGCCGTCGAACGAATCGGCCGTCACCTGGCGATACACTTCCGCCGGCGGACGCAGCATCGTATTGGCATAACCGACGTTACGGAAATCCGAAATCATGTACACGGGCAGACCCATGCGGCCAACGCGCACGTCGAGCTTGTCGGTCGCTTTGAATTTGGCGAAGGCCCAGGCCAGTTCGGCGCCGAAGTGGCCGCGCTGCTGGCGCCGTGCCAGCCCCTGCGCCGTCAGCGAGAGGCGATCACTCATCTTGGCAGTCGCCTGGATGCCGAAAATCGAATCGACGCCGGCAGTCACATCCTCGCCTGCGCCAGCAGCCTGGTTGGGGCGAATGAATTCTGCGTTGTCGTTATCGGTCATGGTCAGGGCGGCCGTGCCGAATCCGCTGACGGTGACGGTCGGGCCATCGGCCGCGTGCGCGGTGATGGCGAAACCGGCCAGCATCGCTGTTACTAAAGTTTTACGAATTGGATGAATCATGGGTGTTCCTCGTTGTTGATGTCATTTCACTTGCGCTAGTGTGTTCCTTTGGCGCAAATTTGTGTACCCAAAATGAGGAACAATCCACGAATGTGTTGTGTCGCAAGAACACATACGGCTGTAAGGCCGCTTCAATATTGGTGAACGAATAATCTTGCAGAGAATCAGGCGTTGCCGAAGAGGCAAAGTGGAGGAAACATGAACGTCAAGGAAGGTGGCGAGAATGGCAAGCGCAACGAGACATCACCGGCACCGGGCCGGTGATGAAAGGATCACACTGCCATAATTACATGATGACGAACAAGACCAGCGCGGCGCCAGCGAGCAACACTGCTTCGAGGCCGAACACGACAGCGGGAATGCGCAGGTCGTCGGGAATTTTCATGATGTCCTCCGTTCAAGTCAGGCACACTTTAGTGTATTCAACGATCCGGAAAATGCAAGTCAAACGATCTTGCGGGCGACGCGGAAGCCGACGATATCGTTGCTCAGTGTGGCTGAAAAGCCGTTGCGCAGCGCCGAGCGCAGGTAGCGCGGGTTGTACAACCAGGAGCCGCCACGCAGAATGCGCCGGCTCTGGTCGCCGCCCTCTTCCCAGGCCAGACCATTGGCCGGTGCGCCGTCGTAATTGTCGTGCACCACGTCCTGTACCCATTCCCACACGTTGCCATGCATGTCGAACAAGCCCCAGGGATTCGGTGGAAACGCGCCCGCCGGCGTGGTGCCCTGGCGGTACTCGCCTTTCGGGCTGCCGTTGTAGGTATAGTTGCCATCATAGTTGGCCAGGCTGGTGTTGATCTCGTCGCCAAAGCTGAACGCCGTCTTGGTACCGGCGCGGCAGGCATACTCCCATTCCGCTTCGCTGGGCAGGCGGTAGGTCTGGCCTGTCATGTCACTGAGCCAGCGCACGTATTGCTGGGCATCGTGCCAGGTCACGCCGACCACAGGATGGTTGTCGGCCTGGCGAAAGCCCGGCGCGGCCCAGTTGACTTCGCCCTGCGGCTGCCAGCCGGTGGCGCGCGCGAACTGGCGCCACTCGCCCACCGTGACCGGATAGCGTCCCATCGCCAGAGGCTGATCGATGCCAACCCAGTGCTGCGGCGTTTCGCGTTCAACCCACGAAAGCTGGGCGCCGGCGTCCATCGCCTTGCGCCGTTCAAGTTCGTTCGAGCCCATCTGGAAACGGCCGGTGGGAATCAGCACCAGTTCAGGGCCGCTGCCGCTGCCGTCGCTAAAGCGGTCACGCAGCACGCCTTCGGTATCGGCCACCGGACTGTCCGCCACCGGTATCGGCATCGGTATCGCCGGCTCGTCGGCGATGCGCGCGGCCACGTCCGAGCGCGCCCTCTCCTGTTCGCTGCGATAGGCGGCCACGGCTTTCGCCTGCATGGCCTTGCGCTGCGCCGCCTCCTTGGCCAGACGCGCTTGCGCCGCATCGGCCTCGCGCCGCTCCAGCAGTTGCTGGCGCAAGGCCGCCTTGCGTTCGCGCTTGGCCACTTCGGCCTCGGCCCGTTCGATGGCTTCCTGTTCGCGCCGCAGCTTGTCCTTGACCAGCTGCGCGGCGGCGGCAGCTTCCGCCTCGGCCTTGCGGCGCAGCGCCAGTTGCGCCTGACGCGTCTCTGCGCGCGCGCGGGCGGCCACCTGCTCGGCCGCGATTTCCTCCGGCGTGGGTCCGACCGCCTGCTCGAGCGCCGTCAGCAGCGCACTGACCGACGCCGGGCGCTGGTCCGGATCCCAGGCAAAGCCCGATTGCAGCACCTGCCACTGGCGCTCGGTCAGCGCTGCGGGCCGGGGCGGCTCGTGGCGGTCGCTGCGCGCACCCTCGAACGGCATGTGCCCCTCCACCATCTGGTAGATCATCACAGCCACGGCATACACATCGAGCGCGCGCCCGGGCTGGCGCTGCAGCGTGCCCGCTTCCGGCGCGCGGTAGCCGGCCGTGCCCGAGTTGGCCGGCGCTTCCAGACCAATGCTGCTGGCACTGCTGCGCGCGCGCGCGGCAATGCCGAAGTCGAGCAGCTTGATCTCGCCTTTTTTGGTGACGAACACATTGCCCGGCTTGATGTCGCGGTGGACCAGCTTGTGCTTGTCCCATGCGTATTGCAAGGCTTCGGCCACGGGAGCAAGCAATTCGGTGGCGCGTTGCAGCGGCAGCGGACCTGCGCGCGCCAGCAGACTGTCGAGATCCTCGCCTTCCAGGCATTCCATGATGATGAAATAGCTGGCCGTGGCCGGGTCCTGCGCCCATTCGTAGACCCGTACGATATGTTCGTGCGCCAGGCGGCGCGCCTGGGTCGCTTCCTCGATCAGCAGTTTGGCGTGGCTGGCGCTCTGGGTCAGCTGCGGGGGCAGAATCTTGAGCGCGACCATGGCGCTGTGTCCCAGCTCGGCATGGGTAGCCAGATCGGTGGCCTGCCACACCTGCCCCATGCCACCGTGCGCGATCAGGCGTTCGAGCCGGTAGCGCCGGTTCTGCGGGCCGATTTCCTGCCCCGGCATGAGACCGATTTCGGTTCCCATCTTGATGTGGATCGCGGCCGGCATGGGCGTGGGCATGCTGCCCGGCGGCGCGTATTCTGCGTCCAGTATGGCGTTCTTGCGGCTGTCGAATTCCTGCTGGCTCAGAAGGCCGTCTTCGTGCAGGGCGCGCAGTTCGCGAATCTTGTCTCTAGCCGTTTGCATCGGTCCTGTCAGGGTTCGATCGCCGCGCCGCACTGGGCGCAGAATTTGTCATTCGGTCCGACCGCGTGGCCATTCCGGCAGCTGCGGGTCGCTTGCATCTGCCGAACAGGCGGGCCCACGCGGGCCTGGGCCACGCCCGTGCCAAGGTCGGCCTGGCTGCGCAGCGCGGCCTTGTTTACATCGTTCTGCAGGCCCAGCAGATCGAGCTGGTGGCGCCGGTCCTTGTCCATTTCGGCGTCGCGCCGGCCCTGTTCGCGCTCGACCTGCTGCTGGGCCAGACGGGCCGCGTCGCCCGCCGTCACACTGTTGGTGGCCGCGACCACGCCAGCCAGGGCGCCCAACTGGTCGGGTGACATGCCTGCATGCACCTGGGTCTTGAGCACGTCGGCCACGGCTGCCGCATTCGGGCCGGCTGCCAGCGCCACCTTGGCCGTGTCGCTCATCGCGCCGATCGACTCGGCGCGCGCGATCTCGATGCGGGCCAGGTCGGCCTCGTGCGCGTGCTGGGCGTACTTCTCTTCGCGCGCATGGTCCATGCGGCGCAGTTCCTGCTGCCACTGGGCCTCGTGTTCCTGCAGCCTGAGCGCATGGCGCTGCTGTTCCGCGTCCAGCGCGATCTGCTGCGTCTGGCGCGTGTGGATGCCATCGGCTTCAATGGTGCGCAGCAGTTTTTCGTGCTGGGTGAGCGACTCGGCCGCCGCGCTGGTGCGCAGCAGTTCGCGCTGGCGCTCCAGTGCCAGCTGTTCTTCCCATTCGGCGATGCGCTCGGCTTCGCGCTTGTGGGCCGCGTTGGTGAGCGCCAGTGCCTGCCACTGGGCCTTGTGATGCTCTTCCTCGATCTCGCGTTCGCGCCGGGCGGCGTCCTGCTGCTTCTGGTGCAGGCGCACCAGTTCGGCGCGCTTGCGCGTTTCATCCTCGATGCCAAGCGCCTGGCTGATCTTGTTCTGGATCTGCTGTTGCAGCAGCTGGTGGGAAAAGCGCTGGTGCGCCATCTGGCGCGCTTCGCTGGCACCCTGCTTGGCAATTTCCAGTTCCGTGCGCATGTGGATTTCCGCCAGGTGGCGCAAATGCGCCCACTGGGTCGTTTCATCCTCGCGCGCGGCGCCCTTTTTGGCCAGCTCGTGTTCGAGTTCGGCGACGATCTCGGCGGCCCCACGTTCGAGTGCCTGCTTGCGGTTTTTGGAGTCGACGATGCGGCCATACAGTTCGATTTCGCGCGCGCGGATGGCATGCAGCCGTTCGGCGCCCGCCAGCGACTGCTCGGCATTGCCGACGTTTTCGTCGTCCTTGAGTTCCTGGCGCCGGCTGCGCAGGCGCGCGTCCTGTTCCTCGCGCCAGATGGCCTGCCATTCCTGTTCGTTGTACAGCTGGTCCAGGTGTGTGGCATGTTCGATCTGGACCCGGCGCTCGTCGGCCGCCAGCCACAGGCTGCCCACGCGGGCGCGGTTGGCGTCGTATTTGTCATGCCGCAGCTCGAGGGTATCGACCTGCACCACGGCCAGACCGTACTGGGCCAGGCGCATTTTGAGGGCGCCCTGCAGGCGCTCGTCAAGCTGGGCGCGCAGGTCGCGGTTGGCGGCCATGTCGTGGATCGGCTGGGCCGCCACGAATTCGGCCGCCAGCTGGCGTACCGATGGCGCCAGCAGCTCGCGCAGATGCGCCGTCGTGACCACGCCCGGCATGGTCATGAAATGCTGGGCAAAGGCGTTGACCTGTTCGATACGCAGACTGACCGAAAAGCGCGCGGCAACGGCCAGATGCTCGGCCGTGTGCAAGCCGTCGAAATCGAATTCGACCGGCATGGCCGCGCTGCGGGTGATCAGGATTTCGGCATGCTGGTTGCGCAGCAGGTGATTCAGGCGGGTAAAAAAGCCTTCGATCTCGTACTCGCCCTGCGGTACTTCGGTCGCCTTGTCGCCCTGCAAAATAAAGGCGCGGGTGGTGGCCGGCACGCGCAGCATCTTGACGAACAGGCCCGAGAGTTCGCGCACGCCGAAAAAGACCGCTAATTCGTTGTCGCCAGGAATCCAGCGATTGTCCTGGAAGATGGGCTCGCTCAAGCGCGCGCCCAGCGTCAGGCCGCACTGGGCGCAATAGCCGGAATCGCCGGCATTCTTATGCTCGCAGCGCGGGCACTTGACCCCGCCAAATCCAAACATCTGGAACATATGGAGCTCCTGGTTAATCAGACACGTCGTCGTTATCGTCGCACGCGCCCCTGACAACCGATTCTAGCAGGGGACAGCGTGCCTCACATTGCCAGCGCCAAGCGTGCGCTGCGGTACTAAATGATGCCAATCCGGTCAATACAGGCCAGGCTGGCGCCGCGGGCCCGTAAAGTGGCGACGAAGTCGTCCGTCAGCGAGGCTTCCCAGTCCCTGGGCAGCAAAATCCGGTCGCCTGCCACCGCTTCACGGGCGATCAGCGCGCATTTCGGGGCGCCGCCTTCGACCGTATCCACCCTGCCCGCATGCCAGGCGGCCGAACTGCCGCTGGCGATGATGCGCCCGCGCGGCACGAATTCGCGGCCGCGCGCCAGGCGGTCCGCCATGACCAGCGCCAGTTCGAAGGAATTACCCTGAAAGCGGGCCTGGCCGAAGCGCACCACGGTGCGCCAGCGGCCCAGCGCGCGCCCATCGAAATGGCGCGCGCCGCACAAGGCCTGGCGCACTGCACGCTGGCGCGTCAGATCCAGGCCGGGCGTGGCGATGCTGTCCTCCTCCTCGCCCTCGCTCGCGGCAAGCGGATAGACGCTCACTTCCACCCAGCACAGGCTGTCGTTGATCCCGCCACTGTGGAGCGGGAACCAGGCGCGGGCCGTGGCCACGCTGGCACTGGCGTCGGGCTGCCCGTTCAAGCTGGCCAGCGAACCCAGTTCGCCGCCCAGCAGCGCCCCTTCAGGCGCGCGCTCGTGACCGCCGACGCGACCCAGCTGCCATTCGTCCGACCAGCCGTTGGCGTGCACCGGCGCTGCGGCCTGCCACACGCCGCGCACCAGCCGGTCGGCCAGTACTGCCGCCAGTTCCCAGTCGCGCTCATGGCGCGCCGGGGCCGGGTCGATACTGATGACGACCTGGTCGCGGCTGTCGAGCAGGGCTTCGGTATGGCGAGCCAGCCGCACCACCTGCTGCATGCGTTCGGCCAGCGCCGGGTCGGCCCCGCCGCTGCACTTGACATCGGCCCTGCCCGCGCGCGGGCGGCGCGTGGCGGTCACCTTGGCCAGCACGCCGCCCGCCAGCGTGGTACTGCATTGGGCGCTGTCGGGAAGCGCGTTCATGGCGTGGCGCGCCGCGCGGCGCAATCAAGTTCAAGGTTGGCGACGATGCGCTCGGCCTGGTCGAGCGCTTGCGCCATCTGTTGCGGCGACGCCAATGCCAGGCGCGCCAGCAGCGCCCAGGCTTCGTCCAGCGCCGCAAGCGCGCCCAGACTGTGGCGCGCACGTGCGTCTTGCTGCGCCTGATCGAGCCGCACGCCAGGCGCCGCCAGTTCCAGCGCCGGCATGGTGGCAATGGCCAGGTTCAGTTGCGCGAGGCGCTGCAACAAGGCCTGGTGCTGGCGGAACAAGGCCGGACCCGGCGGCAGTGCGAGCAGCCGCAGCGCACTCGTCACGCACGGCAATTCCAAAAACAGCCGGCGCAGGGCGGTCGCGTCGTCCGGTGCAGCCGCGCCGGACGCGTGCGGGATGGCCGCCGCCGCGCCGCTCCCGGTGCGCGCGGCACGGGCCAGCAGCAGCTGTGCATAATCGACCGTCTCCCCCAGATCGACCGGTACGCAGTCAGCCACCGACAAGCCAAAGCGCGTATACAGCAGCTGATTCAGGCCCGCGCGGAAGGCATCGAATTCGGCCAGCGAGGTGCATGGCGGCAGTTCCAGATTGCCTTGTGCCAGCTCGCGCTGCAGCGTGGTTTCGAGCAGCTGGCAAAATGCCGCCAGCGTGGCGCCAGCGGCAGCTTCGCTGGCAAGAAACAGGTCGAAGCGCTGCTGCGGCACGCGCGGATCCGGGCTGTCGACGCCGAAGGTCAGGCGCAGGCCCAGTTCGGGCGCGCCTGCAAACGGCACCAGGTCGGCGCGGTAAGGGCCAGGATGAAAGCAGGCGGCCCGTTCATGCGCAGCGCAGTCGACGCGTGCACCGGCGTTGATGCGGCGGGTACTTCCGCCCTGATCGAAGATCACGCCCACGCAATGCGCAGGCACCTGCGCGCCCTGGGGCAGCGCCAGCGCGAGCGCGCCCGTCCCCAGCGCGGCCGTGTCCGGCGCCTTGGAGCGGGCGAACCTGCCGATCATGGATGCACCGGTTCGACCGCGAAAAGCGCGCCGAACTGCTGAAAGTGCGGGCCCGGCGCGGTCTCGAACGGCCACAGGGTCTCGCATTCGCCGTCGGCGTCCAGACTGCCCTGCAGGACAATCGCGCCACCACCGTCGAGCACGCGCAACAAGGGTTGCTCGCGCAGCAGGCGGCCCGCAAACGGCGCGCCGGCGTCCAGCGCCAGAATCACGCGCCAGCTGCCTTCCTGCTCCAGAAAATGCAGGCTCCAGTGGCCGTCGTCCGTGTTCAGCGCCGTGACCGGGCCGCTGCTGGCGGCGCGCAGCATGCCGCTGCTGCCGCGCCAGGCAGCGCGGGTGCGTTCCAGCGACAGGGTGCGAAAACGCCGCATGGTCAGAGGCGAGTCGCGCAGTGCGGCCTGCTCGCCGGCCGTGAGCGAACGACTGGCGTCGAGCGCCGCCAGCAGAATGGCGTCGGCCAGCATCAGGCGGTCGCCTTCAACGCGGCGTGCCAGCAACAGCTGTTCTTCGAGCTTGCGCCCGGCTTGCCCGGTCGTCTTCACATCGCTTCCTTTTGCGCCTGCTGGCGCATGGTTGTTGCTGTTACGGCCGTCAGTTCGGCAAGCGCCGCGTCGCGCCGCTTGCGCAAGGTCGGCAGCGACACGCCGTCCAGCGTGGCCAGTTGGACCATGGTGGGCAGCTCGCCGGTGGCCGGGTCGAGCCACTCGGACGGATAGCTGTCGTCGGCGCTGCCCAGCATTTTCAGGTACACCGCAAGCCGCACCGGCAGCGAATACGCGTGCAATTGACGGGCCGTCCAGCTGGCCCCGTCCTGGGCCGCCCTTGCCAGTTGCATAAAGCGGGGGGGCAGTGAAAGACGCTCGGCGGCGTCTGCTTCGCGCGCGAGCTGCGCGCTGTCGGCTTCGGCATCAACGGGCGCCGGCGCCAGCGCCGGCATCGCGTCCGCGCAATCGTCCGGGGCAGCTTCTAGTATCTGGTCGGGACCGGCGCCCGGCGCCTGCTCCAGCACGCGCCACAAGTCGTCCATCCAGACCGAGGCCTCGTGCGCGTCGGCGACCCAGTCCTGGTCACGGTTGGCCGACAGCTCCTCGTAATCGGCAATCTCGAGCAGCATGACGGCGATTTTCCCGGGATTGTCCTTCAGGCTCGCAAAACGCTTCGAGCGCGTGTGCAGCGGACCCGGACCGGCGCCGAACTGCGCCAGCGAGGCGCTCCAGCCCAGCACCCATTCGCCCTTGCAGTGGGCGATGGAGCGCAGCTGGCGCACTTCGATCGGCATCGCATCGAGTGCGCGCCCGAGGATGGCGCCGACCTGCTCGCGGTGCGCGCTCCAGTCGCCGAACAGACGCGCGATCTCGCCATAGGCCGTATCGAGCATGCGGTAGGTGTACATCCGGTTCGGGCTGCACGGGCGGCCGCAGGCGGCCTGATAGTTGTCCGCGTCGACCTTGTCGCGCAGGACCGCATACATGTCATTGACCTTTTTACGCAGCAGCGCTTCGCCGCCCGGCTCGCGCCAGGATGGGCCCGCGCGCAACGCCACGCAAAAGGATGACCAGTCGCCGGGCCTGGCCTGCAGCTCATAGAGCAGGCTGAGCGACAGTTCAAGCACGTTCTCGCCATAGCTGTTGCCTGGCGCTTCAGCGGCGGCTGTGCGGGCCGCGCGATGCAGCGCCTCGGCTGCCAGATCGGTATATTCGGCCAGCGACAGCGCATCGCTGGCCGGCTCAAGCAGCAGCGCCGGCGCGGCCATGGCGAACGCCTGCAGGGAGCAGCGCCCAAGCATCTTGCGCACCTGTTCCCAGCCGTGTTCCTGATACCGGGTACCCGGCAAGCGCATCGCATCCCCGATGTTGTTTTTTACACCAAAATGATGCCACACAACGCCAATCGGCAAGGCGCGCTTGAAATGGCTATTTACCCTTCTGTTCAGGGTTCTGCGCCGCCATCGAGGCGAGCACCGCCGCCACCAGCGGGGCCGCATGGTCGCCGCCCGACCCTTCGGAGTGGCTGACGAAGGCTGCAACCGCGATCCGGCCCTTCTGCCCCGGGATGCTGCCCGGCTCCAGCCAGCCCGTGAACCAGACCGTGGCCAGTTCACGGCGCACGCCGTCCGGCCCGGTCACCATGGCCGGCGCGGTACCGGTCTTGCCGAACAGGCCACGCCGGATCGCTGCCATTGCCGGCGCGCGGAAGGCGCCCGCCGCGGTGCCGCTGTCGATCACCCCTTTCATGCCGGCCCGGATCCGGTCCAGGCGCACACCGAGCTTCTGGCCGGTGGGCCCGGCAGCCGCCTGGCCGTCCAGTTCCAGCAACAGGCGCGGCACAATCGCCCTGCCCTCGCCAACGGCGCCGGCCACCATCGCCATGTGCAGGGGCGTGGCCTGCATGCGCAGGCCGATCGCCATCTGGCGCAGCTCGTGGCGGCTGTGGATCGGGTCGATGCGGGCCACGCTGGCCTGCAGCGCGTCCCAGCCGGACCAGTGGAAGTCTTCGGGCAGCAAGCCACCGTCCAGCCGCAGCTCGCGCCCGAAACCGACCCGGCGCGCCATCGCGGCAATCGGGCGCACGCTGTCGAGGGCACCGGCATCGAGCGCCTGCAGATCCGGCGCGCCACCTTCAGCGCGGCCGAACAGGCTGCGGTCGCTCAATTCGCCCGACCAGGCGAACCAGGTATTGAGGCTGTAGGTCAGCGCCTCCGACAGCCCCAGTCGTCCGTCGCGCGCGCGCCGGTCCAGGTGCTGGTCCTTGTAGTTGGTGATGTGCGCCAGCCGGGTGCCGAACGGATAGCTGGCAGCGTCGGTCTGGAACGCAAAGCCGCGCGTAGCCGCCATCCGGTTCAGGGACGCCAGCGGCATCCCGGCCAGCAGCGCGTCGATCTGCGGATCACGGCGCGCGGCCAGCTCCAGTCCAAGCGCGCTGACGATCTTGAAGGTCGAACCGGGACTGCGCAAGGCACCGCCGTCGTGCTGGATGGCCGGCAGGCGCAGCGCGCTGCGGTCCGGATTGGCGAGGTCGAAATCGCGTACCTCGGTCCAGTTGGCTGCGTTCACCGGGGCCGTACCGGCACCTGCCGCCGCCAGCACATCGCCGCTGGCGGTATCGATCAGCACAATGCCGGCCTGGCGTGCGTGCGGCGCGGGCGCGCCGCCGCTGCAATGGGCGCCACTCCAGCGTCCGCGCCGCATGCCAATGCAGTCAAGCGCATCTTGGCTGGCCTGCTGCAAAGCCAGGTCGAGCGTCATGCGCGCCGTATGCGGCTCCGCTGTCGGCGATGGCACCCGTGCCAGCATGCCGGCCACGCTGTTGGTCTGCTCGGCGCGCAGCCCGAGCATGGGTCCCAGTCCGGCCGCCAGCGCAGGTGCCGAGGGCGCGCCGCCGCGCCACAGCACGGCCCCGTGCCGGTCCTGCAGAATCACCGGCGCTGGTTCGGCCCGGCGCGCGGTGCTGCTGTTGCTGGCGAGGGCGCGCCAGGCCAGGCGGCCGCCAGCCAGGCGCAGATGCCGGTATTGCTGGTCCCCGGCCAGCGCGCCCATTTCAAGCGGCAGCACCTCCAGTTCGATACTGCGCGCGCCGGCCAGGGGCGCCAGCGTAACGATGCGCACCGCCGACGGCGCCGGACAAGCGCGCCCGCTGCACGCATCGCGCGCCGCGCCGACCACGCGCGCGCCGCGTACGTTCTGCAGCTGCCCGATCAGCATGACCTCGATGGGCCCGGCCGCCGCCGATTGCGGTGTCAGCGCAAGGCTGAGATGCGCCGCGACACTGGCATCGCTGTCCGGCCAGGCCGCCACCCGCGACCAGGCGCCCCAGCCCTGCGGCAGTTCGGCAAACAGGCGCGCTGCCGCAGGCGGCAGCTCGGCCAGCGCCGCCACCGGCGCGGCGCCCACGCTGGCCTGCCAGGGCCGCGCCGCCAGCGCAGGCCGTACGCGCCATGCCAGCAGCCGCCGTTCATTGTTGAAGATGCGGACTTGCTCGCGCACGTAGTCGCCGTCGGCCATCCGGTACAGGCGCTTGAACAGGCGCGGCGCATCGGCATCGGTGGCCACGCTGGCCCAGCTGGCCAGAGCGCCGGCGCGGGCATGCTCCGGCGCCTGCTGCCAGCCCGCCAGATCGCGCGGCGCCAGTTCGGCCAGACCGGCCCCGTTCAGCCGCACCAGTCCGTGCGCCTGCAGATCGTTGAACAAGGCCTGGTCTTCCAGACTGGCGCGTGGCGTCTCGGGAACCACATACTGACCCGGCATCAGCCACGCTGACACGGCATTGGCGTTGGCCGGGAACGCCGTCACCAGGGCGCGCCGCCCGGTGCCCGGTTCGAGCAATTGCAGCACCAGCTCGCCCGCGCGGGCGCAACTTGCCAGCGGCCGGCGGTGCACGCGCAGCGCCGCGTCGTTCCACAGCAGCCAGCCGTCACGGCGCATGCCGGTGGCCCCCGCATCGCTGACCCAGCGCGCGGGCGCGCCGTCGGCACGGGGCGCGACAGTGACCGACAGGGCGCGCGTGAAATCGGCGCTGGCCGCGCCGCCGATGACCAGCTGCGGCATCGATTTGAGCGCCGGGCTGGCCAGCGCCACGTTTCTTAATTGCAACGATTTACCGCTCGCCACCAGGCGGGCCACGTCGGCGAACTGCAGGCCCACCCGCAGCGGCGCCAGGCTGCCATCGGCCTGCAGCTGGGTGCACAGATCGATACGCAGCGGTTCGGCCGGCTGCATGCCGGCGGCGATCAGGATACTGGTGCTGCCGTGCCTGGCCACGCTGACGCCGGTCCGGGACGGGACCTCGAAACTGGCACCGGCCGCAGCGCTCTGCAGCGCATCGACCGCCACCGCGGCGGCGTCGGGCGCCAGCGCCTGCCCGGTCACCCCCAGCTGGCGTGCATGCCCCACGATGAGCGCGCCGCCAGCCAGCGCGGCGGCCAGCCCGGCCGCGCTGCTCCAGCCCAGGCCGGGCAGGCGCGCACGGGTCCCGGCGCGCAGGTTGCGCGCACGGCGCCACTGGCGCCTGCGCTGTGCCAGCGTGTGCAGTGCCGATCCGATCCAACTTGCCATCGCATTCCCTCCTGATTGCCCAGCCTTAGCGGAGGGCGCGGGAAAACCGGGCCGCCGGCCTGGCGCACCGGACAACAACCGATCCGCTTTTTCCGCAGGCCGCGCCCCAAAACCGGCACTTCGTCGCAATCCCATGGCCACCCATGCCCGTACTGCATACAGTGATCACATCGCAACCCCACATTGAAAGGAACGTCATGAACCTCATCAAACACATGGAAGCCGTTTTCGTCGCGACCGTTGCCCTGGCCGTGTCGGGTTCCTGGATGATCGACCAGCTGCCTGCAGCCCACGCCCAGTCCGCCGCCATCGCCACGGTCGATGCGCCTGCCGTGGTGGTGGTCAAAGCCAAGCGCATGACCGCCGCCGAAAAACAGGTTTCGCTGCAGGCCGAACGCGCCGCGCTGCCAGCGGGCCGGATGTGAACGCACTTTGGCCGTTCGCATCGGTGCGGGCGGCCCCTGCGCTGACAAACCGCGCAAAGCTGTTTCAAATGTAAGCACTTGATTCATTTCTCCTGAGCCGGAACCGGCGTTGATATAGTTAATCAACCGTTCCACAAAAGGAGACTCAAGATGAAACGTACCCTCACTTTCGCAGCTGCGCTTGCCCTTGGCGCTGCCGCTCTCATGCCCCTGTCCGCCTCGGCGCAGATCGACATCAACCTGTTCGTGGACAGCGCGCCGCCGGCCGCCCGCTACGAAAGCATTCCCGCACCGCGCAGCGGCTACGTGTGGGCGCCAGGCTTCTGGAACTGGGAAGGCAACCGCCACGTCTGGATAGCCGGCCACTGGGAAACCGAACGCCGCGGTTACCAGTACCAGCGCTCGGAATGGGTGCGCGACAATGACCGCTGGCGCCTGAACCGCGGCGGCTGGCAGCAGGTGTCCGACCGCGACGGCTTTGTGCGCATGGCGCCGCCGCCCCCGCGCTATGAGCGCGCGCCGCGCGCCCGCCCCGGCTACCTATGGGTATCGGGCTACTGGGACTGGCGCGGCAACCGCCATGAATGGGTGCAGGGCAGCTGGGTCCAGGACCGCCCCGGCTATGTGTACGCGCAGCCGCGCTGGCGCGAACACAACGGCCAGTGGGTGCTGGACCAGGGCCGCTGGGATCACGGACGCGGCGACCGTGACCGCGACGGCATTCCGGACCGTTTCGAACGCAATGACCGCAACCACAACGGCGTGCGCGACAGCATGGAACGGCGCGACGCCGACCGCGACGGCGTGCCCGATGCGTATGACCGCGACCGCGACAATGACGGCGTGAGCAACCGCTATGATCGCGACCGCGATGGCGACGGCGTACCGAACCGGCGCGACAGGCGGCCGGACAATCCGCGCCGCTACTAATCGCCGCAAAAGCTAAAGCGCCATCCGGAACAATCCGCGATGGCGTTTTTTTTCGGCTATGCTGCCGGCATGCGCGATTTTTCCACCCTGCTTGCCCTCTCCTTCCACGCTGAACGCGTGCGCGCGCGCCGCCTGGCCACGCGCGCCGCGCTCGACCAGGAAATTGCGCTGCGCACGATCCTCGAACAAGCGGCCGGACCAGCGGGCCTGGCCGTCCTGCTGGCCACGCGCCAGGCGCTGCGTGATACCGCCAGCGCGCGCCTTGCAGTACGGGCAGCGGAAAAGGCTCGCGCCAATGCTGCACGCCTACGCCGCCACGACGGCGCGGCCAGCCCATGGCGCGGCTGGTTTGACGGCTCGGCGCACCCCAATCCCGGCCGTTGCGGGATCGGCGCCTTGCTGTTGGGGCCAGACGGTGCGCGCTTGGAAATCTCACACCCGGCCGGGTACGGCAACAGCAGTGAAGCGGAGTATCGGGCGCTGATCGCCCTGCTGGAATTGGCACTGGAGGCCGGCGCGCGCCAACTGACCGTGTATGGCGACAGCCAGGTGGTCATCAACGATGCCGGCGCTGACGAGCGCGCGTCGGCCGCCGCATTGCGCCCGCTGCGCAGCGCGGCGCGCAGCCTGATGGCGCAGATTGGCAGCGTGGCGCTGCACTGGATCCCGCGCCACAAGAACGGCGCCGCCGACGCCCTGTCGCAGGCGGCGGTACGGCGCAAGGAGGAAGTTACTGACTCTGGCTTTTGACGGCAGCGTCCAGACGGCGGAACAGGTCGGCGTGCAGGGAGCGGGTGTACTTTGTCATGTGCTTGCGCGTGTGCTCAAGTTCTTTGAGCTGGGTGCGCGCGGCCGCTTCGTCCTTGCGTGCCAGGGCCCACAGCGCATATTCGACGCGCGCTTCGATCCCGTTGAAACGCTCTACCACGGCAGCAAACTCGCTGCCGGCCTGCGCATGCTGGCCGGCGGCCGCATACGATTGTGCCAGCAGCACGCCCAGTTGCTCGGGACGGAAAGCCGGCTGGCGGCCGCGCAGCGCCTCGAGCGCAGTGATGGCCTGGGCGCTGTCGCCGTTGGCCAGGCGCGCATGGGCGGCGGCGAAGGTGATCTCGGGATCGTTGGCGAACGGGCCGCGCAGGCAGGCGTCGAACTGGGCCACCGCTTCCTTGTACATGCCGGCGTCCAGCATCGCGTTGGCCAGCAAAGTCTGGTTATGCGCGGTCGGGGTCAGGTCGAAGGCATGCTGGGCATCGCGCAGGGCACGGCCCGGATCGAGTTTGCCCAACACCGCCTTGCCGGCCTTGCCGATCTGATGTTCGAGCCGGGTCGACGGCATGTAAATCGCAAAAAAGTACACCACGCTTCCCAGCAAAGGGAAGGAAAACAGGATCAGCAGCCAGTACATCTCGCGCCGGTTGCGAATCGCGTGAACCGCAAAGAACAGGGCAACCAGAATGTGCAAGCCCGCGCCAATAAACGGCATAACGACTCCAATGTTGAACAATCCACCATTTTAAAGTATTTGCCGTGTGTCTCCAAAAGTGGCCGCCCAGCATGCAACTGGCATGGCCAAAGTGCAGCGTGCCAGCAACACTGTCATGCGTTAAGATAGCCGATTCCCCCTACCGAGCCCCCCATGAGCAGCGTATCAGCCAGCCAACCCCGTACCGGTAACCTCAATTTTGTCCTGGTCTGCATCTTCATCGACATGCTGGGCATCGGCCTGATCGTGCCGGTGCTGCCGGTTCTGGTGGGCGACTTCGTTCATGGCCGCGACCAGCAGGCGTTCTGGTTCGGGATCATGTCCGCCACCTTCGGCCTGATGCAGTTCCTGTTCATGCCGATGCTCGGTGCGATCAGCGACCGCGTCGGCCGGCGCCCGGTGCTGCTCTATTCCATGGCGGGCATGGGGCTCAACTTCCTGATTACGGCCTGGTCGCCCAGCTTGGCGTTTCTGTTCATTGGCCGTGTGATCGGCGGCATGTCCTCGGCCAGCATGTCGGTCGCCTCGGCCTATGCGGCCGATATCTCGACCAAGGAGAACCGCGCCAAAAGCTTCGGCAAGGTCGGCGCGGCGTTTGGCCTGGGTTTCATTTGCGGCCCCGCGCTCGGGGGCCTGCTGGGCGAGATCAGCCTGCAGCTGCCGTTCATGGTGGCGGCCGGCCTGTGCGCCGCCAATTTCGCCTACGGTTATTTCTTCGTGCCCGAGTCGCTCGATCCTTCGCTGCGCCAGCCGTTTTCGGTGGCCCGCATGAATCCCCTGACAGCGCTGTTCAAGCTGGCGCGCCGGGTTGAAGTGCGCGGCCTGGTGATTGTGTTTGCGCTGTCGGCGCTGGCGCAGATGATGCTGCAGTCGACCTGGGTGCTGTACACCACCTTCCGCTTCGACTGGACCCCGCGCGACAACGGCATTGCCCTGTTCTGCGTGGGCATGGCCGCCGTCAGCGTGCAGGCCGGCCTGCTGGCGATCCTGCTCAAGCGCTTTGGCGAAGTGCGCCTGTCGATCCTGGGCCTCAGTTCCGGCGCCATCACCTTCCTGCTGTATGGCCTGGCCACGCAGGGCTGGATGATGTACGTTTTCATTCTGTGCAATCTGCTCGCCTTCGCGGCGCAGCCGGCCCTGCAAGGGATCATTTCCAAGGCCACGCCGCCAGGCGAACAGGGGGAGCTCATGGGTTCACTGCAGTCGATCAACAGCATCGGGATCGTGTTCATGCCGCTGCTGGGCACCGCGATCCTGGGCAAGGTCAGTCACTATCCCGCCAGCGACTGGCGCATCGGCAGCACCTTTTTCGTGTGCTCCGCCATGCAGACGGTAGCCGTGATCGCCGCTGTGCGCTACTTCAAGTCACACCACTACAAGGTCTGAACGACGCGCTCAGAACTTCGTTTCCAGATTCACCCGGATGGCCGGCTCGCCAGGGGTGACCGAGCGGCGCACCGTGGTGCCGCGCACAGTGCTCAGGTAGGTATTCTCGCTCAGGGCATCTTGCGCAAGGAGGTTCGACAGGACCACGCGCAGCTGCTGCCTGGCGTCGAACTTCCAGAGCGCATACATCTCCAGCTCGCGCCGCGCGGTTTGGTAGCTCGACTGCGTTTGCGACAGCCGTACCGGCCCGCCGCTGCGGAACACATAGCTGCCGCCGGTCGTCAGGCGGCCTGATTTGTAATCGATGCCCAGGGTCGACGAAAACGGTGTCTGCTGGTCGAGCCGGTTGTCCGGCCCTGGCACGGCGTCCACGTTCGACCAGTTGCGGCTGAGATTGGCGCGCAGGTCGATTGCCGGCGCGCCGCTCATCACGGAGCTGAGCGGGAATTTGGTGTCGAGTTCCAGGCCGTAGGTACGGGCCGATCCATCGTTGATCTGGCGCGAGACCCAGCGCGTACCGATCAGCGCCGTGTCCTGGCGCGTGTAATCGCGCAGGTGGCGCGACGACACGCTGAGCGACACCATTGCGCCCTCTTCCCAGTAATGCTCGTAAGCGGCATCGATGCCAAGCGCCAGCTCCGGCTTGAGCGCGGGATTGCCGATGAAATCGGGCTCGTTCTCGGAATTGTTGGCGGACTTTTGAATGCGGGGAATCAGGTTCTGCGTGGTCGGCGCGCGATACGTGCTGGTCAGGGCCAGACGCAGCTGGTCGCCCTTGGTGTCGGGCAGCTTGTACAGGGTCTGGAACAGCGGGCTCCAGACGCTGCTGCGCGCCTCGACCGGCTGCGCGATGCCATCGCCCGCGACCTCGGTCAGAATGCCTTCCCAGCGCACGCCCAGATACACCGACCAGCGCGCCGTGACGTTCCATTCGTCCTGCAGGTATGCGGCCAGGCGGCGCACGCGCGCCTGGTATTGCGCATCGCTGTCGCCCGGCAGGTAGCCGCTGTGCGGGTCGCCTGCCAGCGACAGCTCGGTGCGACGTTCGCTGCGCCGGTTGACGCCCCCGTCCCAACCCACTGCCAGCGCGTGCCCGCCACCGAGCGGCGAGGTGTATTTGCCAGTACTGGTATAGGCGCGCTCTTTGCCGGTGGTGCCCACGTCGCTGAACAGCAGCAGCGCGCCGTCCCTGGCGGCATAGCCGTTGCGCGCCGAACCGGTGCGCGTGTCGCCGTCCGAGACGCCGAGCTTGAAGTCCAGTTTCGCCCCTTCCGCCAGCTTTTTGATCCAGTTCAGATCCGAGCGCAGATACCGGCTGCGGGTGTACATGTCCCAGGTGACGAAAGGATAGTCGACCGCAGGGCCGACCCGGCTGATGGTCTCGGCGTCGGCGCCGCTGGCGTAGCGCCAGGCGTTGATGTAGCTTTGCGAGGTGAGCGTGTCGCCATTGGCGAATGTCCAGTTCAGGCGCGGCGCCAGATTCACGCTGCGCAGCGTGCCCTTGTCGTGGTAGCCGCCCTCGTCGTCCTGTACCAGCACGCCTTCGGGACTGATGCGCTGTTCCGTTCCGGGCGATTCGCGCTTGAAGCGGTTGGCGTATGCACTGAGCGCCACCGAATACGAAAGCCGCCCCGCGCGGTCCGATACCTGCAGACTGGCGTTCGGCGCATGCGAGTCGCGCGCGCCGGTAAACCCGGTCTTGAGTTCGCGCTGGGCGTTCTTTACCGCTTTTTTCAGGACGATATTGATGGTGCCGGCGACGGCCTGGGTACTGAATTCGGCCGTGGCCGCGCGCATCACTTCGATCCGCTCGACCGTGTCCGGCGCCAGCGTGTCGAGCGAGAAGCCGGAAGGCGCGCGTTCGCCATTGAGCAAAATCTGGGTGTAGCCGCTGGCCAGGCCGCGCATGCGCACCTCGCCCCCGCGCCCGGAACCACCGCTCACTGTCACGCCGGGAATGCGCTTGAACACGTCGAGCAGGCTGGTGTCGCCGTACTTGACTATCTCCTCCTGATTGACCACGACCTTCGAGGCGGTGTCATCGCGCCTGGCGTCGTAGTCGCCGGTTTTGGCCTTGACTTCGACCTGTTCTACTTTTTCATCTGCGGTGACATCGCTTTGCTGGGCATAGGCCGGTTGGGACAGAGCGACAGCGAGAAGCGTGAGGCGGGGCAAAGTCATTGGACAACGCGACAAGTAAGGTTGGCCGCCATTGTCGGTCATTACAGAAGCTTTGTGTGATGTGTAAGACAATATTTTTTCTATGCAAGAAGAATAATTGCGCAAATCCGGCTGCCCTTCCCTCTGTGGCCGCCGTTATAATCAAGTTTCGACTTTCCATACAGGCTCTTATCGTGTCCAGGATTAAAGTGTTGCCGCAGTATTTACTCCCCAAACAGGGACTGACCCGCTTTGCCGGCCACATCGCCGGCCACAAGGGCGGCAGCTACACTACCTCGCTGATCACCTGGTTTGTCGCCAAATACGGCGTGAACATGGCCGAGGCAGCCAATCCGGACATCACCAGCTACGCCAGTTTCAACGAATTTTTCACGCGCCCGCTGCGCCCTGACGCCCGCCCGATGGCGAAGGCAGACTTTGTGTGCCCGGTGGACGGCGCCATCAGCCAGTTCGGCCAGATCGAGAACGACCAGATCTTCCAGGCCAAGGGCCACAGCTTCTCGACCACGGCGCTGGTCGGCGGCGACGCCGCGCTGGCTTCCCAGTTCCAGCACGGCAGTTTCGCCAATCTGTACTTGAGTCCGAAGGATTACCACCGCCTGCACATGCCCTGCGACGGCCGCCTGACGCGCATGATCTATGTGCCGGGTGCCCTGTTCTCGGTCAATCCGACCACTGCGCGCGGGATTCCCAATCTGTTCGCGCGCAACGAGCGCGTGGTGTGCGTGTTCGAATCGGCCCAGCATGGGCCGTTCGTGCTGGTTCTGGTCGGCGCCACCATCGTCGGCAGCATGGCAACCGCCTGGCATGGCCTGGTCAACCCGCCGCGCTCGGCCGAAGTGCGCGAGTGGCGCTACGACGACAAGAAAGTGCTACTCAAAAAAGGCGAGGAAATGGGGCGCTTCCTGCTCGGCTCCACCATCGTCATGCTGTTCCAGAAGGACACCATCAAATTCAACCCGGACTGGGCGCCCGAGCGTGCGGTACGTCTGGGTGAAGTGATGGGCAACAAGCCATGAGCGATGGCGTGCTGGACGCCGACGCTGGTCCGGCCGAGGCGCTCGCGCCGGCGCAGGCACAGGCGCCCCGTCCTTCACTGCTTGCCTGGCTCGGTGAAGGTGCGCGCACAGCCCTGCTGCGGCGCGCGCGCTGGGACAAGCTTTCTACCGGCCCGGCCTGGCTGGCCATGTTTGTTGTTCTTAACACCGCAGCGGCGATCGGCCTGGAACGTCTGACCATGGAGGGCGGCGCCTCCTTCAACTGGCGCGCGATCCTGTCGGGCTGGCTCGCCTTGCTGCTCATGGCGTGGGCCTGCTACGTTGTGCGCCCGCGCGCGCAGGACCGGGCTGACCCTGCCGTGGCGCCATCGGCCGCGCATTTGCTGACCCTGGTCCAGGTACAGGCGCTGTTACTGACACTGTTCCTCGGCCTGATCGATGCGGCTCTGCAGCGCGCCGGCCTGGTCGAACGCTATTCGCCCATCAGCGACTGGGTGCTGTGGCTGGTACCGGCCCTGTGGATCACCGTGGCCGCCATCGTGCTGCTGCTGCGTCACGGCGACCGCGTTCTGTCGCAGCGTGTGCAAGCCATGTACGCCATCGCATTCATGTGCGCGCTGACCTTCTATTTCGACCAGCCGCCCACTTTCTGGTACGGCAAACAGGCGGGCGAAAAAGAGTACGAGGCGCTGCGCTTCAGCCAGGACCTGGTCGAGAATCAGCTACCCTTGATGGAAGCGCAGATCGACGCGCTGGCGCCGCAGCGTCCCGGCGTGGCCGACATGTACACCATCATCTTCGCCCCCTATCAAGGCGAGGAAGTGTTCCGCCGCGAGAGCCGCGTGGTGGCCGACGTGATGGCCAAACGTTTTGACGCGGCCGGGCGCGGGGTGGACATGATCAATCACAGCGAACACCTGGACAACAAGCCATGGGCGACGCCGCTCAACATGCAGCGCGCCATCGCCGGCATCGCCGAGACCATGGACCGCGACGAGGACGTGCTGTTCATCCACCTGACCTCGCACGGCGCCAGCGACGGCCAGCTGGCCACCAGTTTCTGGCCGCTGGAAGTCGATCCGGTCATGCCGGCGGACCTGCGCAAATGGCTGGACGCAGCCGGCATCCGCCACCGCGTGATTTCGATTTCGGCATGCTATGCCGGCGCCTGGATCGGCCCACTGGCCAACGTCGACACGCTGGTCATGACGTCCTCGGACGCCGAACATACGTCTTATGGCTGTGGCAGAAAGTCCGAACTGACCTTCTTCGGGCGCGCCATGTACGACGAACAGCTGCGCATCAAAACGCGCTCGTTCACCGAAGCGCATGCGGCCGCACGCCTGATCATCGACAAACGCGAGAAAGAAGCCGGCAAAAGCGACGGCTACTCCAACCCGCAGATCAGCGTGGGAACCCGCATTGGCCCTTACCTGGAGAAGCTGCGCGAACGCCTCGAGCGCTAGCCGATCAAACGACCAGGCGCAGGCGCTGGCGTGCCTCGGTGCAGCACATCGACGCCATCATGTCCAGAAACACCCGGGTCTTGGCCGGCATCAGCCGGCGGCCCGGGAACACGGCCCATCCGGTCACCTCGGGCATGGCCCACTCCGGCAAAATCCGCACCAGTTCTCCCCGCTCCACGCTGGCTTCGGCAAACAGGTCAGAACTGGCCGCGATGCCGGTGCCGGCGCAGGCGATGCGCGCCAGCAGGTCCGGCGAATTGGCGGTCAGCTTGGCCGGCAGTTCACGCTCCCAGACCACCTTGCCGCGCGTGAGCTTCCAGGTCGGCATGCTGCTGCCACGGCTGGGCAGACATAGCAGATCGTGTTTGGCCAGGTCGTCCGGATGCTCGGGCAGGCCGCGTCGCGCGATGTACGAGGGCGACGCATACAGGGCGATCTTTTCCAGCGCCACTCGGCGCGCGTTCAGGGTCGAGTCGTCCGGCAGGTCGCCCATGCGGATCGCGATATCGAAGTTTTCGCTGACCAGGTCCACCCGGCGCGGCGACAGGTCCAGTTCCAGCGTGATGGCCGGGTACTGCTCGATGAAGTGGGCAATCATGCTGCTCATGCCCAGGTTGGCAAAATCACCAGGCATCGAGATGCGCAGCTTGCCGCTGGGCGCCAGCTGCCGGTGCTGCACCAGCGCGCCCGCCGCCTCGACCTCCTCCACCACTTTGCGCGCGTGTTCCAGCAGGCTGGCGCCAAACTCGGTGAGCATCAGCTTGCGGGTGGTGCGCTGGAGCAGGCGCTCGCCCAGTTTTGCCTCCAGCAGCGCAATGCGGCGCGAGACGGTCGACTTGGGCAGGTCCACCCGCAGCGCGGCCTGGCTGAAGCTGCCAGCCTCGACAATACGGGCGAAAAGCAGCAGGTCATTCGGTTCGACGTCCATTTGATTGTCCCACCAGTTGAATAATGTTATCCATTTTAACGCCTTCCGGATCGATTTTGGAACGTATAAAGTGGCTACATCGCAGTTCAACCAACACCAAGGACCTTAAATGAACATTCTGCAAATCAATTCCAGCGCCCGCAGCAACGGCTCCGAATCGACCCGTACCGCCGACGCCATCGTCGCCAAGCTGCTGGCCGCCAACCCGGCGGCCGTTGTCACCCGCCGCGACCTGGCCACCAACCCCCATCCGTCCATCGACGAAGTGGCGCTGGGCGCCCTGTTCACCCCGGCCGACAAGCGCAGCGCCGAACAGGCAGCGCGCGTGGCACTCGACGACGCCCTGATCGCCCAGGTGCAGGCCGCCGACGTGATTGTGATCGGCGCGCCGATGTACAACTTCGGCGTGACCGTGCAGCTGAAAAGCTGGTTCGACGCGATTGCCCGTGCCGGCGTCACCTTCAGCTACACTGCCACCGGACCGGTCGGCCTGCTGACAGGTAAAAAAGTGTATGTCACGTCGGCGCGCGGCGGCTTCTACCAGGGCACGCCGAACGACCTGCAGACCCAGTACGTGCGCAATTTCCTGGCATTCCTGGGCATGACCGACGTCAGCTTCGTCTATTCGGAAGGTCTGGGCATGGGTCCGGAAGCAGTCGCAAAAGCCCAGGCACAGGCCGACGCTGAAATCAACGCAGTACTGGTGTAATCAAACAATTGGACAGGGAGGCGGCAATGACGCAACAGGTAAAGTCGGACAGCGTGCAGCATGCACGCGGGGTCGAACGCCTGATCAACGGGCAGTTCGTGATGGATGGCGCGGGAGTGAAAATCAACCGCGTGCTCACACAGGGCCTGCAGCGCCGCCTCGATCCATTCTTGATGCTCGATGCCTTCGGCAGCGACAAGCCGGGCGACTATATCGCCGGTTTCCCCGAGCATCCGCACCGCGGCTTCGAGACAGTGTCGTACATGATCCACGGCAGCATGAAGCACCGTGACAGCGCCGGCAACGAAGGCCTGATCACCGATGGCGGCGTGCAGTGGATGACGGCCGGCCGCGGCGTGGCGCACTCCGAAATGCCGGCCCAGACCGACGGCTTGATGGAGGGATTCCAGCTCTGGCTGAACCTGCCGTCCAAAGACAAGATGACGGCGCCCTGGTACCGCGATATCCCGCACGAGGAACTGCCGCAGTTCGAGACCGCTGCCGGTGCCAAGGTCAAGGTCATCGCAGGCGCAAGCCACGGGGTGACGGGCGCGGTGCAGCGCGCGGTGACCGAGCCGCTGTATCTCGATATCGAGCTGCCGGCCAATGCCAGTTTCGAGCAGATCCTGCCGCCGGGGCACAACGCTTTCATTTATGTGTTCCGTGGCCAGGTGCTGGTGGACGAGCAGAACGTACCGCAAACGCGGATGGCCATCATGAAGAACGACGCCGGCGCCGATGGCGTGCAGATTGTCGCGGTGCAGCCGAGCCGGCTGATCCTGATTGCCGGGCAGCCGCTCAATGAGCCGATCGCCCAGTACGGACCGTTCGTGATGAATACCCACGACGAAATTCGCCAGGCCGTGGAAGACTTCCGCGCCGGGGCGTTTTAGGGCAAGCAGCGCGGCCCAGGCATCAGCCCGGGCCGCGTATTTGCGTTAAACTGGCAACATGCTTCCACCACGACTGCAAAAAGCGCTGGCCTGGATTACCCGGGTCTGCGGCTTCGATACCCTCGACAGCTTCCCGCCCGGCCATCCGTACGCCCGTACGCGCTGGGTGGGCGCCTATTTCGACATCGCTTCCGATCTCAAACCGGACCAGATCGAACGCCAGATCTGCGAACGCATCGTCAACACGCCCAGCATCTTTGCCCATATCGAGAGTCCGACGCCCGGCATGCAGCGCGCATTGCTGGCCGTGATCGAACAGCGCATGCGGCGCGCCTGCGGCCAGCCGGTCGACCTGATCGCGCTGCTGATCAACGCCTACCGCAGCCCGCACACCATGGATGCGGTACCCGGCCTGCGCCAGGCCATCATCGACGCCGACGGCGACGCGCACAGCGTGATGGCCTTCCTGGGCGCGATGCCGGCAGCCTTCGACGTGATCGAAGCCTAGTTTCGCAGCGGCTTCAGATTGCCCGGCACGTAGCGCTGGCGCAGCACCATGAACGGCGTTTCGACGCAGCGGTACAGCAGCCAGCCACCCACTACACTGAGCGCCAGCATGGCCCCGATGGCCGGCAGCGATTCAGGCGGGTAGCCCAGCGCGCGCAAGGGTTCGCGCGCCAGAATGCACAGCTGCTTGTGGACCAGGTAGATTGCGTAGGACCACAAGGCCAGACTGGCCGCGCCGGGGATCCTCGCCCTGCCCAGCAAGCTGCCCCGGCCAAGGGCCGCCACAATCAGCAGGCCGAACCCGGCAGCGAGCATCGGAAAACCGATCAGCGTGACGATCATCCCCATACGGTCGTCCAGAAACATCCAGAACGCCAGCGCCAGCACGGCGGCGCCACCTGCCAGCGCCAGGTTGGCGCGCGCTGTCAGCCATTGCCACGCCGCCGCGTGATAGTTCTTCAGCAGCGCCAGCGCGACCCCGGCCACCAGTTCATCGAAACGGCACAGGGTCGAATAGTAGATATAGCGGAAGTAGTCGCTGCCGTTGCTGTCGGCCGGGGCCACATGCGCGCTCCACATCTGATAGCGAATGGCGATGCCGGCCAGGATGACAAGCGCAATCGCGCCCCAGGCCCAGCGCAGGGACGTGCGCAGCGCGGCGATTGCCAGCGCCGCCGCCGGCAGCAACACATAAAACTGCTCTTCGATGCACAGCGACCAGGCATGCGAGAAGGCGGTGCCCGGCATCTGGTTGATATTGAGCGTGAACGTGAGGAAGCGCCACAGGGGCGGCATCTCCAGCCCGGCGCGGAACCACGGCCACAACGCATACAGCGCCAGCACCACATAATAGTTGGGCAAGGTGCGCAGAAAGCGGCGCGCGTAGAAGCGGCCCAGGGAAAACGGCTGGCCGCTGCGCAGCGCGACAAAGATCTGGTTGCCGATCAGGTAGCCCGACAGCGCGAAAAACAGGTCGACGCCGACCCAGCCGATGCGTCCGACCCAGCCAAAGGTATCGCGCACGGCCACAAACAGCACGTAATGGTGCAGCACCACCAGCACAATGGCCAGCGCACGCAGTGTATCGAGCCCGTGATTGCGCTCTGGATGAAGTGAGTTTGTCATGACGCGGCGATGATGCCATGCCCGACCGGCGCACGCCAGCGATTCCCGCTAGAATATGCCCGACGCCCATTCAAGGACATGACCCAGCATGACTAGCCTGCACGACCTTCAGTTCAAATCGATCAATTACACCGGCCTGGCCGAAGGCCCGCGCCTGATCATCACCGGCGCCGTCCACGGCAACGAAACCTGCGGCACCAAGGCGATCCTCAAGGTCATGCAGGAAATCGACGAGGGCAAGCTGCTGGTGCGCGCCGGCAGCGTGACCTTTGTACCCGTGACCAATCCGCTGGCCTACAAGCTCGAGCGCCGCTCCGGTGACCGCAACCTGAACCGCAATCTGTTCCCCAATACCGAGCCGCAGGATTTCGAAGACCGCATCGCCAACTGGCTGTGCCCCCTGCTGGCCCAGCATGATGTACTGCTCGATCTGCACTCGTTCAACGCGCAGAGCCAGCCCTTTGTGATGGTCGGCCCGCGCAACAACAGCGGCACGCTGCAGCCTTTCCGTCACGCCGAAAAAGAACGCGCCCTGGCGCGCCGGCTTGGCGTATCGCGTTTTGTGGATGGCTGGCTGGCGACCTACGGCCAGGGTGTGCAGCGGCGCATGCAGGGCAGCGACGCGGCGCAGCTGGAAACCGTGCTGCGCTACGGCTTTGGCACCACTGAAACCATGCGTGCCAGCGGCGGCTATGCCCTCACGCTGGAGTGCGGCCAGCACGCCGATCCGGCCGCGCCTGGCGTGGCCTACCGCGCGATCATGAATACGCTGGCGTTCCTGGGATTGATCGAGGCGCCGCAGCCGGTGCCGATTCCGCTCGACCAGATGGAATATCTGTCCATGGTG
>DASWMN010000326.1:0-2309 GCA_036399735.1 Telluria sp. | reverse complement strand
CCTACCCGCTTGACGACAGACGGATTGGGGCGATCCTGGTGGTGTTCGGATTCAGCGCCATGATCTCGGCGCTGTTGTGGACCGGCTTTAGCATGCTGTGGAACGGCTTGTGGCAGGAACTGGGTGTGCCCCTCAGTGCGCCATTGCGGGCGACGGTGTTCGGGCTGGGTGTGGTGCTGTACGGCCTGTCGGCCATTGCGCACTACCTGACCATCGAATTCCAGCGTGCCCGCACTGCCGAACGGCGCGAGCTGGAATCGAAACTGATGGCGCAGGAAGCGGAATTACGCATGCTGCGCACCCAGATCGACCCGCACTTCCTGTTCAACAGTCTCAATTCGATCAGCGCGCTCACTTCACAAAACCCGAAAGGGGCGCGTGAAATGACCTTGCAACTGGCGGAGTTTTTCCGCCACACGCTGGGGCTGGAGGCGCACCGCAAGGTGCCGCTGGAAGCGGAGATCAGGCTGCTGACCCATTTTCTGGCCATTGAAACCGTGCGCTTCGGCGCGCGTCTGAACGTGGAGCAGTCGGTGGCCGAAGATGCCAAACCCTGTCTGCTGCCGCCGATGATCCTGCAGCCGCTGGTGGAAAACGCGGTCAAGCATGGGATTGGCAACCTGGCGCAGGGCGGCACGGTGCGCATCACGGCCTACCGCGCCGGATCGATTTTGCATGTCGTGATCGAGAATGACGTCGATGCCGACGCTGGCAACAGACCGGGGACCGGCATCGGTCTGACCAATGTGCGCCAGCGCCTTGCGACCCTGTATGGGCACCAGGCGAGCGTGAACTGGACGCGCGAACAACAAACATTCCGGGTAGCCGTGGCGCTGCCCGCAGAAACGACGGAGTAACAGCATGCGTGTGATTATCGTAGACGACGAAGACCTTGCCCGCGGCCTGGTACGCGAATTCCTGGCCGGCCATGGCGATATCGAGATCGTGGCCGAATGCGCCAACGGGTTTGATGCGGTCAAGGCAATCACCGAACTGGAACCCGATCTGGTGTTCCTGGATATTCAGATGCCCAAGCTTGACGGTTTTGAAGTGGTGGAGCTGGCCGGACGCAAGTCCCATTATATTTTCGTGACCGCCTACGACCAGTACGCGCTCAAGGCCTTCGAGGTGCACGCCGTCGACTACCTCCTCAAGCCGTACAGCCAGCAGCGTTTCGACGAGGCGCTGGCGCACGCGCGTGCCAGCTTGCGCGCCGGGCTGGGCGTGGATGCGGTGGTGGCCGAGGCAGCGCAGCGCAACAAGCCGCTCGGGCGGATTCTGATTCGCGATGGCGCGCGGGTACACGTGATTGGCGTTGAAAAAATCGACTTTATCGAAGCGCAGGACGACTATGTCCAGATCAACGCCGAAGGCAAAGGCTACCTCAAGAACCAGCGTCTGGCCGATCTGGAAAGCCAGCTCGATCCCGACGTCTTCGTGCGGGTGCACCGTTCCTACATCGTCAATATCGGCAGCGTGAGCCGGATCGAGCAGGGCAGGGACAGCCACACGGCGATTCTGAACGATGGCGCGCGCATCCCGATCAGCCGCAGCGGCTATCAGAAGGTCAGGAATCTGGTCGGCTAAGCTGGTCCACATGCCACCAGCGCGGCAGCAGGTCGCGCACTTCGTGCTGGCCGAAACGGTCGTCAATCAGGTACACGACGCCTTCATCGCTCTCGGTGCGAATCACGCGTCCGGCCGCCTGCACCACCTTCTGCATGCCTGGAAATAAGTAGGTGTAGTCGTAGCCAGAGCCGAACAGTGCCTGCATGCGCTTGCGGATTTCCTCGTTCACCGGGTTCATTTGCGGCAGTCCGAGCGTCGCGATAAAGGCGCCGATCAGGCGCGCCCCCGGCAGGTCGATGCCTTCGCCGAAGGAGCCACCGAGCACGGCGAAGCCGATGCCGCGGCTCTCGAGCGTAAAGCGGTCCAGGAATTGTTCGCGCTCGGCTTCGGCCATGCGGCGCGGCTGGCGCCAGACCGGAATGTCGGGGTAGAGCTGTTCGAACAAGGCCACGACCTGCTCCAGATAATCGAAGCTGCTGAAGAACGCCAGATAGTTACCGGGTGTCTGGTGGTACTGGCGCGCGATCAGCGTCGCAATCGGCACCGCTGACGCGGCGCGGTGCTGGAAGCGGGTGGAGATGTTGGCCGCGACGTGCACCGTCAGCTGTTCGGCCACGAATGGCGACGCGATATCGACCCAGGCCGTGTTGTCGGGCAGGCCCAGCATGTCGCCGTAATAATTCCAGGGGCTGAGGGTGGCCGAAAACAGCGCGCTGGAATGACTGAGCGTGAAACGCGGC
>DASWMN010000325.1:0-2622 GCA_036399735.1 Telluria sp. | reverse complement strand
GCATGACGCTCCCGGTCAAGGGGGCAGCCCCGGCGATCCAGCGTTTCATGCTGGCGGCCCTGCACAGCCAGCCCAGTCTGGCGCTCGACAGTCTGCAGATCACGCGCGCCAAGATCGGTTCGAACGAGATCGAGGCGCGCATTCAGTGGGTGCTGCTGGCGCAGCTGCCACCCGGCCAGGCCGGGGCGGAGGCGCGATGAAGCAGTCGACCAAGCGCATCGGCCTGGGCCTGGCCCTGGCGGCGACGCTGGCGGCCAGCTGGTACGATCCGGCCCCGGTCGAAGCGCTCAGTGGCGCCAGCGCGCCGCGCGCGCGCGCGCTGCCTGGCCGCGCGGGCAAGGCGCGCGCGGACGTGAGCGTCGACGTGCTGGCCATCCGCGCGCGCAACGACGATGACAGCGAGCAGGAGGGCGGCAACCTGTTCAACCCGACCCAGTGGAATCCGGTTACTGCGCTGGCGGCGCCGCCGCCGGCGCCAGTCGAAGCCATGCCTGCTACCCAGTTGCCGCCCTTGCCGTTCAAGGTGCTGGGTATCCACGAACAAGCGGGGCAGACCACGGTCTTCCTGCAGCAGAACGAAAACAATTACGTGGTGCGCGTTGGCGACACCATTGCCGACACCTACAAGGTCGAGTCCCTGCAAGGCTCGACCCTGACACTGCGCCATCTGCCGCTGAACCAGACCCAGACGCTGGAACTCGGCCGAACGCTTACCGAAAAGTGAGAACCACCATGATGTTGACGCAAAGCCCGGCACTTCGCCGCCGCGCAGGACAGCTGTTGCGCAGTGGCGCGGCCATGCTGCTTGCCGCCCTGGTACTGGCCGGCTGTGGCGCTGCCGCCGCCTACCGCGAGGGCGTGGCTCTGGTGGCCGAAGGCAAACACCAGCAAGGCCTGGCCAAGATGGAAGAATCGGTCCGCCTCGACCCGCGCAATCCGGAATACCGGATCGGGCTGGCCAGCCGCCGCAGTTCGCTGGTGACCCAGCAAAACCACGCCGGTGAAGCGGCCCGCCGCGAAGGGCGTCTGAGCGATGCCGAAAAAGCCTACCGCGAAGCGCAAACGCTCGATCCGAACAATGCCATGGCGGCCCAGGGACTGGAAGCGCTGGCGGTGGCGCGCCGTCACAAGCTGGTGATCGAGGAAACGGAAGAACTGCTCAAGAAGGGCGCGCCGGCCGACCTGGCGCTGGGCGTCGACAAGCTGCGCCCGCTGCTGGCGGAAAATCCACGCCACAAGGAGGCGCTCAATCTGAAGGCGCGGCTGGACGAAGCGCGCGCCAAGGAAGCGCGCACCGAGCTCAAGCTGGGCCCCGCTTTCCGCCTGCCGGTGACGCTCGAATTCCGCGATGCGCCGCTGCGTTCGGTGCTGGAAGTGGTAGCCAAGGTCTCGGGCCTGAATTTTTACTATGACAAGGACATCCGGCCCGATCTGAAGGCGACCGTGTTCGCCAAGAACACCACCACCGAAGACGCGATCCGCCTGCTGCTGGTGACCAACCAGCTCGAGCAGAAGATCCTCAACGACAATTCGATTCTGATCTATCCGAGCACGCCGCAAAAGCTCAAGGAATACCAGACCCTGGCCGTGCGCAGCTTCTACCTGACCAATGCCGACGTCAAGGCGGTGTCGAACTCGATCAAGACCATCGTCAAGACCAAGGATATCGTGGTCGACGAGCGGCTCGGCATCATCATCGTGCGCGACACGCCGGAAGCGATCCGGCTGGCCGAGCGCATTGTCGCGCTGCAGGATCTGGGCGACGCCGAAGTGATGCTGGAAGTGGAGATCATGGAAGTGAAGCGCTCGCGCCTGATGGAACTGGGCGTGCAGTGGCCAAGCCAGATCGGGCTCTCGCCGCTGCAGGTGGGCAGCAACCCGCTGACCCTGGCCTCACTGCGCGATCTGAACAGCAATACCCTGCAGGCCTCGGTGGGCAATGTGCTGATCAAGGCGAACAAGGAAGACCAGAACGGCAATATCCTGGCCAACCCGCGCATCCGCGTGCGCAACAAGGACAAGGCCAAGATCCAGATCGGCGACCGGGTACCGGTGATCACCACCACTTCCACCTCGACCGGCTTCGTGTCCGAATCGGTGACCTACGTTGACGTCGGTCTCAAGCTCGAAGTCGAGCCCCAGATCTACCTGGACGATGACGTGGCCATCAAGATCAATCTGGAAGTGTCGAACCTGGTGCGCGAGATCGTCTCGCGTTCAGGTACGCTGGCCTACCAGATCGGCAGCCGCGGCGCCAACACCACGCTGCGCCTGAAGGATGGTGAAACCCAGATTCTGGCGGGCCTGATCAGCGACGAAGACCGCACCACGGCCAACAAGGTGCCGCTGGTGGGCGAGCTGCCGGTGGCGGGGCGCCTGTTCGGCAGCCAGAAGGACGATACCCAGCGCACCGAGATTTTGCTGTCGATCACGCCGCATGTGGTGCGCACCATCCGCCGCCCCGACCTGGTCGATGCCGAATTCGATTCCGGCACCGAAGGCAGCATCGGCATGCCGCCGCTGCGCCTGTCCACCAGCGACGCGCCCGAGCCCAAGAAAGACGGCGCGGCGCCAGCCGCCGCCAGCCCGGTGCCAGCGGGCAGCGCCGTGGCGCCTGCAGCC
>DASWMN010000324.1:0-6691 GCA_036399735.1 Telluria sp. | reverse complement strand
CAGCTGCTCGCGCGCACGCAGCTGGGCCCGGGTCTGGCGCAGCTTCAGGTTGCGCGCATGCGAGGAAATGCCAAAGGCGAACAGGAACAGCGACATGCCGATCACGCACATGCCGGTGCCGATGGCGCTCATCTGCGGCGCAAAGTGCCAGCCCAAAAACGCCACCGACGCGGCCGCGCCGGCGCTGAAGGCCAGCACCGAAAAGATGATCGCCTTGGCGCCGCGGCTGATCGCAATATTGAGCGATGTACCAAGCCACAGCGTGACCGTGAGCCAGCTGGGGAAATGCAGCGAAGCCATGCACACGCCGATGACGAACGAATCGAGCACCAGGTTGTCGAGTTCGGCCTGCTGCGAATCGGCCGCGATGCGCGCGCGCAGATAGACCAGGTGGGGATACAGCAGCAGCGGCGCGATCAGCATCGCCAGCGTGAACCCGGCCCCGTTCTGCCCCCACAGCTCGATCAGCATGATCACGAACGCCATCGTGAAAAAGGCCGTGCGCAGCCGATAGTTGGAGAACACGATCCAGTGTGGATTGGAAGCGGAGGTGGCACTGCTCATGCGAAGGCCGTAGCAAGGGAATCAACCGTCTAAGGTAACAGCGCCCGCCGGCGCGCGTCAAGAACGGCGCCGCAGCGGGAACGACTACACATCGCCTACCAATCGAAAACTAAGAAAAGCGGCGCGAATGGTGCGTGATGAAATACCGCTTTTACCTGTCGAGGAATATATGAAATTAAATAAGCTCATGATGCGCGCAGCCCTGTCGGCCGCTTTCGGCGCCCTGCCACTGGCGCCAGCCTTGGCCGCCGATCCGCTGCCGCCGGCGACGGTCGGCTCGTTCACGCCGATCCTGAAAGTGACCCGCGTCGCCATTGGCCAGGGCGGCAGCGCCGATGTCGGCCTTAGCGTTGAATCGCACGGCGGCTATGCGGGCACCGTCACGGTCAGCCTGCCGCTTTCCACGCCCGCGGGCATCAGTATGGCGCCGATTCAGGTCGCCGTCGCCGCGCGCCAGGTGGTGCAGACCAGCTTCAGGATCAAGGTTGCACCTGAGGCGCCAGTCGGCGAGCAAACGGTGAGCGTGCGCTACGATTCCGGTAGCTTGCACAAGAACTGGCCACTGGTGGTGGCGGTCGGTGCGCTCACACCGCCGACGGCCGCGCGCCGCATCCGCTACGGCTACCTGCCAGCCGGCAGCCAGAAGATCAACGGCGGTGCAAGCACCTACTGGACGGTGCCGAACACGCAGATCCATCAGACCTCGTGGGCGCAGTCCCCCGGCAGTGCCCCGAACCTGCAAGCCAATTACGCCTACCCCGATGGGCTCTGGTACGCCCTGCAGTGGCGCTGGGCCGACACCATGCGTTCGAACGCCATTACCACTGTGGCCAGCCCCGGTTCGCCCAGCTACCCGGCTTACCGCTTCGAGATTAGGCCGAGCGACCATGCGTCGCCCGGCACCGCCGGCGACCATCCGCGCGCCGAACTGTTCTCGGTCGACGGGTACGAGGCCGCGCGCGGGCGCACGCCGCCGCGCCAGAACATCGTCAAGCAGGGTGACGAATACTGGGCGACCTGGTCGATGTATCTGGCGCCCGACTTCCCGACCAATCACAAGTGGGCCACCCTCTTCCAGCGCAAGTTCGACAACAAGGAAAACGCGCTCAATACCCGTTCCTGGTTTTCGGTGAACGTGCATGGCGACCGCATCGATTACTCCCTGCCGCAGGCCTGCGCGCTCAACGCCTGCGATTACAGCCAGACCTTCATGACCTCGGTCACGGCGGCCAGGGGCAAATGGACCACCTTCAAGATTCACGAGAAGGCGTCGACCGGCAGCGATGGTTTGTTCGAGCTGTACATGAACGACCGTCTGGTCGAACGGCGCTACGGCGCCACCATCGAGCATGCCAGTGCCGACTACAACTTCCATTACGGTTATTACCGTGCCAATGAAAGGATGAACGCGGCCTCGCAACCGCCCGGCACCGGCGTGATCTACTTCTCGCCACTGATGATTGCGCGCGTCACGCCGATTGGCGTACCGGGCATACCGAACGGCGTGCCGTCCTTCGTGCCGCTAACGCCGTAAGCAACCAGTAATAGCCGGCGCCAATCGTGTCGATTTAAAAACTCTGGTTGACGCGAGAAGCGCCGCGCATTATTCTTCGTTCCATGAAATCACTGGACATCCTCTTTTTTACCTTCGCCTTCCCGGCACGCTGCGATCAGCGTACCGGGCCGCGAGAGTGCGCCCCTGATTAAGTCCAACGGACACCCAATCAAAAAGGCCCTCTCAGGGCCTTTTTTGTTTTTACACCGAGTCACCAGGGAGCATTTATATCATGAAGCTAGCAGACGAAGAACGCGCGCGGGATCACTGAACATGGGTGGTCGCATGGCTCCCGCGGCGCTTGTTTACCCAGACAATCCACGACCGCCCGCTATGAGAAAGCACCATCATGACTGCCACAGTCCTTCGCGCGAACGCGCGCAACTTCGGTATTATTGCCCACATCGACGCAGGTAAAACCACCCTGTCCGAACGCATCCTTTTGAAGACCGGCGAAATCCATCGCACCGGCGAAGTCCACGAGGGCACCGCCACCATGGACTCCATGGACCTTGAAAAGGAACGCGGCATCACCATCGGCGCAGCCGCCACCCGCGCTGCCTGGAACGGCCATTCGTTCACGCTGATCGACACCCCCGGCCACATCGATTTCGCGATCGAGGTCGAGCGTTCCCTGCGCGTGCTCGATGGCGCCGTGATGGTGCTGTCCGGCGTTGCCGGCATCCAGCCGCAGACCGAAACCGTCTGGCGCCAGGCCAAAAAGCACGGCGTACCGGCGATCGTCTTCGTCAACAAGATGGACCGCATCGGCGCCGAATTCGAACGCGTGGTCGAACAGATCAAAACGCGCCTCGCTACGCTGCCGGTGCCACTGACGATACCGGTCGGCGCGGGCGACGCGTTTGAAGGCACGATCGATGTGTTGAACCAGCGTTTTCTGTCCTGGGATGCGCAAGGCGCGATGACGTCCCTGCCCCTGCCCGGCCATCTGGCCGGCGTGGCAGCGGCGGCGTACGCCCATGCGGCCGCAGTGGCGGCAGACGCCAACGATGTGCTCACGCTGCGCTATCTGACTGACGACACGCTGTCGGTGGAAGATATCCGCATCGGTCTGCGCGGGATGACGCTGGCGCGGCGCGCCGTTCCGGTCCTGGCCGGTTCAGCCTACCGCAATGCCGGGATCGAACCGCTGCTCGACGCCATCATCGACTGGCTGCCGTCGCCCGACGAGCGTCCTGCGCCAACAGCCGCCGTCGACGGCGTGACGGTCACGGTCGGTACTGCCGACACGGATCCGCTGGCCGCACTGGTGTTCAAGGTGATGCATGACGATCACGGTTCGCTGTCGTACATCCGCATCTACGGCGGCACCATGCGTGAAGGCGACGCCTTGTGGAATGCGTCGCTGCAGGCGCCGGTGCGTGTCGGACGCCTGTATGTGGTCCATGCGGACCGCAAAAGCGCCGTCAAGGAGGCGCACGCGGGCAGTATTGTCGCCATCGCAGGCCTGAAGGATGCGCTGACCGGCCATACGCTGTCGACCAAAGCGCTGCCGTACGCGCTCGAGACGATCAGCGCGGGCGAACCCGTCGTGGCGCTGGCGATTGAAGCTGGCAAAGGTGGTGACCGCGGCAAGATGCTCGCTGCGCTGGACCGCTTCCGCCGTGAAGATCCGTCGCTGCGTCTGGAAAGCGACGCGGCCAGTGGCGAGACTGTTTTGTGGGGCATGGGCGAACTGCACCTGGACGTGGTGCTCGAGCGTGTGCGCCGCGAAACGGGCGTGGAAGTGACCGTGGGTGCGCCCCAGGTGGCATATCGCGAAACGATTGCCGGTCCTGGCGTGACGGTGGAAGGCAAGGTATCGAAGCAGAACGGCGGCAACGGGCAGTATGCGCGCGTCGTCCTGCGGGTGGAACCGTTCGAAGGCAGTTTCGCTTTCGAGAATGCGATCAAGGGCGGCGTTGTGCCCGCGGCATTTATTCCATCGGTCGAAAAAGGCGTGCGCCAGGCCACGGCGCAAGGCCCGCTCGGCTACCCTGTCACCGGCGTCAAGGTCACGCTGACCGATGGCGACTTCCATGCTGTCGACAGCAGTGACATGGCATTCATGGTCGCCGCGAAGGACGGCACGCTGGCAGGTCTGCGCCAGGCCAGGCCGCTGCTGCTGGAACCGGTCATGCAGGTCAGTGTCGATGCGCCGTCCGCCAACGCGGGCGATGTCATTGGCGACCTGCAGCGCCGCGGCGGACGTGTGCTGGGCATTGAAGAGCGCAACGGTGGCGTTGAAGTGCTTGCCGATGTGCCGCTGGCGAACCTGTTCGGGCACACGACCAGCCTGCGTTCCTTGTCGCAGGGCCGTGCGTTCGCCAGTGCCGTGTATGCCCGCCATGCACCAAAGGCGGTCGCTGCGTAGTCGTGCAGCCGTTGCAATGAGAAAGGCCGGGAAGCGATTCCCGGCCTTTTTTACATCCAGATACATTACTCCTTGGAAATTGAACAAAGATTAATGTATTGTTTAACCCCATCCTCCCTGCAGCCACGTTTCATGTTCGACACCCCGAAATCCTCACCCTCAAAACCACCAAGGACCGCCATGAAGCACGTGAACACATTGACCCGCACCGCGCTCTGCATCGCGCTGATGACCCTGCTCGCCTCATGCGCGAAAAAGGAACAAGCGCCAGGCGGCGTCATGCTCGAAGAACGGACGGCCGCCGCGCCTGCGATGGACGCGGCCATGGCGCCGCCCCCGCCGCCAGCCGTGGAAGGCAAGGCGACAGGCGTCGATAACGCGGTCACCAGCGCCACGACTGCGCAGCAGATGGGTTCGAGCGCGGCGACCTACACGGACAACGAGCGCAAGTTCATCCGCACCGCGGCCGCCCGCTTCCTGGTCAAGGACGTCTACGTTTCCGCGCTCAATATCGAGGATACCGTGGCCGGCCATGGCGGCTTCGTCGTCAGGAACGATATCGCGTCGCAAACGGTGAACGCCCAGCAGCATGCCATCGGCAATGGCAAGCTGGCGGTGATGCGCGCCTACACCGTCGAGGGCAATCTGATCGTGCGGGTCCCGAGCGCCAAGACTCAGGAATTCCTGCGCGCCATTGCTGGCCATATTGCCTTTCTCGACAAGCGCAATTTTGCCGCGCACGACGCCCAGTTCGACTTGCTGCGCCAGCAACTGGAGATGATGCGCAGCCAGGAAACCCAGGGGGAACTGGGCGAAGCGGTCAGGGACGGCGGCAAGCTGGCCCACAAGACGGAAGCGATCGCCGCCCGCAACGAGGTCAAGGCCGAGCGCGATGGCGCCCTGCTGGCCAAAAAAGAATTCGAGGACAAGGTCGCCTTCAGCACCATCGAACTGCAGCTGTACCAGACGCCGAAAGTGCTGCAAACCGAAGAAACCGATGTCCAGCGCGTGTTCCGTGACGCCGGCCCGGGCTTCTTCACACGGCTAGGCGAAAAGCTGCATAGCGGCTGGGATGGCTTGCAGGAATTCGCACTCTGGCTGGCCGGGATCTGGCCGGTGGTACTGATCGGTGCGGTCATCGGGTCGGTCCTGTGGCGTTTGCGCGGCAAGCGCCGGAAACAGCAAAAGCCGGACTGAAGCGGGATTCGACAGGGACATCGCGCGGCGGCGCTCGCGCGTTCCAGGAACCTGATAGCGGCCTGGTGTCGCCCTACCTGGGAACCGCTGTCAGCAAGGGATACGGGTTGATGGCCCCCTGATCCGCATACACGCCGTAGTGAAGGTGGGGCGGCGTGGTTCTGGCATTGCCGGTATTGCCGACGGTGCCAAGCACGGTCCCCACGCTGACGCGCGCGCCAATCTGCAGTCCGGCAAACTGGTCCAGATGCGCATAGTAGTGATAGTGCCCTGCCGGACCAAGCACCCACACCACGTTGCCGCCGAGGGGGTTCTGCCCGGTACGCACGACCACGCCTTCCGTGCTCGACAGCACCGCGGTTCCCTTTTTGGCGAAGATGTCGATGCCCTCGTGCCGTCGGTTGGGCGCGCGCGAGGCCTGCCAGGTATCGGTCAGCGCGCGCCGCGTGAGCCCGGCCACCGGGATCGGCAGATGCGCGGGTGCATCCATCGCGTTCAGGCGCGCGGCATACACTGCCGGCCCGAGCCATGGCCAGGCAAACGCCAGCAACCCGATCAAAACGATGGAAACGGCAATCAGACGGACGGATTTTGGCATGGGAGAAATTAGCAGGGAATCGAGCCCACGGGGGCAGCGTCATTCTGACACAGCCGCCCCTGCCCTGCGCTCAGCGTGCCGGCTTCTTTTTGCCGCGACCGGCGCCGGATCGTCCGCTTTCTCTGCGGGCGGGGCGGGTATTCTGCCCAGTTCCGGCGCTGGCTGCGGCATCGCCACGTCCCCCATCAGCATCACCGCTTGTGCAGGAACGCGCTTGACCTCGACCGGTGCCAGCGGCGCGCCCATCATGGCAGCCGGCGCCGGTGGCGCATCGGTTGCGGAACAGGCCGCGGCTGACAAGGCCAGCGCGGCCGCGCCAGCCATGGCCGGCAGCGCACGCCAGGCCTGGCGCGTCGGGGCCGGCGCGCGCGCCCCGCAATCGCTGGTCATCACGGTGCCGTCG
>DASWMN010000323.1:0-2812 GCA_036399735.1 Telluria sp. | reverse complement strand
AGGGCCAACATCAGACTGCTCGACTTCATGATCATGTGCGTTTCCAGTGAGGTGGTACTAATTTGCCGCGTTGCGTAGGGCGTAGCAGCGACAGCGCATTGCGCCGCGCCCGCCGCGTCAACATGGTGCATGTTTGTTGGTAATGCGCGCCGTGCGCTTTTACGCCCTACGGTTTTTGATATACCAGCTTGCCGCAGGCGTAGGTGGCGTCCACTGCACGGTCGTCGCCCAGCAGCGCCAGCGCAAACAGCAGCTCTTCGAGGTTCTCGCAGCGCTCCGTGCGGCGCGCCAGCAGCGGCGTCGCTTTCGGATCGAGGACGATGAAATCGGCTTCGGCGCCGGCGGCAAAACTGCCGATGGTGCCCTCCAGTTGCATGCTGCGTGCCGCCCCCAGCGTGGCCAGATAGAACATGCGCACGGCGGGCAGGTAGCTGCCTTTCAAGCGTGCTACTTTATAGGCTTCATTCATGGTTTGCAACATCGAGAAGCTGGTGCCGCCACCCACGTCGGTGGCCAGCGAGAGCGATACACGCGCCGCGTCGGCGCGTTCGAAGTCGAACAGGCCGCTGCCCAGGAACAGGTTGGAGGTCGGGCAGATCGCTGCCGCCGCGCCGGATTCGGCCATGCGCGCAAAGTCGCGCTCATCGAGCCAGATGCAGTGGCCGTACATGGCGCGCTCGCGCATCAGACCCATGCTGTCGTACACGTCCAGGTAGCTGCGCGCCTGTGGAAACAGCGACTGCACCCATTTGCACTCGTCCGGGTTTTCCGACACGTGGGTCTGGATGAAGGTATCCGGGTAGGCGCGCGCCAGCTCGCCCGTCAGGCGCAGCTGCTGTTCGGTGGAGGTGGGGGCAAAGCGCGGCGTGATCGCGTACATGGCGCGGCCCTGCTTGTGCCACTTGCGGATCAGCTCTTCGCTGTCGCGCACCCCGCCCTCGGCGGTATCGCACAGGAACTCCGGGCAGTTGCGGTCCATCAGGATTTTGCCGGCGGCCATACGCAGGTTGCGCGCGGCACTCGCTTCAAAGAAGGCGTCCACCGATTCCCGGTGCACGGTGCAGTACACCATGGCCGTGGTGGTCCCGCAGCGCAGCAGCTCGTCGAGGAAGAACTCGGCCACTTCGCGCGCATGCACCGGGTCGCCGAACTGGCGCTCGGTCGGGAAGGTGTAGGTTTCCAGCCAGGGCAACAGGCCAGGCGCCGGCGAGGCGATCATGTCGGTCTGCGGGAAATGCAGGTGCGTGTCGATAAAGCCGGGCATGATGATCTTGCCGCGGTAGTCGCGCAGCGGGGTCGCCGGCGGCAGCGTGTCAATCAGCTGGTCGTAGTCGCCGGCCGCCACGACCTTGCCATTTTCGACCAGCAGCAAGCCATCCTGATGCCATGCGAAGGCATCCGGGTTGAATGCCGGATCGGCGTGAAAGTGCAGCAAGCTTGCTCGGTACGCTTGCAGTGGTGCTGTTGCTATGGACATCTGGTTCTCTCGGATTACGTTTGACTTGAGGCTACCAGCCTTAAGGGCGGGGCGCCAGCGCTGCTGTGCGCGGCCTCCTCCCACACCGTCAGAAGCTGAGCGCACACCGATGCGGCGATCACCGCCGGTGCCTTGTTGGTAATGCCCGGCAGCCCGATCGGGCAGACCATGGCGGCGATGCGGGACCCGTCCACGCCTCTGGCGCGCAGCCGGTGTTCAAACTGGCGGCGCTTGGTGAGTGAGCCGATCAGGCCGAACCAGAGCACATCCTGGCGCGCCATGATGGCTTCGCTCAGGCGCTGGTCAAGCGCGTGGCTGTGGGTCATGACCAGGTAGGTGGCGCCGCTGGGTGCGGCCACGACCAGCGCTTCCGGCATATCAGTTGCTTCCACCGTCACGTTGGCTGGCACGGCGGACGGGAACATGTCGTCGCGCTCGTCGACCCAGGTGACCGTGCACGGCAGATGCGCCAGCGCGCGCACAATGGCCTGGCCGACATGGCCGGCGCCAAACAGCAGCAGATGGGCGCGCGGCGCCTGCAGCCGGTCGACCAGCCAGCGCCGGCCGTCCTGCTCCTGCATGACATGGGTGCCACGCTCGCGCGCGAAATGCGGACAGGCGGCGCCCCACAACAAGGCGCCGGCCCCATCGAACAGGGCCGCGTCGGCAGCGCCGTCCAGCGCCACCATGCGCCAGCTATCTTCCGTGCGCCGCCCTGCCAGCAGCGACGCCTGGGCCGGATCGAGCCGCTCGAAAGCCAGGTGCACGACGCCGCCGCAGCACTGGCCCAGACTGGGGCCGAGGGCGAAGCGCTCGATATGGCGCAGGCGCCCGTCAGCGAGCATGGCACGGGCGATGTCGACCGCGCGCATTTCCAGGTGGCCGCCGCCGATGGTGTCAAACAGCTGCGCCGCTGCCACCAGCATTTTGGCGCCAGGTTCGCGCGGGCCGGATCCCTCGACGGTCGCGACCGTCACCAGCACGGCCGGACCATTCTGCGCGGCGCTGCGCCAGTCGTCCATCATGCCGCCTGCGCCACAGCCGCTTCGACAGCCGCGACGGCATTGAGAATCGCTTCGCTGGTGGCAGGCGCGTTCAACGGCGGATTGATTTTGTGCCCACCCACGGCCGACACGGCATCGCGAATCGCAAAAAACACCGAGAACGGCAGCAACAGCGGCGGTTCGCCCACGGCCTTGGAGCGATGGATGCTGTCTTCCACATTGCTGTTGTTGAACAGCTTGACGCGGAAGTCTTCCGGACAGTCGGACACGCCGGGAATCTTGTAGGTGGACGGCGCATGCGTCATCAGCTTGCCGGCCGGGTTCCACCACA
>DASWMN010000322.1:0-22420 GCA_036399735.1 Telluria sp. | reverse complement strand
TTTTTAATTGAGGTCTGACCCCGATTCTGAAATGTTTTTTAATTGAGGTCTGACCCCGATTGTGAAATGTTTTGCTTGTGGGGGGGGCGCCTGCGTTTCGCGGACGGACGCGCGGCCTTGTGTTTTTGCCGGGTGGGCCTTATCTTATTAGCCTGTTAATGATTCTCTGCCGTCGGAGGCTGAATGAAACGAATTGCGCTGTTTCTGGTGACGAATATTGCGGTGTTGCTGGTGCTGTCCCTGGTGCTGAATCTGTTCGGCGTTGGCCGCGGTGTCAGCGCGTCCGGCATCAATGTCGGCCAGTTGCTCGTGTATTCGGCCATCATCGGCTTTACCGGCTCGATCATCTCTTTGTTGATGAGCAAGTTCATGGCCAAGTCCTCGGTCGGCGCGCGCGTCATTGACAACCCTTCCTCGGCCGAAGAAGTGTGGCTGGTCAATACCGTGCGCCAGCTGGCCGAGCGCGCCGGGATCGGCATGCCTGAAGTGGCAATTTATGACGGCGAACCAAATGCCTTCGCCACCGGCGCGTTCAAGAATTCAGCGCTGGTCGCTGTCTCCACCGGGCTGCTGCACAGCATGAACCGGGATGAGGTCGAAGCTGTCCTCGGCCACGAAATCGCCCACGTCGCAAATGGCGACATGGTCACCCTCACGCTGATCCAGGGCGTGGTCAATACCTTTGTCGTGTTCCTGGCGCGCATCGTCGGCTATGTGGTCGATGGCATGCTGAGCCGCAATAACAATAGCCGCGGCCCCGGCATCGGCTATATGGTCACCGTGTTCATCTGCGAACTGGTGTTTGGCCTGGTCGCGTCCATCATCGTGGCCTGGTTCTCGCGCCTGCGTGAATTCCGCGCCGACGCCGGCTCGGCCAAACTGCTGGGCAGTCCGCGGCCGATGCAGCAAGCCTTGCGCCGCCTGGGCGGGGTGCAGGAAGGCGCCTTGCCGTCATCCATGTCGGCCTTCGGCATTGCCGGCGGCGGACGCGGCTGGGGCGCCCTGTTCTCGACCCACCCACCGATGGAGGAGCGCATCGCCGCGCTCGATAACCTGCGCTAAATCATGAGCCAGTTTTTCCAAATTCATCCGGACAACCCGCAGGCGCGCCTGATCAAGCAAGCCGCGCAGATCATCCACGCTGGCGGCATTGTCGCGCTGCCGACCGACTCCTGCTATGCCCTGGTGTGCCATCTCGATGACAAGACCGCCGTTGAAAAGCTGCGCCGGATTCGCGGTATCGATGAAAAGCATCATCTGACGCTGCTGTGCCGCGATTTGTCCGAAATCGGCAACTATGCACGCGTGGACAACCGCCAGTTCCGATTTCTGAAAGCGGCCACGCCGGGCCCGTTCACGGTGATCCTGGAAGCCACCCGCGAAGTGCCGCGCCGCCTGTCGCACCCGTCGCGCAAAACCATCGGCCTGCGCGTGCCGGAAAACGCCATCGCCCAGTGTTTGTTGCAGGAACTCGGTCAGCCGCTGCTGGGCACCACCCTGATTCTGCCCGGCGGCGAGGAGATCCTCAATGACGCCGACGCCATCCGCGACAACCTGGAAAAACAGATCGACCTGATCATCGACGGCGGCGCCTGTGCCATGCAGCCGACCACGGTGATCGACCTGACCTCGGCCGAGCCGGTGCTGGTGCGCCACGGCCGCGGCGACCCCGCCGTGTTCGGTCTGTGAGCCGGGGCCGGTCGAGCCCGCGCTGCGGCTCTGATAGAATCCCCATATGACTACTCCCGAGATCATTCAAACGATCGCCATTTACGCCATTCCCGTGTTGTTCGCGATTTCTCTGCATGAAGCCGCACACGGCTATGTCGCGCGCTATTTCGGCGATCCGACTGCCGCCAACGAAGGGCGCCTGAGCCTGAACCCGATCCGGCATATCGATCCGTTTGGCACAATTTTGTTGCCGCTCGCCTTGCAGTTGATGCAGATTGTCCCGATTGGTTACGCCAAGCCGGTCCCGGTCGACTTCAACCGCTTGCGCAACCCCAAGAAGCAGATGGCCTTTGTGGCGCTGGCCGGGCCGATGGCCAACTTTGCCATGGGGCTGGGCTGGGCACTGTTTGGCATTCTGATCACCAAATTCGGTATGCAGGAGCCCTTTTTTTACGGCATGGTCAAGGCTGGCATCGGTGTCAATGCCGCGATGTGCGTATTCAACCTGATTCCGATTCCGCCCCTGGATGGCGGTCGCGTCATGACCAGTCTGCTGCCGATGCCGCTGGCAGTCCGTTTCGCACGCATCGAACGCTACAGCCTGTTTGTGTTTATCGGCCTGATCGCACTGATGCAATTCCGCATGCTCGACGGTGTACTGCTTGCCGGCATGCGCGTCGTGGTCAGCCTGTTCGCCCTGATTCTTTCCCCACTGACTTTACTTTTGAACTGATTACCTATGTATCCCGATCGTGTCGTTTCCGGAATGCGCCCTACGGGCACCATGCACCTTGGCCACTACCATGGCGCGCTGAAAAACTGGATCAAGATGCAGTCCGAACAGCCTTGCCTGTTCTTTGTCGCCGACTGGCATGCGCTGACCACGCACTACGACGATCCGTCGATTATCGAGCGCAGCACCTGGGACATGGTGATCGACTGGCTGGCCGCGGGCGTGGACCCGTCGCAAGCGACCATCTTCATCCAGTCGCGCGTGCCTGAGCATGCCGAACTGCATCTGCTGCTGTCGATGTGCACGCCGCTCGGCTGGCTCGAACGCGTTCCGACCTACAAGGACCAGATCGACAACATCACCAACAAGGATCTGGCCACCTATGGCTTCCTCGGCTACCCGTTGCTGCAGGCGGCCGATGTGCTGATTTACCGCGCCAGCGAAGTGCCGGTCGGTGACGACCAGATTCCGCACGTGGAAATGATGCGCGAGATCGCGCGCCGCTTCAATCATATGTACGGCAAGGAAGTCGGCTTCGAAGAGAAAGCCAACGAGGCCGTCAAGAAGCTGGGCAGCAAGCGCGCCAAGCTGTACATGGAGCTGCGCACCGAGTACCAGCAGGAAGGCAAGGACGCAGCGCTGGAGCAGGCGCGCGCCATGCTGGAAGATGCACAAAGCCTGTCGAACATTGACCGCGAACGCCTGTTTGGTTATCTGGAAGGCAGCCGCAAGCTGATTCTGACGGAGCCGCAGGTCAAGCTGACGGTGGCCTCGCGCCTGCCGGGTCTGGACGGACGCAAGATGTCCAAGAGCTACGGCAACGCGATCTCGCTGCGTGAAGACAAGGATTCGGTCATCAAGAAAGTCCGCACCATGCCGACCGATCCTGCGCGCGTGCGCCGCACCGATGCCGGCGATCCGCGCAAGTGCCCGGTCTGGAAGCTGCACGAGGTGTATTCGGACGAACCGACCAAGGACTGGGTGGTCAAAGGTTGTACCACGGCCGGTATCGGCTGTATCGAATGCAAGCAGCCCGTGATTGACGCCATCATCGCCGAACAGGAGCCGATGCGCGAACGCGCCCAGCAGTATCTGGACGACCCGTCGCTGGTACGCGCCATTGTGGCCGACGGCTGCGATACGGCCCGCAAACTGGCGCAGGAAACCATGCGCGACGTGCGCGAGGCGATGGGCTTGGCGTACAGCTGATGAGTCTGGTTTCGCCCTGGGTGGCGCGCTTTGCTGCGCTGGTGCCGGCTGGCGAGGTTCTGGACCTGGCTTGCGGCAGCGGCCGCCATGCGCGTCACTTCGCCGCGCTCGGCCATCCGGTGCTGGCGCTGGATCGCGATCCTGCCGCGCTGCACGATGCAGCCGGTCCCGGCATCACCACTCTGGCATGCGACGTGGAAGACGGCGTCACGCCGTGGCCGTTCGCACCGGGCCGGTTTGCCGGCATCGTGGTCACCAATTATCTGCACCGGCCCTTGCTGGCGCAGCTGGCGGCCAGCCTCGCTCCCAACGGTGTTTTGATTTACGAAACGTTTTCCGTGGGAAATGAAACCTTCGGCAAACCGTCGAATCCGGCCTTTCTGCTGGCGCAAGGCGAGTTGCTCGGGTTTGCCGCTGGCAGCGGCCTGGGGGTGGTGGCGTACGAAGACGGCGTGGTGCAGCAGCCTAAGCCCGCCATGGTGCAGCGCCTGTGCGCGCGCGGGCGCGATTTGCCGCGCACGCAAATACGGCTGGCACCGGAATAGCCCTTAAAAAGGGCTTAAGAGGCGCGTTTCTAGCCAAGAATGAACCATAATGGCGGGCGATCCGCTACAATCAGGCTTTTATTTACCAGCATAGTTACCGACATATGATCAAGGGCAGCATAGTAGCAATCGTCACGCCGATGCACGCAGATGGCAGTCTCGACTATCCGGGCCTGAAGAAGCTGATCGACTGGCATATCGCCGAAGGTACCGACGGCATCGTTATCGTGGGCACCACGGGCGAATCGGCCACTGTCAATGTGGACGAACACTGCGAATTGATCCGCTTCACGGTCGAGCACGCTAAAAAGCGCATACCGATCATCGCCGGCACCGGCGGCAACTCGACCGCCGAAGCGATCAAGCTGACCGAATGCGCCAAGGAAGTCGGCGCCGACGCCGCCCTGGTGGTGGTGCCTTACTACAATCGTCCTACCCAGGAAGGCATGTACCAGCACTTCAAGGCAATTGCCGAAGCGGTGGACCTGCCGATCATTCTGTACAACGTACCTGGCCGTACCGTGGCCGACATGTCGAACGAGACCGTGGTGCGCCTGTCGGCCATCAAGAACATTGTCGGCATCAAGGATGCGACCGGCAACATCGGTCGCGGCCTGGAATTGCTGCGCGATGTGCCGCAATCCTTCGCCGTGTATTCTGGCGACGATCCGACCGCGATGGCGCTCATGTTCTGCGGTGGTGCCGGCAATATTTCGGTCACCGCCAACGTGGCCCCGCGCGCCATGCACGAACTGTGCGCCGCTGCCATGGCGGGCAACATCGCGAAGGCGGTCGAGATCAATAACAAGGTGATGCCGCTGCACGCCAAACTGTTCGTCGAACCGAATCCGGTGCCCGTCAAGTGGGCCCTGGCAGAGATGGGCATGATGCCGGCCGGCTTGCGTCTGCCGCTGGCGCCTCTCTCGGCCAACTACCACGATACCGTGCGCGGCGCCCTGCGCGACGCCGGTGTCCTTCCTACGCCCTGACCCGCAAGGGTCAGGATCACTCCGACACCAGCTGCCTTTTAGCTTACCTCCCGTTACGACATGACTATTCGCAAGACAATGAAACCGGCCCTGGCCACCGCAATTACTTCCGCGCTGCTGGTCAGCCTGACCGGTTGCGGCATGATCAGCTCCGTGGTGGAACAAGACCGCGTCGATTATCGCGGCGCGAAAAAGGCGCCCAAGCTGGAAGTGCCGCCCGACCTGACCCAGATCGACAAGGACAACCGCTACTCGGTACCGGATGCGCGCGGCATTGCCACGGCCTCGAGCCTGCAGCAGCCGGGCGGCGCGACCACCCAGGCCAGCGCCAGCGGCCAGACCATCGGCGTGGCCAACAACCAGGCCATCCGCGTTGAACGCGCGGGCAACCAGCGCTGGCTGGTCGTGAACCAGACGCCTGAACAACTGTGGCCGCAGCTCAAGCAGTTCTGGGCCGATTCGGGCTTCACAATTGAAACCGAGTCCGCCACCACCGGCACCATGGAAACCGAATGGGCGGAAAACCGCGCCAAGATTCCACAGGACCTGATTCGCCGTTCGATCGGCAAAGTCTTCGATTCCCTGTATGGCACCGGTGAGCGCGACAAGTTCCGCACCCGTATCGAGCGCAATGCCGCTGGCGGTACCGAGATCTACATCAGCCACCGTGGCGCTGAAGAAGTGCTGACCGGCCCGCAAAAAGAACAGGCGACCTGGACCGTGCGTCCGAACGATCCTGAGCTCGAAGCGATCTTCCTGTCCAAGCTGATGGCGCGCCTGTCCGGTGTGGCAGAACCGAAAGCGGCCGAAGCGGCTGCCACCACCGCCGTCACCAATGCGGCTGCCGGTCCTGTGCACGCCAAGCTGGTCGGCGAAGTGGTGGAAGTGGACGAAGGTTTCGACCGCGCGTGGCGCCGTGTCGGCCTGGCGCTGGACCGGGTCGGCTTCACCGTCGAAGACCGCGACCGCGTGCAGGGCGTGTACTTTGTACGCTACGTCGATCCGGAAGTCACGTCGAAAGACGGCTTCTTCAAGAAGCTGTTCACCTTCGGCGAAGACGAGAAGGCCAAGGAAGCGCAGCGCTATCGCGTGCTGGTCAAAACGGAATCTGGCTCCAGCGTGAGCCAGGTGACCGTGCAGACCAACGACGGCAAAGCTGAAACAACGCCGACCGGCACCAAGATTCTGAAACTGCTGGCGGACGAGCTGAAATAAGCGCGCTCAAGGGCATAAAAAAAACCGACCTCGCAGGTCGGTTTTTTTTTCGCCATCGCATATCGGATACTGCTCATCGCAAAACCGACATCGCTCACAAATATCCGGACGAAAAAAAGCCGACCCGCAGGCCGGCTCTTTTCCAAACCGTGCTGAAAATTACTTAGCAGCCGATGCAGCAGCCGAAGCAGCGGTCGATGCAGCAGCCGAAGCGGCAGCAGCAGCGTCAGCAGCGGTCGAAGCAGCCGAAGCAGCGGTAGCAGCAGCGTCAGCAGCAACAGCAGCTGGCGTTTCAACTGGAGCAGCAGGAGCAGCAGCTGGGGTTTCGACTACTGGTGCTGGAGCAACAACAGGAGCTTCTTCTTTTTTAGCGCAAGCAGCCAGAGCAACAGCCAGCAGGGAGACGATCAGCAAAGATTTTTTCATGGGTTTTTCCTTAATTAATTCACTAAAATGTATAACACTATTGCGATGAATAATTACCGGTAATTATCGCTCGTTAGGGAATTCTCGTAGGCTTTCGTACCTGTTATGGTGCCTGACAGACAACGGAAACTTCCTAACCCGATATTATAGCGAAATTTGGTGCTTCGCAATAGCACAATAATGCTTTTTTGGAAGCAATTTGTGAACAAGCAATCAATATTTTTTTACAAAAACACAGCTGTTGGGACATTTGCTAGCATTTTCGGAAATATCCGAATTTTATTCGGATATTGATGGCAGTCTGCCTACAATCCTGTGGTGGTCGCGTGGAGACCTGGCAGCGACTCCGCCCAAATGCCGATGAATCTTTCGTTGCTGATTTCCGTCGCAGGCGGCGAATCAAAGGCGGCCGCGCCACGCATATGGTCGCTATGGAAACGCCGCACGATGTGAATATGGTCACCAATACAGAAGGAATCGGTCAGCGTTTTCAGAGGGCGATTGGTGAGCCTGCATTCGATCCGGTGACTGTAGTCTTGTAACAAACGCAGGAAACGCGGATAGTTCCGTTCGATGTGTGCGGTCTGGTGCATGGCCAGTTGAATATGCCCGCCCAGGCTCAAAAAATGACGCAGGGCAGCATCCGCTTGGGTAGTTCCTAATGGAAACACCGCGAAGTCGGGATCGAACATCATCAGGCTCGCTTTCGAGCGACCGATCACGTCCAGAAAATGCGCCTCGCATGCGGCGCGCGTATCGAATTTGATTTCTACTGCCTCAGCCATGCAGTTCTCCTTAAGCTAATTCGACCCAGCCATCCTGATACCAGGTGTAGAGCGCTTCCATCACATCATCCGATGCCGTGGCCGCCAGGGGGCCCGGCAGTGCCCGATCATTGGCCAGCGCATCGAGCAGCACCTTGTCCGCGCGGCCGACGGCAAACGACTCGCCATTGATGAACACGTGCTTGCCACGATAAAGCATCTGCGACTTGAGCGACAGTGCCACCCCGCGCTTGGCGATGGCTTCGGCAAAGCGGCCCATCGTCAGCGGCTTGGCCGGGCCGGTAAAGAACACATTATGCTTCGGCTCCGACAGATGCTCGCCGACGAAAATCGTCACATCTTCTTCCGTGAAGCGGACCTTGTTCATCTCCTCGGTGATGGTGGCCAGCATGTGCTTGGGGATCTCGGCCGGATGCTTGGCGACATCGAGTTCCGGATCTGCGTAGCGGCCCGGCAGGTCGATCGAATCGCACATGAACTGCAGGAAGGCCTCGCCCAGCTCCTGGTAGGACGGGGAGCGGAAGCCGATCGAATAGGTCATGCATTCGCCTTCGGCCACGCCGTCATGGGCGTAGTGGGGCGGCAGATACAGCATGTCACCCGGCTCGAGGACAAACTCTTCCTGCGGCTTGAAGTTCTTCAGAATCTTGAGCGGCAAGCCGTCCACCAGCGACAGGTCCTTCTGCGGCCCGATCTGCCAGCGCCGCTTGCCGTGCGCCTGCAGCAAGAACACGTCGTAGGAATCGAAGTGGGGACCGACGCCGCCGCCGTCGGTGGCGTAGCTGATCATCAGGTCGTCGAGGCGCGCATCGGGAATAAAGCGGAATTCGCGCAGCAGTGCGTCGGCCTTCTTCTCGTACAGGTTGGCGCCCTGTACCAGCATGGTCCAGGCTTTCTGGGTTGCCGGCGGCAGCGCCTCGAGCGGGCCGTGCTGCATGTTCCATTCACCGTCGACTTGGGTGATCAGGCGCGATTCGACATGGTTCAGCTTGGCCAGGTCGGCCAGCGCGGCCAGCGGCAGCAGCGGCTTGAAGCCAGGAAATGCCTGGCGGATCAGCAGCGGCTTTTTATGCCAGTAATCGCGCAGGAACTGGGCGGGCGTGATGTCGCCCAATAGCGTTAATTTTTTCATGCGACATTATAACCATGTCCGTATTCGGCCAAGGCGGTGAGAAAGGTATAATCTCGCGGTACACACTGAAAGGAAGCAAGATGAAGATTGCCAAGAACACGGTCGTCACGGTCAACTACAAGTTGTCGGACGCACAGAATAACCTGATCGAAGACGGCAGCCAGCCGATGGTCTACCTGCATGGCGGCTACGAGAACACGCTGCCGAAGATCGAAGAAGAACTCGATGGCAAGGAAGAAGGCTATTCGTCCGTGATCCAGATCGAGCCGGACGACGCGTTCGGCGACTACGATCCGGCCCTGGTCAAGGTCGAGCCGCGCAACCGTCTGCCCGAGCCGCTGGAAGTGGGCATGCAGTTCGAAGGCATGCCCGATGGCGACGGCGACGAAGAAGCGATGATCTTCACGGTCACCGACATCGCCGACGACAAGGTCGTCCTGGACGGCAACCATCCGCTGGCCGGCATGGCGCTGCGCTTCGAACTGTCGGTCGCCAGCGTGCGCGCCGCCACGGATGAAGAAATCGCCCATGAACACGTGCACGGCGCCCATGGCCACCACCACGGCGACGACGAAGATGATGGCGAAGAAGGCGATCACTTCCGCAGCCACCCGGTACATTAATCACCGCCCAGCGCCTTCTTCGGAAGGCGTTGTGCTTTCAGGGCTGCCATGTTTATTGCATTGCTGACGTACGTGCGTCCACTGGAGGAAGTGGACGCGCTGATTGCCGCACACGTGGCGTTTTTGGACGCGCACTACGCCAGTGGCTTGTTCGTGGTGTCTGGCCGCAAAGTGCCGCGGACCGGGGGTGTGATTCTGATTGCCAGCGATGACCGTGAGCGGGTGCTGGCGGTGATCGGGCAGGATCCGTTCACGCAAGCGGGGGTAGCGACGTATGAGCTGGTGGAGTTTGTGCCGACAAAAATGCAGCCTGGGTTTGCAGCGTTGGTTTGAGTGAACAGCTAGGCCGGCACCCGGTTTTACAGCTCATCCAACCAGAAAACCTGCTCTGCCCCGGGCGCCACCTTCACCAGCATGGTACGGTTCCCGACGCTGACATGGCCGATATTATCCTTCCACAGAATCGCCGGCTCGGTCCCGTTGCGCACCGGCGCCGTATCAATCAGCAGCACCTTGCCGCTGAATTTTTTCGCCAGCGTCTGCACCTGGCGGCGCACGCCCGCATAGCCATCCATCGTCACCTGGCTGCGGCCCAGCCGGGCCAGTATCCCCGCCTCATCACTCAGAATGCTCACGTCGCCTTCTGAAAACAGGACCACGGCATCGAGCTTCTTTCGCTTGGCCTGGGCGAACAGCTTGTTGAGCCAGAAGCGGTTGGCCACGGCCCGGTCTTCATACTCGCTGTTGCGGCCAGCCTCGGGACGGAAGTGGTTGTTGTCGGACGGGATGTTGATGGTCGCGTATAGGACGCTGCCCACGATCCACTCCGCGTTCTCGGCATAGCTGCGGTATCTGGTGTTGGTCGACAGGCGCGAAAAGGTCGGCAGGATCACGCCCTGCGCACCCTGATCCTCATATAGCAGTTCCCGCAGCCGGTTCAGGCGCTCGATCGCGGCGGGTTTGCCCGCGCTGTTGCGGCAGGTACTCCAGTCGCTGGCCGCAGGCACCACCACCACCGGGTGCGCCGGATCGTCCAGCATGTCGCGCCGGCGCGTGTACAGTTCGTCGGTGCAGGGTTCCTTGCTGCCCTTGATGCCGGTGACCAGCACAAAATCGAGCCCTGGCTTGCGCGTACGCGCAACCGCCTGCTCACGCTGCGCTTCACTTCCGCCCGCGCTGAAGGTATGGCCGATGACCGCAAACTCGTGGCCGGGCGGCCGCTTCTGTTTTGCTGCCGCCGCTGCCGGCGCGGTCATCAGGGCCGCGCACAGCAAGATGAGAAGACGTCCCGCGAAGCTCATTGGGCAGCCATGCGCTTGAGTTGGTACAGCTGTTCGAGCGCCTCACGCGGGGTGAGCGCGTCTGGATCAATGCCGGCCAGCGCGTCGTGCAGGGCACTCGATGCGGGCGGCGCCGCAGCATAGTCGTCCCCGGTTTCTTCGCATGGCAGTGCAAACAGGTCCAGCTGCGGCGTGGTGTCGAGCGCCTGCGATTCCAGCCGCGCCAGGTGCTTGCGCGCCGCCTTGATGACGCCCTGCGGCACGCCGGCCAGCTGGGCCACTTGCAAGCCGTAGCTTTGTGACGCAGGCCCGGCCTGCACCGCATGCAGGAACACGATGCTGTCCTTGTGTTCCACCGCCGACAGATGCACATTGGCTGCCGTCGGATGGCTTTCGGGCAGCTGCGTCAGTTCGAAGTAGTGGGTGGCGAACAGGGTGAAGCTGCGGCTGCTGTCGATCAGGTGGCGCGCAATCGCCCAGGCCAGCGCCAGGCCGTCAAAGGTGGAGGTGCCGCGCCCCACTTCATCCATCAGCACCAGCGAATGTTCGGTGGCGCCGTTGAGAATCGCTGCCGATTCGGTCATCTCGACCATGAAGGTCGAACGGCCGCCGGCCAGATCGTCCGTGGCGCCGATGCGGGTGAAGATGCGGTCGATCGGGCCGATCGTGGCGCTGGTGGCGGGCACGTAGCTGCCCACATAGGCCAGCAGCGTGATCAGCGCAACCTGGCGCATGAAGGTCGATTTACCGCCCATGTTCGGGCCGGTGATCAGCAGCAGACGACGGTCGTCCGACAGGCAGCAGTCGTTGGCGATGAAGCGTTCGATCTGGTTTTCCACCACCGGATGGCGGCCTTCGCGGATATCCAGCGCTGGCTCGCTTACCAGGCGTGGCGCGTTCCAGTTGTGCTGCAGGGCGTGGGTGGCCAGCGCGGTCAGGGTGTCGAGCTGCGCCAGGCCCTGTGATATGGTCTGCAAAGTGGCGATGTGCGGCGCCAGGTCGGTCAGCAGCTGCTCGTACAGCAGCTTTTCGCGCACCAGCGCCTTGTCCTGCGCCGAGAGGGCTTTGTCTTCAAAGACCTTCAGTTCCGGCGTGATGTAGCGCTCCGCGTTCTTGAGCGTCTGGCGGCGGCGGTAGTCGTCCGGCACCTTGTCGGTCTGGCCGTGCGTGACCTCGATGTAAAAGCCATGCACCTTGTTGTATTCCACGCGCAGGTTGGCGATGCCGGTGCGGGCACGTTCGCGCGTTTCCAGGTCGAGCAGGAACTGGCCGGCGTTTTCGGACAGGCCGCGCAGTTCATCGAGTTCTGCGTCGAAGCCGGGCGCGAACACGCCGCCGTCGCGCACCATCGCGGCCGGTTCCAGCGCCACTGCACGTTCAAGCAGATCAAGGCAGACGCCCGGCGTGGCCAGCGCATCCTGGATCGTGGCCATCAGGGACGGCTCGCCCGGTGTGAATGTACGCTGCACACTGTTGCGCAAGGCTGGCAACTGCTGCAGGCCATCGCGCAGGCTGGCCAGATCGCGCGGACGCGCCGACAGCAGGGCGATGCGCGTGGTAATGCGTTCGATATCCGGCACCTGGGCCAGTGTGGCGGCCAGCGCACCGGCAGCGTCGGTCTGGATCAGGGTGCCGATGGCCGCATGGCGTGCACGCGCCACGCCCTGGTCGCGCCGCGCATGGTGCAGCCAGTGGCGCAGCAGGCGCGAACCCATCGCCGTGCGGCAGTGGTCGAGCAAAGAGAACAGCGTCGGCGACTCCTGGCCGCGAATGGTTTCGGTCAGTTCCAGATTGCGGCGGGTGGCGGCGTCCAGGCCAATGAATTCGTTTTCGGTTTCGGTGCTCAGGCTGCGCACGTGCTGCAGGCCGCGGCCCTGGGTCGAGTGGGCGTAGCGCAGCAGCGCACCAGCGGCGCCGAAGGCGGCGCCCAGCCCATCGGCGCCAAAGCCGGTGAGGGTGGCCACGTTCAGCTGGTCGAGCAGGGCCTTGTGACCGCCTACCACGTCGAAGTGCCACTCCGGCACGCGCTGGGTATGGACCACACCGTCGTCCTCGAACAGATCGGCGCCGTCGGCACGCAAAATTTCGGCCGGCGAAATGCGTTCCAGTTCATGCTGCAGGCGTACACCCACGGTGCGGCTGTCGCCGGAAAACTCCATCAGGCGCAGCGAACCACTGGCCAGCGAGAGCCAGGCCAGGCCGGTGGTGACCACCTTGCGCTGGCTGATCATGCACACGGCCAGCAACGGGCGTTCGGCCTTTTCGGGCAGCAGGTCGGCATCGGTCAGGGTGCCGGGGGTCACCACGCGCATGACCTTGCGCTCGACCGGGCCTTTGCTGGTGGCCGGGTCGCCGATCTGTTCGCAGATCGCGCATGATTCGCCCATCTTGACCAGCTTGGCCAGGTAAGGATCGAGCGAATGGAAGGGGATCCCGCACATCTTGATCGGGTTGCCGTTCGAGGTGCCGCGCGCGGTCAGCGTGATGCTGAGGATGCGCGCCGCTTTCTCGGCGTCCTCGTGGAACAGCTCATAGAAATCGCCCATGCGGTAGAACACCAGCATGGTCGGGTATTCGGCCTTGATGCGCAAATATTGCTGCATCATTGGCGTGACTTTTTCGGTGGCGCTGGCCTTGACGGCGGCAGGGCTGATCTCTTTCGGGACGATGGACATGTATCTCTGTTCTGGGGCGGTGCATTTCAGGTACAGCATTCTACCGCCTTGGCGGCCATTGGTCCCCTCTTGCCGGGGGGCAGGATCGATTGGTGGGCCTAAAAAGGGGCTCGAGCGTCCCTCCATCCCAATCGTGCGCGATTGACAGCCGGGTTTGGCAGGGGGATATTATTCAACATTGAGATGCGGAGGACTTGCCATGCTTAAACTGACGATCTCGCTGGCTGCTGCGGTTTTGCTCGGCGGATGCATCTCCGTCCCAAAGAATCACGTGGCGCCCAAGCCCTACCTCGCGCCACCGGGCGACAAAGCGCCGGCCATGCTGCGCAGCGGGTTCCCCACACGAATGGGGCGCCACGATTCGATGTCCTTGTCGGTGATCGACCGGGCTAGCTGCGAGTCGCAGCCGGTGTTCCACATCAGCGAATACACCAGGCCTGCCGAACTGGATGTGAAGCCGGTCGCCATGGCAGTGGACCAGCCGATTCTCCTGAAGTACAACGCCACGCTCTCGGCCGGGCGTACTTGCCGTATCGTCGCGCAGGCGCAGTTCGAATCGGGCAAGCACTACACCGTTCACGGTGGCAGCGAGATTCACATTCTCAGCCTGAAGCCGGATACCTGCTCGTTCGGGATTGTTGACGAAGAGACGAAAACGCCGCTGCCGCTGGAAAAAGCCACCTTCACGTGCCCGCGCTGACCCCAGCGCCGGGTCAGCCCTGTTCACGCAGGGCGCGTATCCCCTTGCCCAGCTTGCGCCGCAGCAGGGTGCGCAGCGTCACGCTGTCGCCATAGCCCACCGTGGTCGCGATCCGCTCCATGCTCAAGCTGCTGGTCTTGATCAGATGGACCGCATGCTCGATCCGCACATCCTGCACGTACGACACCGGCGTTTTACCGAGCACCCCCTGCAGCCGCCGCGCGAGCGTGCGTTTGCTGGTTGCCATGTCGCTGGCGGCGCGGCCCAGATCGAAGCGCTGGTCGAGATTGTCGCGCACCCAGCGGTCGAAACGCGCGACCATCGGGTCGGCCTTGGCCAGGTGGTCCGAGATCACGTACGACGCTTGTGAAGCGCGCTGGTCGACCACGAGATAGCGTGCCACCAGCCCGGCCAGATCGGGGCTCGATTCGCGGATGATCCACAGCGCCATGTCCAGGTGGCTGAGCGCCGCGCCACCCGTCAGGCAGGCGCCGGAGCTGACGATCATGCGGCTGGTGTCCAGACTGACCTTCGGATAGCGTTGACGGAAAAGGGGCGTCAGCCACCAGGTGGTGGTGGCTTCATGTTGGTCCAGCAAGCCGCTTTCGGCCAGCACGAAGGTGCCGATGCACGCGGCGGCCACGCGGGTGCCGCTTGCGGCAAATGCGCGCAGGGCGGTGCAGGCATCGCGTACATCAGCGCGCGCGAGCGCCGCCAGCAGCTGGTCCGGCATTTTGTAGCCCAGGGCCGGCACGATCACCAGGTCGGCCTGCGGGCACTGCGCCAGCGCTATGACAGGCAGCGTGAAGCCCTGGAAGCTGGTGACGGTGTCACGCACGCCGCCCAGCGTGAGCTCGAACGGTGGCACCGGGTTGGTCTGCATCGCGGACAGTTCGTTGGCGGTAGTGAACGCGTCCAGCAGGGCGGAAACGCCGGTATCGAACACGCCTTCAAGAACGAGAATGGTGATTTTCATGGCGCAATCGCTACCAAAGATGTCAATCCTGCCAGTATCGGCCCCAATCCGGCGTCTGTAAAGTCCTCCCATCGCAGTTTCGCGATCAACTCAACAGGGAGCAAACATGATCAAGCACGCTTTATTCGTACGGCTGGAAGCCAAACCGGGCAAGGAAGCCGACGTCGCCGCGTTTCTGGACGCAGGACTGGGCATGGCGAATGCCGAAGGCGGCACGCCCATCTGGTTCGCGCTGAAGTTCTCGGACAGTGTATTCGGCGTGTTCGATGCGTTTGAAGACGAGGCAGGGCGTCAGGCGCACCTGACCGGTCCGATTGCCCAGGCTTTGATGGCCAAGGCTGACGAATTGTTCGTCAGCGCGCCGCAGATCGAACGCATCGATGTGCTGGGCCTGAAAAACAGCCGCGCCTGACACGCCGCTTCAGACGGATGCGCCTAGCAGGTATTCGCGTACCAGCGTTCGAGCACGATGCAGGCGGCTCTTGATGGTGCTGTCGGGCGCATTGAGCCGCTGTCCGATCTGCGCGATCGTCAGTTCTTCGAAGTCGCGCAACAGCACGACTTCGAGGTAATGGGCGGGCAGCGATTCCAGGGCGGCGGCCAGGTCGATGCGCAGCGCGGCATCGGTCCGGCACAGCAAATGGTGCTCGGCCTTGTCCTCGTCGAGCGGCTCTGTTCTGGACATCACCTTCGCCAGTTTCAGGCATTCGCGCCGGATGACGGTGAACAGCCACGATGAGAACGCGGCTGCCGCCTGCAAGGCCGACACCTTGCGCGCAATGACGAGCAGCGACTCCTGGACCGCATCGTCCACATCGCTGGCCAGGCAATGGCGGCGCGCATAGCGGCGGGCATCGGCCTGGCATACGGCGAGCAGGCGCCCGATTGCTGCCGGGTCGCCTGTTTGCGCGGCGAGAATAAGATGGTCGGCGCCTGCCTGCATGGTCAGGCGCCTTTATCGAGTTTGCGACCCACCAGGGCGCACATCGGGCAAAAGCCGAACAGACCTGTTGCCGCGAGCATGACGCCCGACAGACCTGCAACAACCGCCAGGGGCGTGCCCCAGCTGAAGGCGGCGAACCCGAGCGCCATCAGGGCGAACAGGATGCGCAGAACGCGTTCCCAGGCGGGGACATTTTTGGAATAGAACATGGTGATCTCCTTTGATCCGTTGTGGTTGAGGACAACCCTCGCATGCTAAGAGGGCGCCGCAATGCAAAACGGTTCGCGGGAGATGAAATGAATTTTACGACGCGATTCAAACCCCGCAGTAAGCGGTTTTGACGGTCGTGAAGAACTCGGCCGCGTACGTGCCTTGTTCGCGCGAACCGTAGCTCGAGCCCTTGCTGCCGCCGAACGGCACGTGGTAATCGACACCGGCGGTCGGTACGTTGACCATCACCATGCCCGCTTGCGCATGGCGTTTGAAGTGGGTGGCGTACTTGAGCGAGGTGGTCACGATCCCGCTGGACAGGCCAAATTCGCTGTCGTTCGCCAGGGCCAGCGCGTGCTCGTAGCTGTCGGCCGGGATTACGCTGGCGACCGGTCCGAAGATCTCTTCGCGGCTGATGCGCATGTCGTTGCTGCAATCGGTGAACAAGGCGGGCTGCAGGAAGAAGCCTTGGGTGGCGCAGGTGACGCGATCGCCACCAAAGGCCAGTTTCGCGCCTTCGTCACGGCCAATGCGGATGTATTCCATGTCCTGATCGAGCTGGCTCTGGTCCACTACAGGCCCGATGTCGATACCGGCTTCCAGTGCGTCGCCGATCTTGAGCGCGGCCAGTTTTTCGGTGACCGCGGCCACGAACGCCGGGTAGATGTTCTTGCCGACGATGATGCGGCTGGACGCCGTGCAGCGCTGCCCGGTCGAGAAGAACGAGCCTTGCACGGCGCAGTTGACGGCAGTCGCCAGGTCGGCGTCGTCCAGCACCACCAGCGGGTTCTTGCCGCCCATTTCGATCTGCACTTTCGCCATGCGGCCGATCGCGGTCTGCGCCACCATGCGGCCGGTGCTCACCGAGCCGGTAAAGCTGATCGCGTTGACGCGGCGGTCGTTTAGGAAGGCCTGGCCAACCACGCTGCCGCGGCCCATCACCAGGTTGAACACGCCATTCGGCAGGCCGGCGCGGCTGATGATTTCGGCCAGTGCCCAGGCACTGCCTGGCACCAGTTCGGCCGGTTTGATGAGCACGCAGTTGCCGTAGGCGAGGGCGGGCGCGATTTTCCATGCCGGGATCGCGATCGGGAAGTTCCATGGTGCGATGATGCCGACCACGCCGACCGGTTCGCGCGTGATTTCGACGTCCAGATTCGGGCGCACCGACGGCAGCTTGTCGCCGCGCAGGCGCAGGCATTCCTGGGCGAAGAATTTGAAAATGGCGCCGGCGCGGGCAACTTCGCCGATGCCTTCGGGGCGGGTCTTGCCTTCTTCGCGCGAGAGCAAAGTACCCAGTTCTTCCTTGCGGGCGATGATTTCGGAACCGATCTTGTCGAGCGCGTCGGCGCGCATCTGGATGTTCGACAGCGCCCAGCCAGGAGCGGCAGCGGCAGCGGCGGCTATCGCCATCTCGGCCTGCTGCGCATCGGCTTGCGCGTAGTGGTCGATGATGTCGGCCGTATTGGAAGGATTGATGTTGGCGGAGGAGGTCGCGCCGTCAACCCAGGCGCCGTTGATATAGTTCTGTTTCATGGCTCGCTTTAGTTTTTTATAACAAAACGAGAGCTTACCACTGACAGGGTGGGGACGTCAGCGCCGAAACCGGCATATCGTCCCCGCGCCGCCTGGCGCGAGGACGGTGCTGGTTACAACGGTACTGAGGCGGTGCTGATGAAGACGACCGTCGTGCGCGGTGGAATGCGGAAGCTGCCATTGGCCCGGTTGTAGGTCGCCGTCTTCGCCAGTGTGTCACTGGTCGAATTGCGCTGCACCTTGTGCACGGCGAACAGCTGATTGCGCAGTTCCGGAATCGTGATGTCGCGCGCTTGCTTGTCGACGTTGAAGAACACCGCCACCGACTTGTACTTGGCGTGCTGGTAGCCGGTGCCGTCAATGGTCATGGCAATCACGCCGGCCACCTGCTGCGGTCCCGTGTTATGGAATTTGACGCGCTGGTTCACGTCGGCAGCGGTGCGCAACCGGAACAGCGAGGTGTCGCTGCGAATCTGCAGCAGATCGATGAAGTAGTCGCGGGCCGAGACGATGGACGCACTGTCAGGCTTGATCAAGGGATTGACCAGAATCGGCGACATCAAGTCCCAGTTGCTGCCATTGACGCCCTGCATCGGCAAGCCGACGCCAAAATTGTTCGACTGGTAGCTGTAATCGAGCTTGTTGAACCAGTCGCCCGCGTTGTAGCTGTCACGGTCCATCGACTTGGAGCGCATGATCTCCTGCCCCGCGTGGAAGAATGGAATCCCCTGCGACAGCATGTTGATGGCCGCTCCCAGGTTCTGCACGCGCAGACGGTCGGCGCGGCTGGTCCCCTGCGGCAGCTTGTACGCGTTCAGGTCGAACAGGGTCTGGTTGTCGTGCGCTTCCACGTAGTTGATGGTCTCTTGCGGGCTGGCGGTAAAGCCGGCCTGCTGGCCGAAGTAGTCGATCTCCGCGTTCTTGCGCAAATTGCCGAAACGGTCGGTGAAGCGGTAGTCGCGCAAGGTGCCCGACAGGCCGACCTTGATCAAGTCACCCAGGCGCATCAGATCGTCCCGGGTCTGGGTCGACTGCGCATTCGGATCGACGAAAGCGCCGTTGATGAAGCCCTGCTGGCGGATCAGGTCAGGACCGCTGTCGCAGCAGCCGCCACCACGCACCGCGTCGCGCAGACGGTCATTGAAGGAGCCGATGCCGGTGCCGTACATATTGGCCTGGCGAGCCTGCACAAAACGCGCGTCGTTGCCGACCACGCCGAAATTCCAGGCTTCGCCGTACAGGTAGATGTCGCGGCCGGCGGCCTGGCTCACGTCGGTCTTCAGGCGGGTAATGACCGACAGCGGCGCCATGCCCATGATATCGAAGCGGAAGCTGTCGACCTGGTAGTCCCTGGCCCAGGTGGCGACCGAATCGATCATCAGCTTGGCCATCATGGCGTTTTCGGCGGCGGTATCGGCGCAGCAGCTGTCATTGGTGATGCCGCCGCTGGCGTTCAGGCGGTAGTAATAGGTTGGCACGATCTTGTCGAGCACCGACAGGGGGCCTTGCTGCGAGCCGCTGGTGTGGTTGTAGACCACGTCCATCACCACGCGCAGGCCCTGTTCGTGCAGCGACTTGACCATCGAACGGAACTCGCGCACCCGTACCGCGCCATCATTGGCGTCGGTGGCAAAGCTGCCGTCCGGCGCCGTGTAGTGAACCGGATCGTAGCCCCAGTTGAAGCAGTCGGTGTCCGCGCTGGCGGCGACGGCTGCCTGCTGGTCGGCCCAGTTGCCGGCCACGTCAGGAATCGTCGGCGTGGAGCAGCCGGTCTCGTTGACGCTGGCGATGTCGAAGCTTGGCAGCAGGTGGATATGGCTCAAGCCGGCCTTCTGCAACAGGCGCAGGTGGCGCATGCCGTTCGATTCGGTATCGGTAAAGGCCATGAATTTGCCGCGATGTCCGGCTGGCACAGTCAGGTCGCTGGCGCTGAAATCACGCACCTGCAGTTCGTACAGCGCGATGTCGGTCGGGTGATCGAGCTTGGGTATCGCGTGACCGTCCCAGCCGGCCGGTTTGAGCGCCGCGCTGTCCAGATTCGCGACGAAGCTGCGCTTGCCGTTTGCGTTCAGGCTGAGTGAATACGGGTCGGTCACCACGTTGCTGACGATGGCATTGCTGGCCCAGCGCGACAGCACGTTCACGCTGTAAGTGTAGTACGCGCTGTTGGTCCACTGGGCGTTGGGCGCCGTGTACGACCACACGCCGCTGGCGCTGTCGCGCGTCATGGCGACGCTGTTGGCGCTGGCGGCATCGGCATTGGCGTACACATTCAGTGCCACCGACTTCGCAGTCGGCGCCCATACCCGGAAGGTGGGCACGCCCGCCTGGTCAAAGCTCAGGCCCAGTTTTGCCGAAGCTGCAGCAGACGCAAACAGGGCATCCAGCATGCCCGCTGCCTGCAGCGAGGTTACTTGTACCAGATTGCCGGCGCTGTCGAATTGGGCGATGGCGAACTGGCCGCTCGCCTTGGCCGCCAGGCCGGCCGCATCCTGGGCCGACATGGTCAGGGCCGTATTGGCGGCCAGGTGCGGGAAGCGGGCCTTGAGCTCAGCCGGCAGGGCGCCGCTGATGGCAAGGTCGATGCTGGCGTCGGCGCCGGTAACGCCTTGCGGGGCGGAGCTCAAGCCACCATTGGCCGCGTAAAACAGCTTGTAGCTGCTGCCGCTTGCCGGGGTGCCGGGCCAGACGACGGTGCTGGCCGAGAGCCAGTGCGCCTTGGCTTCGCCCAGGTTGCCGAAGGTGACCGCCGGTGGTGCGCTGTAGAGCGTGCAGTCGCCTTCCAGCATCCAGATTTCCTGGCCCTTGGTGCCAATGTCGGCGGCAAAGTCGGTGCCCTGGTCGCTGCCGCAGTTCTTGTTGCCGTCACCATCCGTGACGAGGAACCAGATGCTGCCTTTGCTGGTATCGACCGGAATGTCGACGTAGCCGCCGAAGCTGTCGCTGCTGGTCATCATGAAGCGTCCCGTGATCCAGGCCGGGCTCGGATTGACCGGACCCCACCACGAGTACACGCCCCAGTTCGATTCATCGTGCTGGGCGCGGCGGAAGTGCATACGCACAGTGGCGCTCGCCAGCGGTGCCGACAAGGTGGTGGTGGCCAGTACTTTGGTCTGGGGTGCCTGGCCGGCATCGCCGCCCCCGCAGCCTGTCAGCAGCAAGGCGCCGGCAGCAGCGGCCAGCCATAGGCGTGAAGTAATACTACGCATGGAAAGCATTTATGTCTCCTCGGAGATTGATGTGGCAAGCGGCGCCCTGTCCTTAATAATTCGTTCTTGTAACGCCGCTGGCAAGAAGGGATAACCCTGCTTGTAATATTACTACACATCGTTTTCTGCTTCTCACGCTGTTGTAAAAATAACTTTTCCTTGTGGCAAGAGTGGCGCATTCGATGGATATTCCGCCGGACAGTTGCTGCTGGCGGGTGCGGCGGTGACGGCGGCTCGCAGGAAAGAAATCAGGCGCAAGGGGTGTGCGTCCTCAGGTCAGAATGCAGGCACACGCGCGGGGGCGCGTCACCAGCCGAGTATTGCGCGAGACGGAGTGCGTCAATGGGAAACTGTTCAGCCACGCTCGCCCAGGTCCAGTTCGATCCAGGTGGGCGCATGGTCGCTCGGCTTTTCACGCCCGCGCACGTCGCGGTCCACGCCGGCCGCCTTGAGCGTGCCGGCCAGGGCGGGGCTGAGCAGCAGATGGTCGATGCGCAGACCTGCATCGCGGCCGTAGGCATTGCGGAAGTAATCCCAGAAGGTGTAAATTTTTTCACCGGGGTGCATGGTACGCAGCGCGTCGCACCAGCCTTGCGCCATCAGACGCTGGAAAGCGTCGCGCGTTTCAGGGCGGAACAGGGCATCGTCGACCCAGCGCTCCGGCTTGTAGACGTCCAGTTCGGTTGGCATCACGTTGAAGTCGCCCGCCAGCACGACCGGCGCGCCGCTGTCGATCAGTTTGGCCGCATGCACGATCAGGCGCTCGAACCAGGCTAGTTTATAGTCGAACTTGGGCCCGGGCGCCGGATTGCCGTTGGGCAGATACAGGCAGCAGATCAGCAGGCCGTTGATGGCCGCTTCCAGATAGCGGCTTTGCAGGTCTTCCTCGTCGCCCGGCAGGCCGCGCCCGACCTCGATCGGGACGTTGCCGCGCGCAAGAATCGCGACGCCGTTCCAGCTTTTCTGGCCGTGCCAGATGGCTTGATAGCCGGCTGCCTTGATCGCGTCTTCAGGGAATTTCTCTTGTGGCGCCTTGAGTTCTTGCAGGCAAGCGACATCAGGCTGCTTTTCTTCGAGCCATTCCAGCAGGGCGGGCAAACGGCTGCTGATGCCGTTGACGTTGAACGTGGCGATACGCATGTCTTCTCCAGATGAAAGGATTCCATCATTTTTAGCCAGAATGGACGAACGCGACGCACAACTGAACGGTACAATCCTTGCTCATCCATCATTGCACAGAGATCATGACCACATACATTGCCTTACTGCGCGCGGTGAACGTAGGCGGCACCGGCAAGTTACCGATGAGCGAATTGACGGCCATATGCGAACAGGCTGGCTTCGCCGCGGTCAAAACCTATATCGCCAGCGGCAATGTGGTGTTCGACAGCGGTAAAACGGCCGCCCAGGTCAAGGCAACGCTGGAGAAAGCCATGCTGGCCTACGCGGGCAAGCCAGTGGGGGTGATGGTGCGCAGCGCAGCGGAACTTGCCAAGGTGCTGGCAGACAATCCATTCCCGGACGCAGCCCCCAACCGCACCGTGGCGGTATTTCTCGACGCCG
>DASWMN010000321.1:0-7499 GCA_036399735.1 Telluria sp. | reverse complement strand
AGGATAGCGCGCGCCAGGTGCCGGACGCGCGCCTGGTCGTCATCGAGGGGATGGGGCATGATCTGCCGTCGCAGCTGATCGAGCGCTTGCTTGCCTTGATCGACGAGCATGCGCACGGTAAGATGAGCCCTGACTCCACAGTGCGCCTCTTTGAACAACAGTGAAAACCACCTCAATCGGTATCGCGCTCGTGGCCGCGAGCGGAAACACGCGCGATGACGCGCTGATCGAACGCGGCGTGCGCCGGCTGGAAGCCATGGGCCACACGGTCCACAACTACTTCGACACGGCGCAAGTGTTCCAGCGCTTTGGCGGCACCGACGAAGCGCGTCTGGCCCAGCTTGACGCGGCCGCCGCCAACCCCGCCGTGCAGGTGGTGATGGCGCTGCGCGGCTCGTATGGCCTGACGCGCCTGCTGCCGCGCATCGATTACCAGCGCATGGCGGCGAGCGGGAAAATTTTCGTCGGCTACAGCGATTTCACCGCCTTCAACATGGCCCTGTATGCGAAAACGGGCGCCATCAGCTACGCCGGGCCCATGTTCCTGCCCGACTTTGCGAGCGCCGAGCCGGAACCGTTCACGATCGACGATTTCTTTGGCTGCCTGAGCGGGCCGACCCATCGCATCACCCAGCAGGCGGCCGGCAATCCGCTGATCGAGACCGGCGGCACCATCTGGGGCGGCAACCTGGCCATGATCATGTCCCTGGTCGGCACCCCTTATTTTCCGCAGATCGAAGACGGCATTTTGTTTGTCGAAGACGTCAACGAGCATCCATACCGGGTCGAACGCATGCTGCTGCAGCTGCTGCAGGCCGGCGTGCTGGCAAAGCAGAAGGCGCTGGTGCTGGGCGATTTCTCGGCCTACAAACTGGCGCCGAACGACAATGGCTACGATTTCGATGCCATGCTCGCGTATCTGCGGGCGCTGTTGCCGATCCCAGTTCTCTGCGGTCTGCAGTACGGCCATTGCCGCAAGCTGGTGACGATTCCATTCGGGGCTCAAGCGCAGCTGCGCAGCGACGCCAGCCAGTTCACCCTCGATCTGAGCGCATATCCTTGCCTGCCACATGCTTAGCGGGGCAGTGGGGCCGGATTACTACCGCCAGACGGCCAGCGCCGAAACGTATGCGCCGCTGGCGGGTATGCGCGAATCCGATGTCTGCATCATCGGCGGCGGCTTTGCCGGCCTGTCGACCGCGGTCGCGCTGACCGAGCGCGGGCACGGCGACATTGTCGTGCTCGAATCCGAACAGGTGGGCTTCGGCGCCTCGGGGCGCAACGGCGGCTTCGTGTTCGGCGGCTTTTCGCTGGGCGAGCGGGCAGTGCTCAGCGCCGCCGGTCCGCAGGAAGGGCGCAAGCTGTATCACATGACGCTGGCGGCCGTCGAGCAGATCCGGCGCCGCATCCACGCCTACGGCATCGAGTGCGAACTGAAAGAAGAGGGCGTGTATCTGGCCAACTGGTTCGACGACGCGCGCATTCTCGACCAGCAGCAGCGCTTCATGGCCGAGCAGCTGGCAGTGGAGTGGGAGCGCGTAAGCCGTGCGCAACTGGCCGAGAAAATCCGCTCCGAATGTTATTTTGGCGCCCTGTTCGAACCGGGCGCCTTCCATTTTCATCCGCTCAAATACGCACAGGGCCTGGCCCGCGCGATCACGGCGCGCGGCGCGCAGGTGTACGAAGGAAGCCGCGTCGTGCGCATCGAAGCAGCCGGCGCGGGATGGCTGGTCCGCACCGCCGGTGGCAGCGTCCGCGCGCGCCAGGTCGTGGTCTGCTGCGGCGGCTATATCGAAAAGCTGTATCCGCGCCTCGGTGGCGCAGTGCTGCCGATTGCCACCTATGTGATGGTCACCGAAGCGCTGGGCGAACGCCTGCAGAGCGCCATGCGCACCGGCGCCGCCGTGTACGACACCCGCTTTGCCTTCGATTACTACCGGCCACTGGACGACAGCCGCATCCTGTGGGGTGGCCGGATATCGATCCGTGAACGCAGCGGCGCCGACGTCGCGCGCCTGCTGTATCAGGACATGCTCAAGGTGTATCCGCAACTGGCCGGCACCCGGGTCGATTACGCCTGGAGCGGCATGATGAGCTATGGCCGCCACAAGATGCCGCAACTGGGCCGTCTGCCCGAAGGCATCTGGTACGGCATGGGCTTCGGCGGGCACGGCGTGGCGCCGACCACGCTGGCCGGCGATGTGCTGGCAGCGGCGATCATGGGCGAGGGCGCTTCTCTGGCCCGTTTTGGTCCCTGGGGACTGCCGTCGACCGGTGGTCCGGCCGGGCTGCTGGCCGCCCAGCTGGCGTACTGGTATTACGAGCTGCGCGACTGGATGCGCCAGTAATGGCAGCGCGTTCGGCACGTATCGATGCCCTGCGCGGGTTCGCGGTGTTCGGCATCCTGCTGGTCAATATCTGGGGCTTCGTGTATGGCTTCGCGCTGCTGCGCTATCCGTCTGCCACTGGCGCGATGACGCTGGCCGACCAGGTCATCGTGTTTTTTGTGACCGCGTTCGCGGAACAGAAGTTCTATCCGATTTTTTCGTTCCTGTTCGGCGCCGGCTTTGTGCTGCAGACGGGCGGGCGGCGTACGCCCGGCGCGGCGCTCGATGCGGTACGGGCGCGCTACCTGCGGCGCGTGCGCTGGCTGCTGGCCTGCGGCGTGGTGCACGGGACCCTGATCTGGTTTGGCGACATTCTGACCTCGTACGCGCTGCTCGGGTTCTGGCTCGTGCAGTTTGCGGGCCGGCGCCTGTCGTCGCTGTGGCGCGCGCTGTGGATCCTGGTCGCGCTCAACGCCGTGATCCTCGTGCTGTACGGGGTCATGGTGGTCGACGCGGCCGATCTCTCGCTTCAGGAAGGCGTCGCTGCGCTCTACAGCGCGCAGTACACGCACGCGCTCTACACGCAGGGGGACTGGATGGACGTGGCGCGCCAGCGCCTCGGCGATTACCTCGCCACGCTGAGCGTTGGCTGGATTATCCTGCCGCGCATCGCCTTGCTGTTCATGCTCGGTGTGGTCGCGGCGCGCATGGGTTGCCTGACGCGGCCGCGGCGCCAGCGTCGCTTCTGGCGCGCGGTGGGACTGCTTGCGCTCTGTGTCGGCCTGCCGCTCAATCTGTGGGCGGCTGCGGGAACGGTCGGCGCAGCCCTGCATCCGTTCGCCGTGCCGCCCTGGGCGGGCCTTGCCAGTGCACTGCAGGAAGTTGCCGGTCCCTTGCTTGGGGCCGGCTACGTGGCTGCATTCATGCTGGCGCGCGGCACGCTGGCTGCCTGGCTGGTGCCGGTTGGCCGCATGGCGCTGAGCAACTACCTGATGCAGTCTCTGCTGCTCATGCTGGTGCTGCAGGGTTGCGGCTTCGGTCTGGGCAAGGTGCTGAGCTACACTGGGCTGATGCTGCTGGCGACTGCCATCGTCGCACTCCAGATCCTGTTTTCTCACTGGTGGATGGCGCGTCACGCGATGGGGCCGGTGGAGGCGTGGTGGCGGACCTATACCAAGCGGGAAGCAAAACTATAATTTCCGCATTTTAATTTCTGGGCCATGTTTGGATCATATTCAAAAAAATAATGGCAGGAATGACATCTTTTCGCCTGCCTTTTTGCCTTGCCGAACCCCGCCGCGCCGCATGCGATGGTAAAATGCCCGGTTAATCAAATCACCGCTCGCAAAGGCTTTACCCGTGCTCTCCACAGCTAATATCACCATGCAATTCGGCGCCAAGCCGCTGTTTGAAAACATTTCCGTCAAATTCGGCGATGGCAACCGCTATGGCCTGATCGGCGCCAACGGTTGCGGCAAGTCGACCTTCATGAAGATCCTTGGCGGCGATCTGGAACCGTCGGGCGGCAACGTCATGCTCGACACGAACGAGCGCCTGGGCAAGCTGCGCCAGGACCAATTCGCGTTCGAAGAGATGCGCGTGCTCGACGTGGTCATGATGGGCCACACCGAACTGTGGAACGCGATCACCCAGCGCGACGCCATCTACGCCAACCCCGAGGCGACCGACGACGACTACATGCACGCGGCCGAACTGGAAAGCAAAGTGGCCGAATACGACGGCTACTCGGCCGAAGCGCGCGCCGGCGAGCTGCTGCTGGGCGCGGGCGTGTCGATCGATCAGCACCAGGGGCCCATGAGCGCCGTGGCGCCGGGCTGGAAGCTGCGCGTGCTGCTGGCGCAGGCGCTGTTCTCGAATCCGGACATCCTGCTGCTTGACGAACCGACCAACAACCTGGACATCAACACGATCCGCTGGCTGGAAGATGTGCTCAACGAGCGCAACTCCACCATGGTCATCATTTCCCACGATCGCCACTTCCTGAACCAGGTGTGCACCCACGTGGCCGACATGGACTACGGGACCCTCAAGATCTACCCGGGCAACTACGACGAGTACATGTTCGCTTCGACCCAGGCGCGCAACCAGCAGCTGGCCAACAATGCCAAGGCCAAGGAAAAGGTCGCCGAACTGCAGGACTTCGTGCGCCGCTTTGCCGCCAACAAGTCCAAGGCACGCCAGGCGACCTCGCGCGCCAAGCAGATCGAGAAAATCAAGGTCGACGACATCAAGCCGTCTTCGCGCGCCTATCCCTTCGTGCGCTTCGAAGCCGAGAAAAAGCTGCACCGCCTGGCGGTGGAAGTCGAAGGCATCTCGAAAAAGTACGACCGCCAGCTGTTCAAGAATTTCAGCATCATGGTCGAAGCAGGTGAACGCATCGCCATCATCGGCGCCAACGGTGCCGGTAAAACCACGCTGCTGCGCTGCATCGGCGCCGAGCTGACCGGCCTGCAGCCGGACACGGGCCGCGTCAAGTGGGCGGAAAACGCCAACGTCGGCTACATGCCGCAGGATCCGACCGAAGACTTCGCGACCGACGCCGTGCTGACCGACTGGATCGGCCAGTGGACCAAGGAAGGCGACGACGACCAGGCCGTGCGCTCGATCCTGGGCCGCCTGCTGTTCGGCGGCGACGACGTGAAGAAATCGGTGCGCGTGCTGTCCGGTGGCGAAAAAGGCCGCATGATGTACGGCAAGCTCATGCTGGGCCGTCACAACGTCATGCTGCTCGATGAACCAACCAACCACATGGACATGGAATCGATCGAGTCACTCAACATTGCGCTGGAAAAGTACACCGGCACGCTGATCTTCGTGTCGCACGACCGTGAGTTCGTCTCGTCGCTGGCCAACCGCATCCTCGAGATCAAGGAAGACGAGATCGTCGACTTCCGCGGCAACTACGAAGACTACCTGACCAGCCAGGGCATCGACTAAGGTCCTGCACGATTGATTCGCTTGTGAGATAGTAACGAAATGAATACTATAGCTATCAAAACCGTCGAATACGACCACCCTGTGGCCGGTGCCAGTTGCACCGCCCAGGCCTGGGCTCGTACGCCGGCCGCGCCGTCGGCCGCAGAAAAAGTGGCGCTCAAGGCGCGCATCAAGCGCTTGCTGAAAGAGCGAGAAGCGGTGCTGGTCGCCCACTACTACGTGGACGGCGACCTGCAGGACCTGGCCGAGGAAACCGGCGGCTGCGTCTCCGATTCGCTCGAGATGGCGCGCTTCGGGCGCGACCATCCGGCCAAGACCCTGGTGGTCGCGGGCGTTCGCTTCATGGGTGAAACCGCCAAGATCCTGAGTCCGGAAAAACGCATCCTGATGCCGGATCTGGACGCGACCTGTTCGCTCGACCTGGGCTGCCCGGCCGACGAATTTGCCGCATTCTGCGATGCCCATCCCGACCGCACCGTGGTCGTGTATGCCAACACCAGCGCGGCCGTCAAGGCGCGCGCCGACTGGATGGTGACGTCCTCGATCGGCCTCGATATCGTGGCCCACCTGCACGCGCAGGGCAAAAAAATCCTGTGGGCGCCGGACCGTCACCTCGGCTCCTACATCCAGAAAAAGACCGGCGCCGACATGCTGCTGTGGCAGGGTTCCTGCCTGGTGCACGATGAATTCAAGGGCCTCGAACTCGATCTGCTCAAGGCCGAGCACCCGGAAGCGAAGGTGCTGGTGCATCCCGAGTCGCCGGCAGGCGTGGTGGAACTGGCCGACGTGGTCGGCTCGACCACGCAGCTGATCAACGCGGCCCAGACCATGGATGCGACCACGTTCATTGTCGCTACCGACAACGGCATCCTGCACAAGATGCGCGCGGCGGCGCCGGGCAAGCACTTCATCGAGGCGCCAACCGCCGGCAACAGCGCCACCTGCAAGAGCTGCGCCCACTGCCCGTGGATGGCGATGAACGGCTTGCAGAATCTGGCCGACGTGCTTGAACACGGCAACAATGAAATTAACGTCGATCCTGCCATCGGCAAACAGGCGGTGCGCGCAATCGACCGCATGCTCGATTTCGCCGCTGCCAAAAAAGCCAGGGCGCTGCCGGGCGGCGACCTGTCCAAAGAAGCACAACTGTTTTCGGGAGTGGGCCCTGCATGAGTAATTTGCGTAACCCTTTTGACCGCCAGGACGACGCGCTGCAGTCGGCATTCGAATCGAACCTGCTGGCCGCGCTGCTGGAAGACGTGGGCGCGGGCGATCTGACCGCCCAGCTGGTGCCGGACGGTGTGCGCGTGCGCGCCCGCGTGATCGTGCGTGAAGACGCGGTCCTGTGCGGCGCGCCCTGGTTCGAAGGCGTAATGCTGGCGCTCGACCCGTCGATCGAGATCGACTGGCAGTACGGCGAAGGCGACATGATGAACGCGGGCAGTGTGGTGTGCACGATCGAAGCGCCACCGCGCACCTTGCTCACGGCAGAACGCAGTGCGCTCAATTTCCTGCAACTGATGTCAGGCGTGGCCACCAATACGCGCAAGTACGTGGAACTGATATCCGGCACCAAGGCAGCCATTCTGGACACGCGCAAGACCGTGCCCGGTCTGCGCCAGGCGCAAAAGTACGCGGTGCGTGTCGGCGGCGGCCAGAATCAGCGCATGGCGCTGTTCGACGGCATTCTGATCAAGGAAAACCACATCGCCGCAGCCGGCGGCGTGGCCAAGGCCCTCAAGGCGGCGCAGGCGCTCAATGCGGGGGTCTCGATCCAGATCGAAGTCGAGCATCTGTCGCAGCTGGCCGAAGCGCTGGAAGCCGGTGCCACCTCGGTCCTGCTGGATAACTTTGAACTGAAGGCGATGCGCGAGGCAGTGGCGCTGAACGGCGGCCGCGCCTTGCTTGAAGCGTCCGGCGGCGTGAACATGGAGAGCGTGCGCGCGATTGCTGAAACGGGCGTGGACCGTATCTCCATCGGCAGCCTGACCAAGGACGTCAAGGCCACCGATTACTCGCTGCGGATTATCGACTGACGCTCTGCTGATCGACGTAGATCAGCTTCGAGGTATCGAAACCAAGCGCCTGGGCTTTATCGACCAGGCGCTTTTTTGTTGCCTGGTCCATGGTCGGGGTGCGTGAGAGCAGCCACAGGTACGACTTGTTGGGGCCGCTGATCATCGAGTGCGTGTAGTTGTCCTGGTCCAGGTCGAA
>DASWMN010000320.1:0-14691 GCA_036399735.1 Telluria sp. | reverse complement strand
TACCGCATCTGGGCCAACTGCCTGGCGGCGCTGGTGGCAGCGCTGGCCGGCGCCTTGATGGCGTTATGGCTGCGCTATGTCGGCCCCAAAACCATGCTCGGTTTCGAAGTGATGACCGATATTTTGCTGATCGTCGTCATCGGCGGCATGGGCACGATGTACGGATCGGTCGTCGGCGCGACCTTGTTCATCATCGCGCAGAACTATCTGAAGGCCCTGATGGCGCAAGGCTCGAGCGCGCTGGAAGGCGTGCCCTTCCTGGCGCAGGCCCTGCACCCGGACCGCTGGATGCTGTGGCTGGGCGTCCTGTTCGTCCTCTCGATCTACTTCTTCCCCGCCGGCATAGTCGGCAAACTGCGCGTGCGAAAAACCGTGGCCCGCTAACTATTCGCTGGCAAGCATCGGATAACAAAAAAGGCTGGACGCGTGAGCGGCCAGCCTTTTTTTACCAAGCGTGAAACGCTTACGCTTTTTCGAGCTTCTTGAACGCTTCAACGCCGTTCAGGATTTCCTGTTTCGCATCTTCCGGGCCGAACCAGCCTTCGATCTTGACCCATTTGCCTGGTTCCAGATCCTTGTAGTGCTCGAAGAAGTGCTGGATCTGCTGCAGGCGCAGGTCGTTCATGTCTTCCGGCTTCTGCCAGTGCTTGTAGATCGGCAGGATCTTGTCGACCGGGACCGCCAGAATCTTGGCATCGCCACCGGCTTCGTCCGTCATTTTCAGTACGCCAATCGCGCGGCAACGCACCACCACGCCAGGGATCAGCGGGAACGGGGTGATGACCAGCACGTCGCATGGGTCACCGTCGTCGGAGATCGTGTTTGGCACGTAGCCGTAGTTGCACGGGTAGTGCATCGCGGTACCCATGAAGCGGTCCACGAAAATCGCGCCGGACTCTTTGTCCACTTCGTACTTGATCGGATCGGCGTTCATCGGAATTTCGATGATGACGTTGAAATCGTTCGGCACGTCGCGGCCGGAAGAGACTTTGTTCAAACTCATGGTGAATCCTTCAATGCGGGTGTAGTGATGGCGTGATTATAACGAAAAAACGGGGACAATTGGTGCGCCGCAGCAACGGCGCGCCAATTTTAGAGGATGCTCGCCAGGGCGCACTGGCGGTAATGGGCGTTCGCTTCTTCCTGCTGACCAAGCGCTTCGTGCATCTGCGCCAGCTTCAAATGCGCTTCGCGCACCATGCGTGGCTCGGTCGCGTCGGACAGGGCCTGCTCCAGATAACGCTGAGCCTTGCCCCACAATTTCTGCTTCAGACACAGCGAGCCGAGCGTCAGCGCCAGTTCGGCGTCGGTCGGGCGCTGCTTGATCCAGGTTTCGCAATGCTCGATCTGGGCCAGCAGCGATGGCGAACCGGCGCCGCCGGCCGCATCGCGGTAGGCACGCACAACGCGGTCGTCCCATTCCACGCGCAGCGCTTCTTCGGCCGTGGCGCGCGCTTCATCATGCAGGCCGCGCGCATTCAATGCAGTGGCAGCACGCGCCGCGATGTAGGGCTTCACGCGGTCGGCCGACGGCACTGTCGACCAGACCCGCATGATCGATTCGGCGTCGTGCGAGCTGTCCGACAGCAGTGCTTCATAGGCCAGCTCGCGCAGGCGCGACGACAGGGCCGGATGCAGCGCCTTGTGCTTGTCCAGCGAGCGCACCAGGCGCAGTACTTCCGGCCAGTTCTTGGCTTGCTGGTGCGCCTTCATCGACCATTGCAGGGCGTGGATATGGCGCTGGCCGCTGGCGTTCAGTTCCGCCACCGCGTCCAGTGCCGCTTCCGGCTGATGGTCGTCGACCAGCAGTTCGGTCATCGTCATCAGGCGCGCGGTTTTCAGGCTGTTGTCGTTGACGACGCCGGCCAGCCAGTTGTCACGCCGGCTCGACTGGCGCATGCGATGCGCGGCGCGCGCGCCGATCAGCGCGGCCAGGCCGGCATTTTCGGGCAGTTCGGCAGCGCGCATGGCGGCTTTTTCAGCGTGGCCGAAACGGCCTTCGAACAAGGCCTTGAGCGCATCGCGCAAGCCCTTGTTGCCGTCGCGTTCACGCTTGCGCTGGCGGTAAGCGGCGACCTTGGCCGGCATGGCCACGGTGGCACGCAAGGCGCGCAGCATGCCGTACATGACCATGAACAGGACCGCGGCCAGGACCACGAACAGGTTCAGTGACATGTCGATCCGGTGCGGCGGATAGAAAAACACGACGTTGCCGGGATTGAAGCGTGCCGTCACAGCGACACCGATCGCAGCGGCCATCAGGGCGACTAACCAGAGTAGTAATCGCATGGCTTAAGGCTTCGACTTGTAGTTGCGCACAGCGTTCAGGCTGTCCGACAGCGACGGCATCTCGATCGCCACGTTATGCGCCTGCACCTGGCGCAGCAGATTCTGCGCACTCTGGGTGCTGGCGGCGCGGGTGTCAAAGTGCTTGCCCAGTGCATCCTGCACGGCCAGCAGATCGGTGCGGAACGCGGTCTCGTTACGCGACATCAGCGCCAGGCGCGCGTTCAGCAGGCGCAGCTTGAGGTTCTCGCGCATGAAGTAGGCCTGTTCCGGCGAGAGCATCAGCGCTTCTGGCGAATCGACCGTGCGCACGCGGATCAGCTGGCGGATATCGGTCCACATTTCGTCCGACCATGCGCGCCAGGTTGCCTGCGCACGGCTGGCGTAGGTATCCGGTTCCGGTTCTGGCACCGGCACTGGCGCAGCCTTCACGCCGGCCTTGGGCTTGACGTCCATCTTGCGCGCCTTGACCACAGCCGCCGGCAAGGCCGGCTTTTCGTCGGCCAGCATCGGCAGCGAATCGATCAGGGCGATCGCGTTATCGATACGCAGGGCCACGCCCACCGTGTCGATCGACGGCAGCGCTTTGAGGTTGTCGATATCTTTCGCGATGGCGCGGCGGATGGTGATGAACTGCGGCTTGTCGGAACGGGACAGCGAGCGGTCGGCATTTTGCAGCGCGATCAGCGCGCCCTGCACGTTGCCCGACAACTGCAGCTGCTGGCTCGCGGTCGACAAGACCTGCTCGATTTCAGCCAGTGCCCATTCGTCGCGGTTCTTCGACAAATCCTGGTACAGCTGCTCCAGCGCCAGTTGCTGGCTCTGTGCTTCAAGCTGGCGGTTTTCGAGCGCGGTGACTTTTTCCTGCAGCCCCCTGGCCAGGTCCTGCACCGAGTTGGCGGTGGCAGCCGTCTGGGCGTTGACCACTTCGCCCTTTTGCACGCTGCGCGCCATTTCCATGCGCAGGCGCTGCAGGCTGTTGCGGGTCGACCAGGCGTGGGCGGCCAGCAGCAGTGCGATCACGATCACCGATACGGTCAGCGGACGCTGCAAAATGTCGGAAATGGATGGTCCCGCCGCAGGCGCGGCAGGCGGCGGTGGGCTGGCGTAGCTCGCTTGCTGCGCGCTCGCAGGGGCAGCGACAGGCGCTGGTTTCGGGTCTGGAATGGTAGGCAATTCGTTCATGGTCGTGATTGTAACGCGGCAAGCAGTCGTTCGTCGCCTGATCCACAGAGTGTCAGTCGGGTCATTCCCAGCGATTTTGCCGTTTCGGCAATCCTGGCATGTGGAACAATGACCCGTTGCTGTTGCAATTTCGCTACATATTCCGCAGCGCCCAGCGCGTTCGCCAGGGCGAACAAGCCGCGCAAGGCTTCGGAGCTGGTGATGATCCAGTCATTCTGGCCGTTCAGCAAGTGCTGCAGCTGTGCGCGCAGCGGCGCGCTCATGGGCGGCACGCTGCGCCGGTAGGCGGCCACGGTGGTCACGCTGGCACCGGCCGCGCGCAGGCCATCGGCCATCAGCTCGCGCCCGCTTTCACCGCGCACGATCAGCACTTCCTTGCCCGCCAGGCTGGCCAGATCCAGGGACTGCAGCAGGTTTTCCGAATCGCTGCGGGCCGGGTCTTTGGGGCTGAAGATGGTCGCATTGCCGGCATCGACCCCGTGCTGCGCCAGCGCCGCGCGGCTGCCTTCCCCCACCACCGCCAGCGCGACTTCGCGCGGCCAGGCGGCAATGTGGGCAAAGGCGGCATCGATGGCATTTGGCGACACAAAGGCCACCAGCGCGTAACGGCGCAGGTCGGCCAGGGTGCGGATCAGCGTCGACTGGTCTTCCAGCGGAAAAATCTCCAGCAGCGGCAATACCACCGCGGCGCGGCCAAGCTGCGTTACCTGGTCTGCCAGCGCTTGCGCCTGGGCGCGCGGCCGGGTGATGACAACGGCATCAGGCATCGTCGGCAGCGGCCCCGGCTTTGCAAACAGCCAGGATCGCGTTCGCATCCTGGTCCGCCAGCAGTTTCGATACTTGTTCGCCCAGTGCTTCGGGCGCATCGGCCGGGCCGGACAATTCGGCACTGGCCATGCGGGTGCCGTCGGGCGTGGCGACCATGGCGCGCAGGCGCATGCTGCCGTTTTCGACAGTGGCAAACGCGGCCAGCGGAATCTGGCAGCTGCCGCCAAACACCTTGGACACTTTGCGCTCGGCGGCCACGGCCTGGGCCGTTTCCAGATGGTTCAGCGGGGCCAGAATGGCGCGCAGGTCGAGCCCGTCATTACGCTCGGCAATTTCGATCGCCATCGCGCCCTGGCCGGCCGCCGGCAAGCTGTTTTCCGGCGAAAGCAGCGAACGAATGCGTTCCGGCAGACCCAGGCGTTTGAGACCGGCCGCAGCCAGGATGATGGCCGCATAGTCACCGCGGTCCAGCTTGCCCAGACGGGTATCCAGATTGCCGCGCAACGGCTTGATGACCAGGTGCGGATAACGCGCCGCGATCAGCGACTGGCGGCGCAGGCTGCTGGTACCGACCACGGCCCCGGCCGGCAGGTCCGCCAGGCTGTTGTAATCGTTGGAGACGAAGGCATCACGCGGGTCTTCGCGCTCGAGCACGGCTGCCAGGGCGAAGCCGTCCGGCAAGTCCATCGGCACATCCTTGAGGGAATGGACGGCCAGATCGGCCCTGCCTTCGGCCATCGCCACCTCGAGTTCCTTGACGAACAAGCCCTTGCCGCCCACCTTGGACAAGGCGCGGTCGAGGATCTGGTCGCCCCGGGTTGTCATCCCCAGGATCTCAATGCTGCAGTGCGGATATAATAGTGTCAATCGCGCGCGTACATGCTCTGCCTGCCACATGGCCAGGCGGCTCTCTCGCGAGGCGATCACAAGCTTGGAGGGCGGCTGCATCGTTTGTTCAGTTGCTTTCAAAACGGATTCTTTCACTGTCGTTAAACCCTAACCGGCATGGCGTCAGTTATCGGCTCTTGCATAAGATCACAAATTTTATCATGCGCCCCCTTTGCAGAACCTGGCCATAAGCCTTTGCACCAACATTTCACTCTGGTCCAACATGGTAAATCAAGCTGCTGCTCAAGAAACCCCACCTGTCCTCGATAAGGACGCACCACTGAAAGAAGACATCCGCCTGCTCGGCCGCCTGCTCGGCGACGTTTTGCGCGACCAGGAAGGAGAGGACGTATTCAATGTTGTCGAGACCATTCGCCAGACGGCAGTGAGGTTCCGCCGCGAGGCCGACGCCCAGGCCGGCGAAGATCTGACCACCCTGCTCCAGAAGCTGACCCGTAATCAGACCATTTCCGTGGTCCGCGCGTTCTCGTATTTTTCGCACCTGGCCAATATCGCCGAGGACCAGCACCACATTCGGCGCCGCCGCGCCCACCTGCTGGCCGGCTCCGCGCCCCAGCAAGGCAGCGTCAGTTTCGCGCTCAGCAAGCTGAAACAGGCCGGCGTCGAAGGCGAGACCGTGCGCACCTTCTTCCAGGATGCGCTGATCGCCCCGGTGCTGACCGCCCACCCGACCGAAGTGCAGCGCAAGTCGATTCTCGATGCCGAGCATGACATCGCGCGCCTGCTGGCCGAACGCGACCTGCCCCTCACGCCGAAAGAGCGCGTGGCCAACATCGCCCTGCTGCACGCGCGCATCGCGACGCTGTGGCAGACACGCATGCTGCGCTACTCCAAGCTGACCGTGGCCGACGAAATCGACAATGCCCTGTCCTATTACCGCATCACCTTCCTGCGCGAGCTGCCAGGCCTGTACGACGACATCGAAGAAGAAATCGGCGCCCACTATCCGGGCCAGGCAGCGACGCTGGGCGACGCCGCCTATGTCCAGATGGGCAGCTGGATCGGCGGTGACCGTGACGGCAACCCGAACGTCAACGCCGGCACCATGCAGCACGCCCTTGTACGCCAGGCCACCACGATTCTCGACTTCTACCTGGACGAAGTGCATGCGCTTGGCGCCGAGCTGTCGATTTCGACCCTGATGGTCGGCGCCAGCACGGCCCTGCAAACCCTGGCCGACGCCTCGCCCGACCATTCACCGCACCGCAGTGACGAGCCCTACCGGCGCGCGCTGATCGGCGTATACGCGCGTCTGGCCGCCACCGCCCGCGCGCTGGGCGCCACCAACATCCTGCGCAAGGAAGTGGGTCACGCCGAGCCGTATGCCCAGGCGAGCGAATTTGGCGCCGACCTGGCCGTGCTGGCCGACTCGCTGAAAAACAACCACGGCGCCCTGCTGATCAAGCCGCGCCTGGCTACCCTGCAGCGCGCCGCCGGCATCTTCGGCTTCCACCTTGCCTCGCTCGACATGCGCCAGACCTCGGACGTGCACGAACGCGTGCTGGCCGAGCTGTTTGCCACCTCCGGCGTGGAAGCGGACTACGCCAAACTCGACGAAGCGCAAAAGACCCAGCTGCTGCTGGCTGAACTGGCACAGCCACGGCTGCTGTACTCGCCCTATTCGGACTACACCGACGAGACCGAATCGGAGCTGTCGATTCTGCGCGCGGCCAAGGATATCCGTGAACGCTACGGCGCGCGCGCGATCCGCAACTACATCATTTCGCACACCGAAGAAGTGTCCGATCTGCTGGAAGTACTGCTGCTGCAGAAGGAAACCGGCCTTCTGCGCACCAAGTCGAACGATCTGGACGCGATGGTCATTCCACTGTTCGAGACCATCCCCGACCTGCAGCGCGCAGCCGGCATCATGGACGAGTGGATGGCGATCCCGCTGGTGAAAGCATTGATCGCCAAACAGGGGCAGCTGCAGGAAGTCATGCTCGGCTACTCCGACTCGAACAAGGACGGCGGCTTCCTCACCTCGAACTGGGAACTGTACAAGGCCGAGATCAACCTGGTGCAGGTGTTCCAGCGCGCCGGCGTCAAGATCCGCCTGTTCCATGGCCGCGGCGGCACCGTCGGCCGGGGCGGCGGACCAAGCTACGAGGCGATCCTGGCGCAGCCGAAAGGCACGGTGAACGGCCAGATCCGCCTGACCGAACAGGGCGAAATCATCGCCTCCAAGTTCTCCAACGCCGAAATCGGCCGCCGCAACCTGGAGCTGCTGGTCGCCGCCACGCTCGAAGCGAGCCTGATGCCGCACGCGACCGAGGGCAATGTGGCGCAGCGCCTGGCAGGCTTCGAAGCCATCATGGCCGATCTGTCCGAGCGCGCTTACAAAGCGTACCGCAACCTGGTCTACGAGACCCCCGGCTTTACCGACTACTTCTTTGCCGCCACCCCGATCGCGGAGATCGCGGAACTGAACCTCGGTTCGCGTCCGGCCTCGCGCAAGTCGACCCGCCGCATCGAAGACCTGCGCGCCATTCCATGGGGCTTCTCCTGGGGCCAGTGCCGCCTGCTGCTGCCGGGCTGGTACGGCTTCGGCTCGGCCATCACGCAATGGCTGGACGAAGGCAAGCGCGAAGAAAAAATCGCCACCCTGCAGGCCATGTACAAGGAATGGCCGTTCTTCGCCACCCTGCTGTCGAACATGGACATGGTGCTGGCCAAGACCGATCTGCCGATCGCCTCGCGCTACGCGGAACTGGTGGCCGACGTGGAACTGCGCGAGCGCATCTTCAAACGCATCGCCGCCGAACATGGCACCGCCCTGCGCTGCCTGGAAAGCATCACGGGCGCGCACGAACGCCTGGCCGGCAATCCGCTGCTGGCGCGTTCGATCCAGAACCGCTTTGCCTACCTGGATCCCCTGAACCACTTGCAGGTCGAGCTGATTCACCGCCACCGCGCCGTGGCCGGCGACCCGGCCCAGATTGACGAACGGGTCCATCGCGGCATCCATTTATCAATCAATGGCGTCGCGGCAGGCCTGCGCAACACGGGTTAATGCAAGGTGCATGCAGATATTTTGAAATTGAAACAATTGGAGAGAGTTGATGTCAGAACGCTATGTAAAATAGGCCTTGGATAGTAACCAGGGTGCGACGAACTCGCATCTCTCTCCTGACTAGCCCATTTGCGCACTTGAAGAAATTCACGTGCGCTTTTTTTTGCCCGGCAGGTTGCCAAGCTTGCCATGAACTGCCAATTCGTCGCATTCGCGCCGCAAAACCATTCCATAAATACAGCGCAAATTGTGTACGGGCAATTAAATTGTGTACGCCGAAGGAAGAATTCGGTACGCTGATGCGATGCACGCCCATACTCCTTCCCGCCTGTTCCCGCTTCTGCTGCAAGTATTCTGCCTGAGCGCCGCGTTGGCCGCCCCGGTCAGGGCGCCGACGACGCCAGCTGCAGCGTCGCCCTTGAGCGTGAGCGCTCTGAAAGCGCAACTGGCCAGCGAAACGGATAAAACCCCGGCGCAGGCCATCGCACTGCTGCGGACGGCACTTGGCAACAAAGACGCCCTCGCCCTGCCCGACAGACTGTGGCTGCTCAGCCACCTCGCCGACGCATTGAACGCCAGCCGAAAATTCGATGAAGCGCTGCAGGCAGCACGCGAAGGCCAGGCCGCAGGCGCCGCGATTGCCCTGGAACGCGTCCGCTTCGGCGCCTTGATCAGCACCATCCTGCACGACGCGGGCAAGGACGGCGAAGCGATCCAGGAGTATCAGAAAATTGCCGCCCTTGTGCCCGCCCTGGCCGCGCCAGAGGCGAACCGCAGGAGCCAGCTCGTTGCCGCCGACGCCTGGCATATTGCCGGCACGGCCCTGCTGGCCGCCAGCCAGGTGCCTGAAGCGCACGACCTGCTGATGCGCGCCTTGCGCATCTATGACGCCGAGAATGACGAGCCCTTGCAGCAAGTAAGCGCCCTCAACGGTCTGGCCATGGTGCTCTTTCGCACCGGCCGTCTGGAAGACGCCATGCGCGAACAGCAGCGCTCGATCGACATTGCCGAGCGCGCCAAGCTGCCGGATGCAATTTCGCGCGCCTACCTGCGCATGGCGCATTACCTGTCCAGCGCCGGCCGGGTAGAAGAACAATACCAGGCCTTGCTGACGGCCCGCACGCGCGCGCAGGAATCGAAGAACAACTACAACCTCGCCGTCATTGCCACCAATTTGGCGGACGTGGCCTTGCAGCGCAAAGACTACGCGGCCGCGCTCACGTTTGCCGAGCAAGCCATCCCTTTGGTGGAAAAATCCAACGACGCTGAGTCGCTGCGGGTCTGCTGGATCAACAAGGGCATCGCCCTGAACCGGCTTGGCCGGCCCGGCGGCATTGCCCTGATCCAGCGCGGCGTGGACGCTTTTGCCGCCGACCCGGCCCAGCAGGACATTGCGGCCGAAGTGCAAGGCGTGCTGGCCGAGGAATACGGCTTCAACCGCGATTTCGAAAAAGCCTACCTGGCCGAGGTTGAGCACAAAAAGCGCAGCGACGCGGTACGCAAGGCCACCGACCTGAAACGCATCGCCGAAGCCGACGCGCGCTACCAGGCCGGTAAAAAGCAGCGCCAGATCGAGCTGCTGGAGCAGGAACAGCGCAGCCAGAAGCGTTTTCAATTACTGGGCATACTGGCGGGGGCGCTGGGCCTGCTGGCCATTATTGTGCTGCTCATCAGCCGGATCTATCTCAAACGCGCCTACCGTTCGGTCAGCGAAATGTCGCTGTCGGACCCGCTGACCGGCCTGCGCAACCGCCGCTACCTGGCCAGCCGTATCGAGGAAGATCTGGCGCAACTGGCGCGCCAGCGTGAGAGTGGCACGGCGCAAAACGCCGATGTGGTCTTCATGATGATCGACATGGATCACTTCAAGGCGGTCAACGACGAGCACGGCCACGCCGCCGGCGACGCCCTGCTCAAACAATTCTCGGCCATTTTGATGGAAGAAGTACGCGATTCCGATACCGTGGTGCGCTGGGGCGGCGAGGAATTTTTAATCGTCGCCAAACAGTCATCGAATGCCGATGTGCACCTGCTGGCCGAACGGGTGCGCGCCCGCGTGGCAGAGCGCGATTTCGACCTGGGGCATGGCGTGGTGTTGCGCAAAACCTGCTCGATCGGCTACGCCAGCTACCCTTTCCCGGCCCCGGATGCACTCCGGCCACGCTGGGAAGACGTGGTCGAACTGGCCGATCAATGCCTGTACGCGGCCAAGAACAGCGGCCGTAACATGTGGGTTGGCGCGGTGCAGCGCGGCCCCGTCGGTGCCATGCCGGCGCGGCTGAACGTGCGGCTTGGCATTGCAGAAGCGATGTTCGACCTGCAACACAGCGAGGGTCGGCCGATCACCTGGCCCGATGACGGCCACTGATACCGCCCGGCGCTCAGGTCGACTGAAAACGCTTGAGCGCCTTGACCAGTTTCCATACGCCGCCGTTGAATACCGCCAGTACTGCCAGCGAAATGCCAAAGACCACAGGATCGGTGGGATCGCTCACCACATCGGCGAAAAATAGCGCGCTAAAGGCACACAGTGTGGTCGGCACTGCCATCACGAGGAACACCGCGAATGGGCCGGCGTTGCGGATAAATGCAGGAACTGCCTTGAGGATGGTCGGCTCGGATTGCATGATCTTCTCCATTGGTCATCAGCGACAACTGCAAGAGTAGATCGATTGCATCAGCAGGCTTGAATCCGGAACAAGGAATGATGCGCCGGCTAATAGCGCCCGGCCAGCGCCCTGCAACCATCGGGAAAATTGGCAATGTCATAACCGCCAGACGCACCCGAATAGGCCGATTTTGGAATAACAACAAGCGTGAACGGCGCCGATACTTTCCAGAGCCCTTTGCAGGCGTCACCCAGAACGCCAATTTTCGCATTGATATTGAGCGGACGATCGGCGACACCGGTGTAGATATAGGCCCTTGAGATTTTGACTGTCCCGCTGGCGTTTTCGCGTTCACCCACGGCCAGCGCCAGCAACATCTCACGATTAAAATCTATCGTGGAAAGCAAGGCGCGCCATTGCGTTTCATCGAGCACTGGCTTTACCCAGGATTTCTCCAGCGCTGCCTGATCGAGCAGGTAATCGAAATGCGGGGCGGCCGGGCCGTTCACACCGACATAAACCTGGCGGACTTCGACACCTTCTTGATCACACCCCGATACAAGCAGCAAGGATGCGATGAGCAGCACGCGCAGCATGTCAGTCCGGGAATGCAATGTAATCGACAGGTACGGCTTCGGTCAGCCACACGTCATTCTCGGACACGTAAAAAACCATGCCGTCGCGCTGCATGGCAGCGGCGTCGACCACCAGGACCGATGGCTTGCCATGGCGCGCCCCAACCCTGGTGGCCGTTTCCCGGTCCGCGGACAGGTGCACATGCTGACGCGAGCCCGCCGACAAGCCCTTTTCCCGAATCGATGCAATGAACCGGGTGGCGGTGCCATGAAACAGCCGGGCGGGCGGCGTCTGCGGTGGGAGCTTCAGATCCACCGGAATGGAATGCCCCTGGTTGGCGCGGATTCGGGTTCCGGCCGGGTCAATGGCGAAGCGCTGCTTGTCGCTGGTGCGGACGACCTCAACCAGCAATTCACGCGTCAACGGCTTCCCTTTTGCGTTCGACAGTGCCACCAATTGCCCGATGTCGGCCCAACCTTCGTGATCGAGCGTCAAGCCGATCTCCTCCGGCTTGTGACGCAATACCAGACTCAGAAATTTACTCGCTTTTTCCAGATTCATTCTTGTTCCCGACCCAGCGTGAACGTCGTGGCAATAACGCTTAGTCGATCAGTTCCCGCGCCTTTTGCGTGGCTTGCGCCGCGCGCTTTGTCCGTGGGTGATACCACTTGCGGTGAGGCGACACTACGCCGCATGCCAGGCATTGCGTTTTTTCCCACTGATAGCCGCAACCTGGGCAAACGCCGCCGGTCCAGAAGGTATTCCAGATCGTGCCGCAACTTGGGATGCATTGCCAGCGGTCTGCCGAAGCGGGCCGCCATTCGCAGGCCGGGCAATAAATGTGATGATCACTCGGATTTGGCATGTGCACATGATGCGACGTCGTCGTGCTTGCGTCAACCACCCAAGCCGCTGCGAATGCCGATCAGGGCCGCTTCAACTGACCGATCACGCTCGCCACCTTGGTGGTAATCACATCGACTGCCGGGCCATTGGCGCCATGCGGCAAAATGACATCGGCGTAACGCTTGGTCGGCTCGATAAATTGCTTGTGCATCGGGCGCACTGTTTCCAGGTACTGGCTGACGACGCTCTCGACCGAACGACCGCGTTCGGTAATGTCCCTTTGCATGCGGCGGATAAAGCGCACGTCGGCAGCGGTATCAACAAATATCTTCAGCGACATCATGTTGCGCAGGTCGGCGTCATACAAGGCAAACAAGCCTTCGATCACGATGACCGGGGCCGGGGTCACGCGGATCGTCTTGTTGGAGCGGTTATCGATCGTAAAGTCATACTCCGGCATGTCGATCGCCTCGCCGTTACGCAAGGCCTGCACGTGCTGCACCAGCAGTGGCCAGTCGCAGGCCTGCGGGTGGTCGTAATTCTGCGTGCGGCGCACTTCAGGGGTAAGATCGGATTGGTCGCAGTAATAATCGTCCTGCATGACGACCGACACCATGTCGGCGCCGAACGAAGCAAGCACCTGCTGGGTCACCGTTGACTTGCCGCTGCCGCTGCCGCCAGCAACACCAATTACAAACGGAAGGGAAGAATTCTTTTTCATCCCCGAATGATACCGGAGCGGCGATGGAACTGACAGGGCTGGGGCGCCGAAGCTGCCGTTTTCTGGTTCCATGAGGAGGCGTTAAACTACGGTGTTGCACACGTAAGCAAAATTCAGGCATAGTCAAATGACTATCATACGAGGGCGAGATCATGACAACGAACACCAATCAGAACGACAACGATCTGGGCGAACAGATCGAACATGCCATCGAAACGGTACTGGATCTGGCTAACCCGCCGCATGAGCAAGACAGCAAAACTGGCGAGCCATTTGCACCCGACCTGGTACCCGTCGACGGTATTCCCAGCGTGTCGGATGTCGAACTTGAACAGCAAGCGCTGGCCCATCCTGGCGCCGACTGCGATCCCTCAACGCCCGAATAGTTAAAGCGAAGCGTGCCGCAAAAATAACTGTCAGGAAAGTAGATGCTCAAATTTGTACCCCACGGCGAGTTCAAGCTGCGGCTGGAAGGCCGGGTACTGGTGTCGGAATTGGTCGGCCCATGGAACCTGGAGCTTGTGAACATATGGATGAAAGCGGCCCACCCCATGGTCAAGGAACTGGCCGCCACCGGGCCGCACGTGCACATGACGATCGTTACCGGCTCGCTCCTGTGTCCGCCGGAGGCGCTGGACCGGCTGGCTGAAGTTATCGTCTACACAACCAAACATATGCGTTGTGTGGGCAACCCGGTCGTCGCCGCATCGCACGTTGAAGGGCGCGCCCTGTTCGAGCTGATGTATGCGCGCATATATGACGGCAGTCCGCCGCGCGGTCTGTTTCTCGATTACGAGAGTGCTAAAGCCTGGTCGCTCGAGCGCCTGGCGGAGGAAGGTTTCTAGCACGCAATCCAAACGCGGTGCGTAGGCCATCACAAAGGCAACGGGCCGCCAACGGCAAAATGAACCACAGAGAGCAGAACATTCGTTTCCGTGCCCGGTAAGGGACAATACTCGCAAAACCCCTGCAATCAGTGCGGAGGCTATGCAAAGCGGCACTCCGTCAAGAAATAAAATGACGCCGATGACGGACAAAAGGACCGTCCGCTTAACTTCGGCGGATTGAGCCGCGTACATCGGGCGATTTTCAACGTCTCGGCTAGGCGCGCAACGCGCGTATTGATCTCGTCAATACGGTTGAGAGCACGTGCGAATCGCACACGGAATCCGTCGCGATACAAGCGCATATTCCACGAAGGCAACATTGGCCTGGCGCAATATCGATAATTGTCTTGCGGTTAGTCTGCATCTAATGACATACCCCTCAGGAACGATATGCCCAAGTTCGGACTACGCTATGGTACGGCTTTCAAGTTTTCGTACCTGCTGCTTTCGTGTGCCGTCGCAGTCGCAACGTGCGCAGGCGCGCATGCTGAAGAAACGACGCCTGAGGGCGTCAAAGGCTGGTGGTATTACATAGCGCCCAACACATCGGGCTATGTTGGCACCGCGGCAGAAGCGTGCGCACGAAGCGCGGCCAATCACTGGGGCACACCGCTCCTGTCCAGGCGGCCATCGGACCTCCCAAAACCGATTTTCGAGTGCTTTTACAAAAACCCGATTGGGGGGCGGGTGTTCGACTACACACATACGCAACTCGTGTGCGACATCGGTTATACGCCGAAAGCCCCAGGTGTTTGCGTGAAATGGGCGGAGCCATCACGGCCCGTCAGCGGCGGCCCTGATCAGCCCGGCTATACCTGCGCCAATCCGGTCGCCGTTTCCAGCGGCGCCAAAGTGCAATCTGAAACGGATTTACCGGGCCTCCCCAACGGC
>DASWMN010000319.1:0-13321 GCA_036399735.1 Telluria sp. | reverse complement strand
AGCGCGGTCCGCAGTGGGACAAGGGCAAAGGCTGCGATACCTTCGGTCCGGTGGGCCCGTGGCTGGTGACGCGCGACGAAGTGATCGACGTGCAGAAGCTGGACCTGTATCTGGAGCTGAACGGCAAACGCATGCAGACCGGCTGCACCGAGACCATGATTTTCTCGGTGGCGCAGATCGTCAGCTACGTGTCGCGTTTCATGACGCTGGAGCCGGGCGACATTATCGCCACCGGCACGCCGCCGGGCGTGGGCGATGCGCGCACGCCGAAGCGCTTCCTCAAAAAGGGCGATACGCTGCGGCTGGGGATCGCCGGATTGGGCGAACAGCAGCAGGATGTGATCGGATACGCGGTTTAAAGACCGCGCCGAGGACGGCGACCCTTACAAATTCTGTCGTAAGGTCGCCGCCAGTGCATCCGACAGGCGCGCCACGATCGCCGCAATATCCTCATCAGTGGCAATGAACGGCGGCGCCAGCAGAATATGGTCGCCGTGCACGCCATCGATCGTCCCACCCATCGGATACACCATCAGCCCGTGCGCCATGGCCTGCGCCTTGATGTGCGCATGCAGCTTGAGATCCGGATCGAAGGGCTGCTTGCTCGCGCGCTCACGCACGATTTCCAGCGCCATGAACAGGCCGCGCCCGCGAATGTCTCCCACATGCGGGTGCTTGCCGAACGCCTCGCCCAGCAAGCGTCGCAGCGTCTCACCGCGCGCACGCACTGCCGTCAGCAAATCGTCGCGTTCAATCACCTGCTGCACCGCCAGCGCCGCTGCCGCCGCCACCGGATGACCAATATAAGTGTGCCCGTGCAAAAAGGCGCCGCTGCCACTGCGCAGCCGCTCCACCAGATCGCCGCGCGCCAGTACCGCGCCAATGGGCTGATAGCCGGCGCCCAGGCCTTTGGCGATGGTGACAATATCGGGCACCACATTTTCCTGTTCAATCGCGTACATGGTGCCAGTGCGGCCCATCCCGCACATCACTTCATCGGCAATGAGCAGGATTCCGTACTTGTCGCACAGCGCCCGCACGCCGCGAAAGTAGCCTGGCGTCGGCGGAATCGCACCACCGGTCGCGCCCACGACCGGCTCGGCGCAAAACGCAATCACCTGATCCGGACCGGTGGCCAGAATCGTCGTCTCCAGTTCGCGCAGCAGGCCCAGTGTGTACTCCTCCTGGCTTTGCCCCTCCGCCCGGTCGCGATATTCGTAGCAGGGCGCCACGCGCGGCACCTGCATCAGCAGCGGTGCGAACGGGCGCCGGCGCCACTCGTTGCCGCCGACCGCCAACGCACCTAGCGTATTGCCGTGATAGCTCTGGCGCCGCGCGATGAATACCTTGCGCTGGGTCTGGCCGCTCTCGACGCAGTACTGGCGCGCCAGCTTGAGCGCGGTTTCCATTGCTTCAGAGCCGCCCGATACCAGGTACACCTGGTCCAGTCCCTTTGGCGCGCCCGCTGCCAGGCGCTGCGCCAGTTCCTCGGCCGCCTCGGTGGTGAAGAAGGCCGTGTGGGCGTAGGCGCAGCGCGCCATCTGCCGCTGCATGGCCTCCAGGATGTCGGGATGGCCATGACCGAGCGAGGACACCGCAGCACCGCCACAGCCATCGATATACGTTTTGCCCTCGCTGTCACGTATCGTCATGCCCTGGGCGCTGACCGCCAACGGCGGCGTCTGGCGCAGATTGCGGTGCATGAGCTGGCTCATAGTTTCTCCACTGTAAATTATTGACACTTGACAATAAGCGCAGAAGCCATTGATTCTTTTGATTTTTCGCGCAAGCTGTGCGAATATTTTTTGCATGACAGACCGACTCGGCCCACTGGCGCCACACCAACTTAGCGAGGCGCAGCAGGCCGCCGCCCAGGCCGTGATCGACGGCCCGCGCGGGGCCGTCTACGGCCCCTTCATTCCGCTCCTGCGCAGTCCCGAACTGATGCAGTGCGCGCAGCAACTGGGCGAGTACCTGCGGTATCGCAGCGCGATCGGGAACCGCCTGTCGGAAATGGCGATCCTGGTCACCGCGCGCGAATGGAACCAGCAGGTGGAGTGGGCGATTCACGCGCCGATTGCCGAACGCTGCGGCATTGCAGCTGATGTGATCGAGGCCATTGCCAACCGACGCCGGCCGCAGAACATGCTGGTGGATGAAGAGCTGGTGTACGATTTTTGCATCGAACTGCATCGCAACAAGCGGGTGAGCGATGCGATCTGGGGCGATGCGGTAGCGCTGTTCGGCGAGAAAGGCGTGGTTGATCTGATGGGGATCAACGGGTATTACACGCTGCTGGCGATGGTCATGAACGGGGCACAGACAGCCGTGCCCTCATTCGAGCTTGCCCGGCTGCCCGATTAAGTCGCAGCAGTTGGCGACGACTTTAACGCCCGGCAGCAATGCCATGAGGGGGCCACGTCTTCCTTGCGGCCGGTTTCCAAATGACGGGTGTTCGAGAGCCGGAATGGGCGGCGCCTCCCCGTCACTGCAAACCCGACATCAGGCCAGCGCTTCCTTGGCCGCTTCTTCCGGCGTCAGGCCGTCGTAGAACTGGTCGGTAAACCACTCGACCTGCTCTTCAATATGGTCCTGCGCCTGCTTGACGGTGGCGCCACCGGCGACGAGGAATTTTTCAACTTCGATGCACCAGTTGATCAGCTCCATCGTCTCTTCGTCGAGTTCTTCTTTTTTTGCCATGGTATTACTCCTTCGTTTGTTGAGTGCTGCGCTGCCACGCCTCGACTTCGGCGGCGTTCGCCGCCAGAAACTGCTGCATGCGCGCGAAACGCTGCCGCGTCTGACGCAGGAAAATGCGGTTGACGATCGGTTCCATCAGCCAGCGCAGCGCCGGCGGTCCGGTTTCGATCGTGTAGGTGTAAATCATAGCCGATCGCCCGTCCGCCGCCGCTTCGTGCTTCATGGACGCGGCCCAGCGGGTGAACGGAAATGATACGCCGACCATGCGCGCGGCCGCCAGACTGGGCCGCTGGTAGGTGATGAATTCTGTGCGCATGACGAGGTTGCGGGTCAGCCCGCGCCCGCGCGAGCGGGTCACGGCGCCCTTGTAAGGGCATGGGCCACCGCCTTCCACAGTCGTATGCGCGACCAGGCTGTCCCAGCGCAGACGCCAGTGATGGTAATGAAAAGCGTCGAACACGACCGCGCAACTGGCCGGCATGTCGAACTCAAGGCGCTTATGCGCCAATATCAGTCACCATGTTCCACTTCTGGAACTCAGGGGCAAAATCGGCCAGCGTCAGCATGTTCATGCTGGTGCGGGCGCCGCTGCCGGTCAGCTCGCCGGCGGCAATGCGGCGCGCCAGCAGGACCGCGGCCATGCACGGAATTTCCGGGCCATGGTCGTCGTCGGCTGCGATGTGCCACTCGGCCTTTGCAGGCGCGCCAGTGCCGTCGATGCCCTGCACGCGCACCACCATGCCACCGAGCGCCGTGCCGAACGGATCGAGCAAGCCCGCGGCGCCGTTCAGGAAGGCTGCTAGCTTTGCCGGCTGCTTGAGGATGCCCATGCGGCGCAGGCTGCCCAGGGTGGCCAGGCCGCGCTGGCCGATGCCCACTTCGAGCGCGGCGCGGAACATCACCGATTGCGCGCCGGCGTAATGCGCCGGGAACAGCTCCAGATCGGGAATGTCGCACAGCGCGCCAATGCGCGGGCGCAGGCGTTTGTAGTCGACCCGCGCCGGCGACTCCCAGCCGTACTGGGTCTCCCAGCGGCCGTTGCGCCAGACCTGGATCGCTTCGCCGCAGTAGCCCAGAACGGCGGCTATGGTGGCCACGCCGCGCGGCGCGGTCTGCGCCGGGGCAATGCAAAAATCGATGTCGGCGATGCTCTTCCAGCCAGCCGTCAGATGGTCGACCACGGCAGACGACAGCGCCGGCACGGTGCTGGCGCCGGTAATGGCGATGCGGCCCGCGTGACGGAAGGTGGCGTCCAGTGCGGCCGGAAAATCGCACACGAAGCGGCGCCCGTCGGCCAGGTCGATGTAGTGGGCGCCGGCTGCGGCCACGGCCTGCGCCACGCCGTAACCCTGGGCCTGGAATGGCCCGGCCGTGTGAATCACCATGCCGGCACCCAGGTCGGACAGCACGCGCATGAGCTGCGGGTCGCCAATGTCGATGACGGCCGATGCGGCGCCGCATTCGGCAGCCAGTGCGGCGGCCTTGGCGCCATCGCGTCCGGCGATAAGCAGTTCTATGCCCGGCGAGGGCGCCAGTGCGCGGCTGATGCGGGCGCCGAAATTGCCGTAGCCTCCCAGGACAACGGTCTTCACTTGGCCGCCAGCCCTTTGTTCAGCAGATCGGCTACCAGTTCATTCATGTCGACCTTGCGTTCGGCAGCCAGCGCCTGCAGCTGCTTGAGCAGATCGCCATTGAGCTTGCAGGCAAACGGCACCAGGCCCAGTGCACGCTCGCGTTCACGCTGCTCGCGGCGGTCCACGGCAGCGCTATCGCCTTGTCCAAACCCGGCTGCGCCAGGAGCGACCATCTTGCCCATCAATTTTTTGGCGTCGCTCTTTGCCATGCCGGTTTTTTTCATTTGCTGCTTTCGTGTGTGTGAGAAGGGCCTTCAGGCCAGTACTTTTTTCAGCCAGGCCGAGATGTCGTCGACTTCTTCCTGGCACAGCGAGTGCTGCATGTAATAGTCGTGCCACTCGACCTGGTAGCCGAGCGCCTTGAGCAGGTCGCGCGAGTCGCTTGCGCGCGCAATCGGAATCACGCCGTCGTGCTGGCCGTGGACCATGAAGATCGGCGTTTTCAGGCTCGCTTCGCTGCGCTCGTTCGATACCTTGTCGGCCAGCGGTACATAGCCGGACAGGCACATCAGACCAGCCAGCGTTTCCGGATGGCGCAAGCCGGTCTGCAGCGTCATCGCGCAGCCCTGCGAGAAGCCGGCCAGGATAATGCGTGAAGCAGGAATGCCGCGCGCCTTTTCGTGTGCGATCAGCGCTTCCACCTGTTGTTGCGAGGCGCGCAGGCCGGCTTCGTCTTCCATCCGGCCCAGGTCACTCATCTTGATGTCGTACCAGGCGCGCATGACGTAGCCGTTGTTGATCGTCACCGGCATCGTGTTCGCGTGCGGGAAGATGAAGCGGATGCCGGGCAGGCCGGCCAGATCGAGTTCGCGCACGAAAGGCGCGAAGTCGTTGCCGTCGGCGCCCAGGCCGTGCAGCCAGATGACGGAGACGGTCGGCTCCGGCGCGGTATCGACGATGATATGTTCGAGCAGTTGGGTCATATGCTTACGTGGTTGGCTGCGGGCGCAGGGCCGACTTGGGCCGGAACGCCTTGCACACCGCAGGATTGGTTTCGATATACGGCGCGCCGATCAGGTCCAGGCAGTAGGGCACGGCGGCAAAGATGCCGCCCACGATCTGCTTGCCGTCAGCGTCCTTCAAGCCTTCCAGCGTTTCCTTGATCGACTTTGGCTGGCCGGGCAGGTTCATGATCAGCGCCGCGTGGTCTGGCGTTTCGCGGATCACGGCGCTCTGGCGCGACAGAATCGCGGTCGGCACGAACTGCAGGCTGATCTGGCGCATCTGCTCGCCGAAGCCGGGCATTTCCTTGGTGGCGACGGCCAGCGTCGCTTCAGGCGTGACATCGCGCCGCGCGGGGCCGGTGCCGCCCGTGGTCAGTACCAGGTGGCAGCGCTGCTGGTCCACCAGATCGGTCAGGGTTTGTTCGATGAGCGCGCGCTCGTCGGGGATGAGGCGCTGTTCGATGCGGTAGGGCGTGGTAATCGCGCTGGCCAGCCATTCGGCCAGGGCCGGCAGGCCCTTGTCTTCGTAGACGCCACCGCTGGCGCGGTCCGAGACCGACACCAGCCCGATCACCAGTTCCGCGTTACTCGTCGTCGGACTCGTCATCTTCTGGCTCGGCGTCGTCATCGACCGGTGCGGCAGCTTTCTTGCCCTTGTTGGCCACGTCCTTGAGGATCTGGAAGATCTCGCGGTAGGCTTTCGGCGGCTTGTTCTCGGCCTGCTCCTTGCGGGCATTGCGGATCAGGGTGCGCAGGTGCTGGCCATCGAGTTCCGGGTGCTCGCCCAGCAGGACCGTCAGGGCCTTGTCGTCGGCCAGCAGCTTCTCGCGGCGGCGCTCGAGCGCGTGCAGGGCGGCGGTATCGGCCTTGGACATGCCTTTCCAGCTGTCGATGGTGCGCTGGATGACGGCGATTTCTTCTTCGTCCAGGGTGCGCATCTTTTTGCCGACGAACTGCATCTGGCGGCGCCGGCCTTCGTGGTTGGTGATGGTCTGGCACATCAGGATGGCCTCGCGCACGTCTTCCGGCATGGGCACGCGCTTGACGCGGTCACGCGCTTCGGCGACCAGTTCTTCGCCGAGTTTTTGCAGCTCGCTCATCTGGCGCTTGAGTTCGGACTTGGAAGGGCGCTCGTATTCTTGTTCGAACTCGGAGGACTGGAACCCGCAGGCGCCGCGGTTAGGATTTGGCATGATATGGATCCGGCAGGCGCTTGTCCGACCGGTAAAAACTGTAAACGACTGCTATCATACCCTTTTAACCGGATAGCCGAAGAAAACACCCATGACCGACTCCGTCTTCATCCATACCCAGGACCAGCTCAAACAGCTGGCGCGCGACGTGCTTTCCTTCGCCAAAGAGGCGGGCGGCACCGATGCCGCGGTCGAGATTTCCGAGGGCAGCGGCCTGTCGGTCTCGGTCCGGCGCGGCAAAATCGAGACGATTGAGCAAAACAAGGACAAGGGCATGGGCGTGACGGTCTATATCGGCCAGAAGCGCGGCAATGCCAGCACCTCCGACTTTTCCACCGCCGCCCTGCGCGCCACGGTGGACGCGGCCTACAACATTGCCCGCTTCACGGCGGAAGACGACTGTGCCGGCCTGGCCGACGCCGAGTTGCTGGAAATGCGCCCGCGCGACCTGAAGCTGTGCTACCCGTGGCCCATCACCACCGAAGAAGCCGTCATCCTGGCCCAGCGCGCCGAACACGCCGCCTTCGAGGTCGACCCGCGCATCACCAACAGCGAGGGCGCCAGCGTCCACGCCCAGCAATCGCACTTCGTGGCGGCCAACACGCGCGGCTTCATCGGCGGCTACCCGTTCTCACGCCACACCCTGTCGGTGGCGCCGATTGCCGGTAAGGGCGCCAAGATGCAGCGCGACGACTGGTACACCTCGGTGCGCAACGCCAAAGACATGGCCGCGCCCGAAAAGGTCGGCCGCTACGCCGCCGAACGCGCGCTGGCACGCTTGAACGCGCGCAAGCTCGATACCCGTACCTGCCCGGTGCTGTTCGAGGCGCCGCTGGCGGCCGGCCTGCTCGGCTCTTTCGTGCAGGCTGTCTCGGGCGGTTCGCTGTACCGCAAATCGACCTTCCTGCTCGATTCGCTGGGCCAGGATATTTTCCAGAAGCACATTCAGATCCTGGAAGACCCGCATGTGGTGGGCGGGGTCGGTTCGGCCCCGTTCGACGAAGAGGGCGTGCGCACCCAGCGCCGTCTGGTGGTGGAAAACGGCGTGGTCAAGGGTTACTTCCTGTCCTCGTATTCGGCGCGCAAGCTGGGCATGCAAACCACCGGCAACGCGGGCGGCTCGCATAATCTGACCATCAGCTCGACCGATACCAAAAAGGCCGACGATTTCGCCGGCATGATCCGCAAAATGGGCCGCGGCCTGCTGGTCACCGAACTGATGGGCCAGGGCACCAATTACGTGACCGGCGACTATTCGCGCGGCGCGTCCGGCTTCTGGGTCGAGAACGGCGTGATCCAGTATCCGGTCGAGGAAATCACCATTGCCGGCAACATGAAGGACATGTTCCGCCAGATCGTCGCGGTCGGCAACGATGTACTTACACGCGGGAATAAACAGACCGGTTCGATCCTGATCGAGAACATGGTGGTGGCCGGCAGCTGAGTCTGGCCGGACCTTGCTCGAATTGAGTTGCAAGCAAGCAGGCTCGCCAATACACTAGGCCTGCATTCTTACAACTACAAGGAGACAACAACATGCAACGTCGTTCCTTCATCGGCAAGGCGGCGCTGGGCGCTTCGGCTGGCATCATCGCAGCCCCGGCGCTGGCCCAATCCCAGCCGACGGTCACCTGGCGCCTTGCCAGCAGCTTCCCCAAAACCCTCGATACCATCTATGGCGCTTCCGACACGCTGACCAAACGCGTGTCGCAGCTTACCGGTGGCAAGTTCAACATCCGCACCTTCGCCGCCGGCGAGATCGTGCCGGGCCTGCAAGTCATGGACGCGGTCCAGGCCGGCACTGTCGAAATGGGCCACAGCGCCTCCTACTATTACTTTGGCAAGGATGCCACCTTCGCCTTCGACTGCGCGGTGCCCTTCGGCCTGACCTCGCGCCAGCACACGGCCTGGTACGAGCAGGGCGGCGGGCGCGAGCTGATGCGCGACTTCTTCAAGGGCTATGGCATCGTCAATTTCCTCGGCGGTAATTCGGGCACCCAGATGGGTGGCTGGTTCCGCAAGGAGATCAAATCGGTCGCCGACCTGAAGGGCACCAAGATGCGGGTTGGCGGTTTCGCCGGCAAGGTCCTGGAACGTCTGGGCCTGGTGCCGCAGCAGCTGGCCGGCGGCGATATCTACCCGGCGCTGGAAAAAGGCACCATCGACGCGGCCGAGTGGGTCGGTCCCTACGATGATGAGAAGCTGGGCCTGTACAAGGTGGCGCCGTTCTACTACGCGCCGGGCTGGTGGGAGGCGGGGGCCAGCTTCTCCTTCTACGTCGGCATCAAGGAATGGGAAAAGCTGCCCAAGGAATACCAGGCGGCGCTGGAAGTGGCCACCTACGAAGCCCACATCGTGATGCAGGCCGAGTATGACGCCAAGAACCCGGCCGCCCTGGCACGCCTGCTGAAAAACGGCATCAAGCTGCGGACCTTCTCGAAAGACATCATGAATGGCTGCTACGCGGCCGCGCAGGACGTCATGAAAGAAGAAGCGGCCAAGAATGCCAAGTTCAAGAAGGTGTACGAGCCGTGGCAGCGCTTCCGCCAGGATCAGAACATGTGGGCGTCGGTGTCCGAGGCAACCATGCAGCAATTCCTGATTAACGCCGGCCGTGGCAAATAAGCGATAATTGGCCTGATTCGCAAGCAGCCCCCGCGTCCGGCGGGGGGCTTTGCCCCCTCTTTATTCAGATACCATGCTCAGAATCCTGCTCGTCATCTGCGTCGCATTCGGCGCCTACCAGTTCTACAAGCACGGCAACCCCCTGACCGCCGCGCCGGTGACGGACAAAGAAGGCAAGCCGCTGGTGATCCTGTTCACCGGCCCGGATTGCGCGCAGCACTGCGAGGATCTGCGCGCCACGCTCAAGGCGCGCAAGGTCGCCTTCCAGGAAATCGATCTGGCCGGTCCCGATGGCCGCCTGGCGCGCAAGTACGGCGTCGATGCCTATCCCACCACCATGATCGGCAAGCGCATGCTGCGTGGCAGCGACATCAAGCCGGTGGCCGGCGCGCTGGCCGAGGCGTTCGGCGCGGACGTGCTGACCCGGGCCGAGAAAATGGCGATGAGTAATCACTTCGATGCGCAGGGCCGGCCCAAGGTGGTGCTGTACGGCACCGGCTGGTGCGGCTACTGCCGCAAGCAGCGCGAACTGTTTGCCGAGCACCAGATTGCCTTCGACGACATCGATGTCGAGGCGTCCCCGCGCGGCCAGCTCGCCTACAGTGCCCTGGGCGGTACCGGCTATCCGCTCACTTACGTGGGCTACAACCGCTACGACGGTTTCAACGACAATGAATTGATGGCGTCCGCCGCGCAGGCGGCTAAGGCACGCTGAGCGGACGGCCCTGCGCCACCAGGCTAAGCAAGCGCTCGGCCTCCACTGGCTTGACCAGGTGCTGGTCGAAGCCCGCGTCCAGCGCGCGCACGCGGTCGTTCTGCTGGCCATAGCCGGTCACCGCGATCAGCATGGCATGCGCGGTGGCTGGCATCTTGCGCAGTTCGGCAGCGAGCTGGTAGCCGTCCATGTCGGGCAAACCAATATCGAGAATGCAGACCGAGGGCGCGTGCTGCGCCGCCAGCGCAATGGCCTCGGCCGGCCGGTGCGCCACCAGCACTTCGTGTCCTGAGGCTTCCAGCAGCATGGCCAGCATCACGGCGGCATCCTCGTTATCGTCCACCACCAGAATCCGTTCATGCGACGCCGTGCGCGGCGCTGCCGGGGCGCGTGCGAGCGTGGCCGGGTCGGCGTGGTAGCGCGGCAGACGCACCTCGAAGGTACTGCCGCAGTTGGCGCCATCGCTGACGCAGCGTACCTTTCCGCCGTGTAGTTCGACCAGACTGCGTACCAGGGCCAGGCCCAGTCCCAGCCCGCCCTGGGAGCGGTCGGAGGTCCGCTCGGCCTGGGCGAACAGTTCAAACACGCGCGCCTGCATCTCGGGCGCGATGCCGATCCCGTTGTCGCTCACGGTCAGCAGCACCTGGGCGGCGTCGGCTTCCATCGACAGGCGCAGGCTGCCGCCGTCGGCCGTGTATTTGGCGGCGTTGTTGAGCAGGTTGGTCAGGATCTGCACCAGCCGGTTGGCGTCGCCCAGCACCTCGACCCGTTCGGCCGGCAGCGCCAGCGTGAGCTGATGGCGGCGCGCTTCGATCATCGGCCGTACCTGCTCCACGGCGTTGGCCGCGATGGTCTTCATGTCTTGCGGCTGCAATTCGATTTTCACCTGGCCGCGCGTGACGCGCGCGACGTCGAGCAGGTCGTCGACCAGGCCGGTCATATGGCGCACCTGGCGGCTGATGATGGCGCTGGTGCGCCGGATGGCGGCCGCGTCGAGGGTCGATTTTTCCATCAGTTCGGCCGCCGCGCTGATGGGCGCGAGCGGATTGCGCAGCTCGTGCGCGAGCATGGCCAGGAATTCATCCTTGCGCCGGTTACCTTCGCGCAGCTCGGCCTGGGTGCTGGCGTTTTCCATGGCCGACCAGGTGCGCTCGGCCATGTCGTGCGCCATCCGGACTTCGCTCTCATTCCAGCGGCGCGCCACGGCATCGTGCACCGACAGAATGGCGATCATGCTCCCGCCCTTGACCAGCGAGACAGCCAGATTGGCGCCGATCCCCATCTCGGCGTATGCGGCGGCAAAGGCCGCCGTGCGCGGGTCGCGCGTGACGTCGTTGACCACCATCGGCTCGCCCGCCCGCAGCAGCGCGACGACATCGGGGCCGAAATCTTCCAGCCGCCGCATCTGCCCGGCCAGGCTGCCGGCGCCGTTCTGCAGCCAGCCGCCGCGCACGGTGAACAGGCCGCGTTCATCGTCCACTTCGCAGTACTGGACCCGCGTCACACCCAGCCGGCGCCCCAGGCTTTCGCTGGCGGCAAGCACCACCGCGTCGGCCGACTCCAGTTCGCGCAGGCGGTCGGCCAGTTCCAGTTGAAAGGCCTGGGCCTGGAGCGCCACCACCGACGTGGTGGTCTCGACCACCGTGCAGTACAGCCCCGCGACGGCGCCTGCACGGTCTTCGATCGGGGAGTAGGAGAAGGTGAACCAGGCCTGTTCGGCAAAGCCGCGCCGCTCGATCATCAGCGGCAGGTCTTCAAAGTACGAGGAGCGGCCGGCCATGGCAGTATCGATGATGGGCAGGAGGTCGGCCCAGATTTCGGACCATACCGTCTGGAAGGGCTGGCCCAGGCCGGCCGGGTGCTTGTTGCCCATGATGGCGGCGTATTCGTCGTTGTAGAGGAATGCCAGCTCGGGGCCCCATGCCACGAACATGGGGAACTTCGAATTGAGCATCAGATTGACGATGGTCAGCAGCTCATGGGGCCAGTTGACGGGCAGGCCAAGCGGCGACCTGCGCCAGTCGGCCGCGCGCAGGCAGGCGCGGATGTCGCCCTCCCCTTCAAAACTGCGCGGTTGCCATGAGATTTTGTCCATGCAAGATTTTCGCATGAACCCTACCCATACCGCCGCGCGCTATCGTGCGCGTCAAAAGCGGTAGCCCACGCCGAAGGCCAGCAGGGTGGGATCGACCTTGACCCGGCTTGCGACCACGCCGCCGATCAGGACATCGCTGCGTATATTGACGCGCTTGACGTCGAGGTTGACGGACCAGTGGCGGTCGATGGAAAAGTCGACCCCGGCCTGCAGGGCCAGGCCAAGGCTGTGGTTCTCCAGATCGGCAGCGCCGTCCAGCAAGTGAACGCTGGAGATGCGCGTGTAGTTCAGGCCGGCGCCCAGATAGGGCGTGAACTGGCCCACCGGGTCAAAGCGGTACTGCGCCAGCAGGGTCGGTGGCAAATGGCGGAAGCTGCCGATGCGCGCGCCGTCAAGCATGACGTCGTGCTGTTGCGGCACCGTCAGCACCAGTTCGGCCGCCAGATTGGGGCTGAGAAAAAAGCTGATGTCGATTTCGGGGATGGTACGGCTCTCTACGCTCAGGCGGTTGGCGGCGCCGGTGCCGGCGATCGGATCGGATTTGTCGGCCGGCGACAGGTGCACGGCGCGAGCCCGCACCAGCCAGTTGCTGTCCTGGGCGAGGGCGGCGGGCGCGACGGTGGTGAGCGTGGTGGCCAGGCTTGCTGCGAATACTGCGAGGGTGCTGCGTTTCATGCTTGCTTCCTTCATCGTTGTCATTTGGGTACACGATGAAGTTTATTGACTCAGCTCAATAAGTTCGTTGATGTAAATCAAAAATACAATTCATGAAACGCATGACTGACAAGGTTCAGCGAAGGGCAGCGAGCAGCTGTGCAACGTCCTGGCGAAGGCGATGCTGCTTTACGCCCCTTCGCTTTCGCGAAGACGAAAACCCGCTTTATTTACCCGAGCGCAAGGTATGTAAAATCGGTTGCAGAACGGCTGCCCCCAGGCGCGAGCTGCGTGCGCCATCCCAGCCACTGTGCGCATCCGGATCGTTGGCATTGTCCTTGAACGGCAACTCCAGCGTCAGCGACAGGCAACCGAAGGCGTGGGTAATGTGCGGCGAACCCATGCTAAGCGTTTCTTTGGTGTAAGGCGAGTCGCCGTAGCCGTGCACGTCCTGGAAGTCCGGGCTGGCCACTTTGTACAGGTCCGAGAAGGCTTTTTCCTGCGCCGCCTGTTCCGGCGTGAAAGTTGGCAAGGCGCTGCTGCCGGCCACAAACACATACGGCAAGCCTTCGTCGCCGTGCACGTCGAGGAACAGGTCGCAGCCGGTTTCGTGCATCTTCTGCTTGACGACGAACACTTCGGGACTGCGTTCCATGGTCGGGGTCAGCCATTCGCGGTTCAGGTTGGCGCCGGCCGCGTTGGTACGCAGGTTGCCGCGCACCGAGCCGTCCGGATTCATGTTGGGCACGATGTAGAACACG
>DASWMN010000318.1:0-18183 GCA_036399735.1 Telluria sp. | reverse complement strand
AAAATGAAAAACGGACAGAGGCACTAATCTGACCCACGTGCTCCATGGCATTCGACCACTCCAGTGTCACTCTGCCCGGCCGCTTCTCGGACGCTATTATTCGTCAAAGAGTCAACACGCTCAAGATACGAGACCACTTTTTCGATGCAGAAAAAGTGGTCTGACCCTGGTTTGCAGGCAACTATTTTTTAGCTCAAAGAGCGAGGCGGCTGCGGGCTGCGTCGTATTCGCGTTTCAGGCGGGCGACCATCTCGGCCACCGTCGGGACGTCGTCCATCATGCCCACGCCCTGGCCGGCGCCCCAGATGTCGCGCCAGGCTTTGGCCGTGCCATCGCCGAAACTCATTTTCGATTTGTCCGACTCCGGCAGCGCGTCCGGGTCCAGCCCGGCATTGACGATCGATTTCTTCAGGTAGTTACCGTGCACGCCGGTGAACAGGTTGGTGTACACGATGTCCGCCGCCGACGATTCGACAATCGCTTCGCGGTAGCCTTCGGTCACATTCGATTCCTGCGTGGCCAGCCAGCGCGAGCCAATGTAGGCGAAGTCGGCGCCCATGGCTTGCGCCGCCAGAATGCCGTCGCCGGTGGCGATCGATCCGGACAAGGCCACCGGGCCGTTGAAGAATTTACGTACCTCGCCCACCAGCGCAAAAGGCGACAGCGGTCCGGCGTGCCCGCCAGCGCCGGCGGCCACCAGGATCAAGCCGTCCACGCCGGCTTCCAGCGCCTTTTGCGCGTGCCGGATCGAGACCACGTCGTGCAGCACGATGCCGCCGTAGCCATGAATCGCGTCCATCATTTCCTTTGGCGGCGCGCGCAGCGAGGAGATGATGATCGGGACCTGGTGTTTGACGCACATTTCAACGTCGTGCTCGAGCCGCTCGTTCGACTGGTGCACGATCTGGTTCACGGCGATCGGGCCCACTTTGGCGCCCGGATTGGCCGCGCGGTAGTCATCCAGCTCCTGCTTGAGATCTGTCAGCCAGGTGTCGAGCATCGCGGCGGGGCGCGCGTTCAGCGCCGGAAAGGAGCCGACGATGCCGGCTTTGCACTGGGCCGCCACCAGGGCCGGACCGCTGGCGATGAACATGGGCGAGCCAATAACAGGGAGTGACAGGTTTTGCAGGGCGACAGGCAGGGCCATGACATTCTCGCAATCGATAAAGGGTTCGGAAAAATTCGGTTCCGACCATTATAGTGCGAAAAAAGTACGATCGTGCTGGAAAATTGTCTTTACAGGTCGGCGTTCAGCAGCAGTGCGCCCTCGCGCCTGGCTGCCCCGGCCCGCACCAGCGACTGCACCGCCCATTCGGCCAGCGCTTCCGGGCTGCGCTGCAAAAAGCGCCGGCGTGCGCCTTCGATCACGGGATTGGCTTCGAACATGGCTGGCAGCGTGGCCAGCGCAAACTGCTGGCGCTCCAGCAGCAGGAACTTGAGCATGACCTTGACCGCGTTTTCCGCGTTGCGCACCGGGTCGCCCTGCAGATAATCCAGGCGCGAAAACGCGCGCGCCAGCGCCGGCTTCACATCCGTGAACGGGGCGCCGTGGCCCGGTATGACGAGGCGCACGTCGAGCGTGTCGATCAGCGCCAGCGTGGCGCGCGCTTCGGCAAAGCCGGATTCGCCTTCGAGTTCGGGAAAAATCACGCCGAAGCCGTTGCGCCACAAGGCGTCGGCCGAGATCAGGATGCGTTCACGCGCGCAGTAGAAGATCAGCGAATGCGGGTCGTGCCCCGGTGCGCCCAGTGCATGCCATTCGAGCCCGCCCAGGATCAGCGTGTCGCCATCGCGCAGGGTGGTATCGAATGCGAAGCGCTGACACTGCTGGCCGGTGGCGCGGTAGCTGAGCGCGGCCTCGTCCCAGGCCGCGACCTTGGCCGCTTCGGCGTCGGGGATCGCGGTGCTGCAGGCATAGCGCGCCTGCAGCGCAGCGTTGCCGCCGCAGTGGTCGGAGTGCAGATGGGTGTTGATCAGCCGGTCGAGCGCACGCCCGCCCAATGCATGCTCCACCAGCGCCAGCGTCTGGGGCGCGTGAATCAGGTAGCCGCTGTCGATCAGCGCAGTCTCGTGTTCGCCGATGAACAGCACGTTGTTCGACGAGAGCCAGCCACGCTCGAATACGCGCATCGACGCCGGCAACCCGAGCGCGTTCCCGTTCATTTTTTGGCCTGGAAGGCGAGCGAGATCTTGGCGAATTCGATCAGTACTTCGGGTGTGCCGCCGTTGAAGGTCATGAAGGCGTTGCCGGTTCTGACCACCATGCGCGGCGGGAACAGCCAGGACATATACGGAATGCCGATCATCTTGGCGCTGCGGACATCGTCCCAGCCGACGTATTTGTCGTACAGCCAGCTCTGGCGGATGCCGCCGGCGTCAATCGTGGTGCGGGCGCGCAGGAACCAGTAATAGCTCACGCCCAGCATCAGCGCGGCCACCGCCAGCAGGGCCTTCACGCCCAGCCCGAACGACAGCATCGGAAAGCGCCAGGCGACGCTGGCGCCATACACGGCGAGCACCGTGGTCAGAATGGTGGCCACGATCTTGAAGCCTTCGCTGTACGAAGGCCCGGTAACGTCGCGCTCCGGCCGGTAGAAGTTCATTTGAATTCCAGTGTCGCTTCGCGCCGGCGGATCTCGGCCCATATGCTGCGCTTGTAGTCGTCGTCGGCCCGGCCCCAGGCGACGATTTCGTCGATGGTGCGCAGGCATCCGCGGCACAAGCCGGTATCGGGCGCCATCTCGCACAGGCTGATGCAGGGCGACGGCACCGGCGATTGCAGTTCGGGGTTCATGCAGCTTTCCTTTTTTGTTCCAGTTTGGCGGCAAAGCGCACCGGGTCGATCACGTGACGTTCATGGGTGCCTTCGCAAATGCGCTCGACATCATCCCATGCTTCGACCTTGAACAGCACGCGCCGCCCGGACACTTCCAGCACCTCGCCCTTGACGCGCAGCGTCATACCCGGTGGCGTGGGGGCGAAGTGGACGAAGTTGACCATGGTACCGAGGCTTTGTTCACGCGGCCAGTCCATGTAGGGCAGCATTGCGTTCACACAAGCCAGTTCCATCATGCCGACCATGTAGCCGGTGGCCAGTACGTCCGGCATGTCGCGGCAGAAGGCGGTGTCGTGATACAGCTGCGGCACGGTGGCGCGTGCGGGCACGGTGTAGGTCCATTCGAATTGCAGGCCGGGCTGGAAGTCGGGACTCATGCTGCGATCAGCTCCACGCGGTTGCCGAAGGGGTCGAACAGATTGGCGCGCTGGCGGCCGCCCACGGTTTCTTCCGGCGTCAGGGTGACGCCATGCGCTGCCAGCTGGGCGGCAAACGCGGGGAAATCGGACACGACCAGGGCCGGGTGGGCTTTTTTGGCTGGCTGGAAGGCGGCATCTGCCCCCAGGTGCAACTGGATCGATCCGCACTGGAACCAGGCGCCGCCGCGCACGGCCAGCACGGCCGGCTTGGGAATTTCTGCCAGGCCCAGCACGCCGCTGTAAAAGGCACGCGCCCGCTCTTCCGCGCCGACCGGCATGGCCAGCTGGACGTGGTCGAGGCCTGTGATGGTTGCCATGTTCGATGCCATTTCCGCTCCGCTGTATCTCGAATCCCACATTATCGCACCGACACGAATCGCGCTTGACGTGGGTCCGGAGATAGGTACACTACCATCCATGTAGATGGTGATTGGATGCCACGAGGATGATTTTTGGAGACATATGCGTACCACCGAGTTAAAACCGAAACTTTCCGAGTCGGAAAAGATCACAATTAATCTGGGTTTGATCGACCTGGGCCAGATCGATCTGCTGGTGAACGAGGGTTTCTATTCGAACCGCACTGACCTGATCCGAACGGCAATTCGGAATCAGCTGAACACCCATGCCGATGTGGTCCGCCAGACCGTTGCGCGCAAGTCACTGGTGCTGGGCATGCACCATTATTCGCGTGCGGATCTGGAGGCCGCCCAGAAAGCGGGCGAACGCCTGCAGATTCAGGTGCTGGGCCTGGCAAGTATCGCCAACGATGTGTCGGAAGAACTGGCACTGGCGACGATCGAATCGATTTTTGTGCTTGGAGCGCTGCACGCCAGTACCAGTCTGAAGACCGCACTGGCAGGCCGCATTCAATAAGCCACTTTTTAGGATGGCCAAATGAAATTCAATGAACGACTGATGGCGCAGATGCGCGCAGCAAGCAATACGCTCAAGAGCGGTCAGGGCAGCAAGTCGGCCACGGCGGCGATCCAGGATGCGCTGAAAATACTGTCGCCAAAACAGCCTGCCACGCAGACCGAGGCGGCGCCGGCGATGCGCGATATCAATCCGCCACCGTCGCATGCCAGGGCACAGGCCCAGCCACAGGCCGAGGCGCCGCCCCAACCGGCGCCTGCCGCTGCCCGCTCGCCGATGGAAGAAGTCTCCGAAGTGCTGCGCAACATGGTGCCCGAGATGATGGCCAATCTGGACCGTGTGGGCACAGGCGGCATGCCTGCGGGCGGCTTCAAGATGCCGTCCTTCGAGCTGCCGGGCGGCCTGAACGGCACGCTGTCGCCGGCCCCTGCCCTCCCCGGTCAATTTATAGATGGCAGCTACAGCAATGGCGCCGGCAGCCGCGATTACAAATTGTATGTGCCGAGCACCTACACCAGCGCGCCGATGCCGCTGGTGGTCATGCTGCACGGCTGCACCCAGGACCCGGACGACTTTGCCAGGGGCACGCAGATGAACCTGCTGGCCGAAGAGCTGCGGTGCTTTGTCGTGTACCCGGCCCAGTCGCAGCAGGCCAACCCCTCACGCTGCTGGAACTGGTTCAACGAACAGGACCAGCAACGTGGCCGAGGCGAACCGTCCATCATCGCGGGCATCACGGAAACCATTATCAAAAGCCATAACGTGGACAGTCGCCAGGTGTACGTGGCTGGCTTGTCCGCCGGCGGCGCCATGGCCACCATCATGGGCACGCTCTACCCGGACCTGTACGCGGCCGTTGGTGTCCATTCCGGACTGCCGTTCGCGTCCGCCCACGATTTGCCGTCCGCACTGGCCGCGATGAAAGGCAATCTCGGCCGCACGCCGTCCAGCGGCAAGCCGATTCCCATCATCGTCTTCCATGGCGACAAAGACACGACCGTGCATCCTGCCAACGGCGACGCGCTGATCAAGCAGGGCGCCCACAAGTCGCCAAAAGAGGTTGTCGTCGAGCCAGGCCGGGTGCCGCACGGGCACGCTTACACGCGCACCGTGCACCATGGCGATGACGGCACGGCCCATGCCGAGCAGTGGCTGATTCACGGCGCGGGCCATGCGTGGTCGGGCGGGAGCGCGCATGGCAGTTATACGGATGGAAAGGGCCCGGATGCGAGCCGCGAAATGATGCGCTTCTTCCAGACCCGGCGCGCTTGAGCGTTCAGCGCCCCGCTAATTGCGCGCGGATGCTGGGCGGCATGGTGTCCAGCAATACCGCCCGGCCTGGCCGGGCGGCGTCGTAGACCAGGGGCTCGCGCGCTTCATCGCCCAGCTTCTCGGTCAGATGGGTGGAAATGCAGGCTTCGCGCTCGACCCCATCGGCACTTTGGTAACGGAAATAAACCTCGTACACGGTCTTCTGGTTGATCCGTGTGCTGGTCGCGGTTTTCCGGACCACCTTCCCGGTCGTGAGCACGCCGAATCGCACCAGGTACAGATAGCGCCGGTAGCGTGTGCCGGCGAAAAACAGCATCACCAGCCCGATCGCCGGAAAAATTGCCACCATCAATGCCGTGCTCATGCCAAACGGTGCCAGGCGCATGCCCGCGATGCGCGAGCGCGCGGGATTTCCCGCCGCATACTGCACCAGCACCGGGCTGCCCGCACTGCTGCCGTTTTCCAATTCAAAGGACAATCCCTCGTAGCGCGCCGCGCCGAGTTGATAGCGGTAGTGGTACTGGTAGATGCGGCGTTTGTTGACCATCGCGCTGCTCGGGCTTTTATCGATCAGCTGGCCTGCCACCATTGGATCGTCACTGCGGAACAGAAATACGGATGTGAAATCGCTCTTGCTGGCAAACACCAGCCACAAGGCGAAGCCGAACAGGAAAAACACCAGGCCGAATCCGGCCACAGGATGGCTGAAGAAGATGCCGCGCTTCAGCCTGGCGGACAGCTGACGGGGTTCAGGCACGAGCACGGCGCCCGAAATACCATTTCATGCCCAGCACGCAGGAAGCCAGCACTAGCGTGACGGCGTTGGCGATTACCACCGGCCAGGATTGCATGGCCAGCCCGTAGAACATCCACAGTGCCACGCCCAGAATAAAAATCGAATACATGCCGGAGGAAATGCCGGGCGCGCCGCGCTGGCGCCACACCATCATCACCTGGGGAACGAAGGCACCGGTGGTGCAGAAGGCGGCAGCAAAGCCGAGGTGGTTAACATCCAAACTCATCCGGGACTTTCATTCACTGGGGACGGCCGTCAATTATAGTGCAGCGAGGAAAGCAAAATTGCGCGCACCGCTGATTGACAGTGCCATGTGTTGCGCAAAGTCGTCAGTGTCAGATGCCGGGGTCCGATGCCGCCGCCTCTGTTTGCGCAGCCTCGATGTGCTGCTTCAGGCAGGCCGGGCACCAGCAGCTGGCGTCCTGGCCCGGAATCGCCACCACCGGCGGCAAGCTTGTGCACCAGCACGGCCCGGGCAGGCCGTCCGCCATGGCGCAGCCGAAGCTAGCGCCGCAGCGACTGCAGGTACTCATGGCTGGGTGTCTCCGGGCGGGCCCTGGCGCATCGCGCGCCGCAGCAAGTCCATCTGTCCGTTAAAGCGGGTACATGCATCACACACCACCAGGTGCAGGCGCATGCGGGTGCGCTCGATCAGACTGAGCTCGCGGTCCATCCCTTCGGATACGAGACGGTGTACTTCACGACAAGTTGGTTTGATGCCATCCATGTATTGTCCTGTCAGCGGGCCGCACGCGTGCCGAACCAGTTCAGGTCCAGGCATTCGCGCAGGCGAATGCGGGCGCGGTACAGCATCACCCATGCATTGGCCGAGGTAATCGCCAATTCCTTACAAATTTCTTCGGTTTCCAGTTCGAGCCATTCGCGCATCATGAAAATGCGCGCGTTCTGGGCCGGCAGTTTTTCCAGACAGAGTTCCAGCACCCGGAAAAAATCCTTCTGTTCCAGGGTGCCGTCCGGGTTGCCCCAGGCACGCGGCTGCTCGACCGTGTGGCCGTCGGCCGCGAACAGGGCGTCGATGGCGTCGTCCTCGGACTGGTCGTCGGCTGGTTCGATCTGGCGTTCCCGCCCGGCGGCGCGCAGATTGTCGATGATCTTGAATTTCAGGATGCCGGTGACGTAGGTGCGCAGGGTGGACTGGCCGGCGAAGCGCTCGGGCTTTTCCAGCACGGCGATCAGGGCGTCCTGGACCGCATCCTCGGCCAGCGCGGCATTGCGCAGCTGTAGCTGGGCAAATCGGACGAGCTGGGGCCGCATGGCTTGCAGCTGATGATGAAGGTCGGCGGTGGCGGAGGTCATTTGCTGCCCAGCCTAACGGATCAGGAATTAAAATACAACAAGATGGCCCTATAATGCCTACAGGGTTCGCCCTGATGCCTGTAAAATCTCGCAAAATTTCGATTACGGACCTGCCATGACCGCACCACTGCCCCCTTTGAAGACTGACCAGTCTGACGACCTGACCGCGGTTTCCCCGCAGATCAAGGCGCAGATCCTGGCTGAGGCGCTGCCTTACATCCGCAATTTCCATGGCAAAACCATTGTCATCAAATACGGCGGCAACGCCATGACCGACGAACGCCTCAAGCACGGCTTCGCGCGCGATGTCATTTTGCTCAAGCTTGTGGGCATGAATCCGGTTGTGGTGCACGGCGGCGGTCCGCAAATCGACAACGCACTGAAAAAAATCGGCAAGCAAGGCAGCTTCGTGCAGGGCATGCGCATCACCGACGAAGAAACCATGGAAGTGGTGGAGTGGGTGCTGGGCGGCGAAGTGCAGCAGGACATCGTCATGCTGATCAATCATTACGGCGGCCAGGCAGTCGGCCTGACCGGCAAGGATGGCGGTCTGATCCGTGCGCGCAAGATGGCCATGCCGGACAAGGAAAACCCGGGCGCCTTCCTCGATATCGGGTTTGTCGGCGAGATCGATGCGATCAACCCGGCCGTGGTCAAGGCGCTGCAGGACGATGCCTTCATTCCGATCATTTCGCCAATCGGCTTTGGCCAGGATGGCCAGGCGTACAACATCAATGCCGACGTTGTTGCGGGCAAGATCGCGGAAATCCTGAAAGCGGAAAAGCTGATCATGATGACCAACATCGCTGGCGTACAAGATAAAAAAGGCAACCTCGTGACCGACTTGTCGGCCCGCGAAATCGATGAAATGTTTGCAGATGGCACTATTTCCGGTGGCATGCTGCCGAAAATTTCGTCCGCGCTCGACGCTGCCAAGTCGGGTGTGAACACGGTGCACATCATCGATGGCCGTATCGAACACTCTTTGCTGCTCGAAGTCTTGACCGAGCAGGCATTTGGCACTATGATCCGGTCGCACTAAACATTCTTGGTGGCGCGCCTTCGGCAAGCCACCATCTCTGTCGCCCTTTTAGCTCAGTGGTAGAGCACTCCCTTGGTAAGGGAGAGGCCACGTGTTCAATCCACGTAAAGGGCACCACTCCCCTCAGTAGATCCGCTCCACGCTCAGTCCGCGTGCGCCCAGCAATGCCGGCACACTGGTGTTGCCAATCAGGTGCAGGATACCGATCGCTGCCACCGTGTTGTTTTCCCGCTTCAGCAGCCCCGCCAATTTATCGGCCAGACCGATGTTGCGCTCATCGAGCATGAATTTCTTGACGAACTGACCAGACAAGGTATTGTCGGCTGCCGCGCGTGCCGCAATCTCGTCCAGGGCGCTGCGGTCGGCCGTGCGCCATGCTTCGACGATCTGGCGCACCTCGGCGCGCTGGCGACCCGATTCGATCAGGGTGATGCTTTCCTCCAGAAAGCGCAGTTGCTGCTCGTCGCTCAGGCGGTCGAACATGCTCAGCTGCGCGCTCGGCGTTTCCAGCGAAACAATCTGGACCCCGCTCGCCTTGGCCAGCTTGGTCAGATGGGCTTCCACAGACAGCTCGGTCTGGTAGCCCTGGGAGCGGTATTCGGCAATCGCCAGCACGGTTGCCAGCAGCCAGGGCCGATAGTGCATCATCTTGTCAGCGTTCATGCCGGCGCGGGCCGCTGCCTGGCGCAGGCGCTCGCGCAAGGCCGGGTCCATGGGCGCGGGCTTGACGCCTTCCTGGTACACGCCGTACAGCTGCTGTGCTTCGGCCAGCGCGCTGTAGTCAGCCTCGGCATCGACTTCCAGCGCCAGCTTGGACGCGCCGGCGACAGCCGCCACAATACGCGGTTCCAGGGGGTAAAATTCGGGTTGGCCGACGTGCATCGTGCCGAACAGGTACATGGTGTGGCCGTCGCCGACCACCTTGAACAGTGCGCCGCGGTCCGCGCTCCAGGCCTTGGGCAAGACCAGGAAGAACAGGCTCAAGAACACAACTATAATCTGACCTTGCATGAATTTCCTTGAAGTATTTTTTTAGAGTCTCCTGTGCCGAATCTTACCGCGTCCACTCCAGTCTGGCTGTTTGATCTGGACAATACTTTGCATGATGCTTCCCATGCAATTTTTCCCAACATCAGTGCGAACATGAATACCTACATCGCGCGCGTGCTCGGGGACGGCGTGACGCCGGCCAGCCAGGAAGCGGTGGACGCGGCCCGCATCGGCTACTGGAAACGCTACGGCGCCACGCTGCTGGGCATGGTCAAGCATCACGATGTGCGCGCCGCCGACTTTTTGCACGAAACCCATACGCTGGACGACCTGCGCACCCTGATGCGCTTCGAGCGCGGCCTGGCCGCCATGCTGCGCCGCCTGCCGGGGCGAAAAATTTTGCTGACCAATGCGCCCACGCGCTATTCGTCCGACGTGCTGCGCCACCTGAAACTGCAGCGCCATTTCAGCCACCACATCGCGATTGAAAACATGCAGGTGCACGGCCAGCTGCGGCCCAAGCCGTCCAAGCTGATGCTGCGCCGGCTGCTGCGCAAGCACGGGCTGGGTGCACGCCGCTGCATTCTGGTCGAGGACACGCTGGAAAATCTGCGCAGCGCCAAGCAGGTCGGCCTGCGCACGGTGTGGCTGACGCGCTACCTGCGCCGGGTCGAGCCGAGCGGCAGCGCCAGTCTGCCCAAAATGGCAAAGCAACCCGCTTACGTCGATGTCAAAGTAAAATCACTGCGGCAGCTGCCCGCCCGCTTGCACCGCTTGCGCTGACCCCCAATCCACCTTAACCATCGAGACAACATGGCAAGCACCAAGCCAGGCCAGCGCAAGCTGCAAATCCTCCAGGCTTTAGCCGGCATGCTGGAACAGCCCAAGGGCGAAAAGATCACCACCGCGGCGCTGGCGGCGCGGCTGGAAGTGTCCGAGGCGGCCCTGTACCGCCACTTTGCCAGCAAGGCCCAGATGTTCGAAGGCCTGATCGACTTCATCGAGTCCAGCGTCTTCGGCCTGATCAACCAGATCACCGAGCGCGAAGCGAATGGCGTCGACCAGGCCCACGCCATGCTGCAGATGCTGCTCAGCTTTGCGGCGAACAATCCGGGCATGACCCGGGTGCTGATCGGCGACGCCCTGGTCAACGAGGATGAACGCCTGCAGCTGCGCATGAACCAGTTTTACGACAAGGTAGAACTGGCGTGCAAACAGGCGCTGCGCCTGGCCGTCACCCAGGGCCACGGACAGGAAGCCGATGTCGCCGCCCGCGCCAGCCTATTGGTGAGCTATGTGGTCGGCCGCTGGCACCGGTATGCCAAGAGCGGCTTCCGCCAGAACCCAACCGAAGGCACCGCGCTGCAGATTGCACTGATGCTCGCCGCCTGATTGCAATGGACCGCTCCGCATGTTTCGCCCTGCTCGACGACGCCAGCGCCGCCGATCCACACAATGCGCGCTCGCGCCTGTACGGCGCGCACGCGGGCACCTTGTCCTGCAGCAAGGTGGCGCAATGGCCACAGCTGCTGGCCGATATGCAGGCGGCGCTGGCGCGGGGCCTGTACGCAGTCCCTATCCTGAGCTATGAACTAGGCGGCCATCTGCTCGGCATCGACGCGCACGCGTCGGGTCTACCCTTGGCCCAAGTGCTGCTGTTTGAAAGCTGCCGCTTTCTGGCGCCGCCGGAAGTGGCAGCGTGGCTGGAGGAGCAGGCGGGCGCCGCGCCGGCCGGCATCGCCGCCATTGAAGCGAACATCAGCGAAACCCAATTCGCCGCAGCGCTGGGGCGGATCCACGACTACATCGAGGCGGGCGACACCTATCAAGTCAACTACACTTTCCGCCTGCGTTTCGACGCGTTCGGGCCTGCGCATGCATTGTATGCGCGCCTGCGTGCGCGCCAGCCGGTCCCTTACGGGGCGCTGATCGGAATGCCCGACGGCGCGGCGCTGCTGTCGCTTTCGCCGGAGCTGTTTGTGCGCCATCTGCAGGGCGAAATTCTGGCGCGGCCAATGAAAGGCACGGCGCCGGCGAGCGCGGACAATGCCGAAAACGCAAACCGCGCCCACGCCCTCGCCCACGACACCAAGAACCGGGCCGAGAACCTGATGATTGTCGACCTGCTGCGCAATGATCTGGGCCGCATTGCCGTCACGGGCAGTGTGGAAGTACCGGCCCTGTTCGACGTGCAGCGCTACAGCTCGGTGCTGCAGATGACGTCGACGGTGCGGGCCCGCTTGCGCCCGGACGCATCGTTGCGCGACATCTTCGCGGCGCTCTATCCTTGCGGTTCGATTACCGGCGCGCCGAAGCGGCGCACCATGGAGATCATCCGCGAACTGGAACCTGCCGCGCGCGGCGTCTATACGGGTGCGATCGGCTGGTTCGATCCGCCGGCTGGGCCTGATGCGATCGGTGACTTCTGTCTCTCGGTACCGATCCGTACCTTGTCGCTGCAGTCGCCTGTGGGTGGGGTGCGGCGCGGCGAGATGGGCGTGGGCGCGGGCATTGTGTTCGACAGCGACGCGGCCGAGGAATACGCCGAATGCCAGCTCAAGGCGCGCTTTCTGACCGGGCTTGTGAACGATTTCGAGATCTTCGAGACCCTGCACGCCAGCGCCAGCGAAGGCTGCCGCCATCAGCCCCTGCACCTGGCGCGCATGCAGGCGTCGGCGCGCTACTTCGGTTATGCCTTCGACTGGCAGCAGGCAGCAGACACGCTGGCCGAGGTGTGCGCGGCCCTCGGCGCCGGCCCGCACCGGGTGCGCCTGGCGCTGCGTGCGGACGGCACCTTCGGCACCACCACAGGGGCATTAACGGCCCTGGCGGAACCTGTGCGGCTACTGCTGGCGCCTGACGCGATGCAGGCGGACGAACTGTTCCTGCGCCACAAGACCAGCAACCGCAGCCGCTACGACGCGGCCTGGCGCGCGGCCGAGGCGCAAGGCGCCTTCGATACCCTGTTCTTCAACGAACGCGGTGAACTGACCGAGGGCGGGCGCTGCAATGTCTTCGTCAAGCTGGACGGGCGCTGGCTGACGCCGCCGTTGGCCGGCGGTGTCCTGCCGGGCGTCATGCGCGCCGTGCTGCTCGCCGATGCCGCGTTTGGTGCGAGCGAGCGTGTGATCACGCGCGCCATGCTGGCGGGCGCAAGCGAGATCATCGTCTGCAACGCACTGCGCGGCGCGCTGCCCGCTATGCTGGCATGAAGCGGCGCCGGTAAGCGCCGGGCGAGGTGGATGTCACGCGCCTGAAGTGGTGGCGCAGCGATTCTTCCGATCCGAAACCGGCCCGTTGCGCCAGCAGTGCCAGCGGCAGATCGGTCGTCTCCAGCAGATCCTTGATGATCGCGACCCGTTCGCGCGCCACCCATTCCACCGGACCGAAACCGGTGGCATCCTGAAACTGGCGCTGCAGCGTGCGCGCGCTCATTGCAGCGCGCGCGGCCATGCTGGCGACCGTATGCTTTTCTTCGGGATGGGTGCGCACCCAGTCCATCAGGCGTGTCAGCCGGCCCCGTTCATCATGCGCCATCGGGCGTGGCAGATACTGGGCCTGGCCCCCCTCGCGGTGCGGCGCCACCACCAGGCGCTGCGCCACCAGATTGCCAACGCGGGCGCCATGATCGCGCCGCACCAGGTGCAGAAGCATGTCCAGGCCCGCCGCCGAACCAGCCGAGGTAATCACCTGGCCGCTGTCGACATACAAGTCGCCGGGCTGCACCAGAATCGCAGGGTAGCGCTGCGCCAGGCGCTCGGCATAGCGCCAGTGGGTGGTCGCGGGCCGGCCGTCGAGCAGCCCGGCCGCGGCCAGCAGGAACACGCCGGAACAGATCGAACACAGACGCGCGCCGCGGGCGTGGGCAGCGCGCAGCAGCGCGAGGATGGCCTGCGGCGGCGCTTCATCGGCATCGCGCCAGCCCGGAATGACGATGGTGTCTGCCCGCTCGAGCAAGGTCAGATCGTGCGCGGCGGCGATGGTGATGCCGCCCGCCGCCCGTATCGGGCCGGCTTCTATCGCGCAGACGGCAAAGTCGTACCACTCCACGCCCAGTTCCGGGCGCGCGAGCGCGAACAGTTCGACGGTGCAGCCGAATTCGAACGTGCATAGCTGGTCATAGGCCAGCGCCACCACCAGATGTTTGCGCATGGCGCAATCTTACCGGAGATTGGCTGTTGCGCCACTTACGGCGCTGCCGGTGTGGCCAGATAATCAGGCCTCACCCATTCACAGGAGTCTTCCATGTCCAGCGTCACCGATGTCGCCCCGGCCCCCAGCGCAGCCGCCCTCGCCCACTTCGAAAGCCAGTTCGCCTTCGAAACCGATTGCTGGGACGTGCACGACAGCCTGAGTAGCGGGCAGAGCGACTTTGTGCTGCTCGACGTGCGCGGCACGGAAAAATACCAGGCCGGCCACGTGCCGGGCGCCGTCGATCTGGCCCAGCGCAAAATCATCGGCTCGCGCATGGCGCAGTACCCTGCCGGCACTGTGTTTGTGACGTACTGCGCGGGACCGCACTGCAACGGCGCGGCGCGCGCGGCGATCCGGCTGGCGCGTCTCGGCCTGCCGGTCAAGATCATGAGTGGCGGTGTGACCGGCTGGGTCGATGAAGGGTTCGCGCTGGCTCAGAGCCAGGCAAGCAGCTGATCGCCTACCTGCGGCGACGATAGCAGCTGCATGTGATTGGTCTGGTACAGCACCACCGGCTCGAGCGGCAGGCAGCGTGCCGGGTCGGGATGCTGCCCGAGCGCGCTGGCTACCGGCACCAGGCCATCGCCTGCCAGCAGCGTGTCTTTCCAGTCGCCTTCACGCTGGCCGTTGGTGGCCGCAATGGCAAAGCAGCGCACGCCCGGCGGCAGCGGCGGCACCTCGGGCAACGGCACGCCATGGGCGAAGCGATCATGGTCTGCACCGAGCACACTGCCGTGGCGCAGATCGGTGATGCCCGCGCTGCGGATTTTGCCCAGGCGCGAGAACGGCGCGCTGTATGCCGATTTGTCGATCAGCAGATGCACCCAGTTGCCGCCGCGCTCAAGTGGCGCGCCGTGATGGGGGGTGCCGAGAAATACCATCTTGCTGAGCAGGCCGGGCCAGGACTGTCCGCCCTGTTGCGCGGCATGGCAGGCGCTGCGCGCCACCAGGCCGCCCATGCTGTGTGCCACGATGATCAGTTCTTCAACAGGGACCGGCCAGCCATCGACCAGATCCTGCAACTGCGCGGCCAGTTCGTATCCGTTTTCAGCTATATGGCGGCCGCTGTTGTAGCGCAAATAGACCGGGGTGTAGCCACGTTCGCGCGCCAGCAAGGCGCCGTGGTCATGGCCGTCGCGCAGCCACTGCAGATCGTTCATGCAAAGCCCGTGCGCCAGCACGGCAATGCGGGCGCCGGCGGCCCCCGCCACGCGCAAGTGCATCGGCATGGCGAGCGGGTTGCCGCTGGCGGCCAGACGGTCGCCCAGCACACCGTTCAGGGCAGCCACCAGCGCTTCACGGCCAGTCCAGTCGGCGGGATTGGCCAGGGCCGGCGCCAGCCGGCCAAGTACCGCATCGAGCCCGCCGCCCACCAGGCGCGTGGCGCCCTTGACGCTGCGGTACACCAGGGAGGTCACGCCCGCGACCGGCCGGATCAGCGGGGTGCCGATGGCCTTGTCGAGGACATGCATGTGCACCGCCTCGACCAGTTCGGTCACCCCCGTCACCGCCTCGAGCGCGAGGCGGGAAGCGCCGAGCAGGTCGGCGCCGACAGTGGGTTTGGCGGCCATGGCCTAGGAGCCAAGCGCCTGTTCGATCTTGCCGACCAGGGCAGGATCTTGCGGTGTGACTTTGCTCGGGTAGTGTTCGATCACATTGCCTTTGCGGTCGATCAGATACTTGGTGAAGTTCCATTTCGGTTCCTTGCCGGTCGCCTTGATCAGCTGCGTGTGCAGTGGATTGGGCGCACTGCCGCTGACCTGCGACTTGGCGAACATCGGGAACTTGACACCGTAGGTGTTGTAGCAAAGGTCGGCGATTTCCTTGGCGCTGCCCGGCTCCTGCTTGCCGAAGTCGTTGGATGGGAAGCCCAGCACCACCAGGCCTTTGCTGCCGTACTTGGCGTACAGCGCTTCCAGCCCTTCGTACTGCTTGGTGTAGCCGCAATAGCTGGCCGTATTGACCACCAAAACCACCTTGCCTGCGTATTGACACAGGTTTTGCGGCGCATCGTCCTGCAGGCGCGGGAAGGTTTTGTTGAGCAGCGCGGGGCAGGCTGCCGGTGCAGGCGCGGCGGCCGGCGCGGCAGCTTGTGCCATCGCGGCCGGCGCGGCGCTCACTGTGGCGGCAAGTGCGGCGAGGATGAATGCGGTCGTCTTGATCATGATCTGTTCCATCCAGAAAGAATTGAAAATCGATTCTATGTCAAAAACGGCAGCGCCGCTCAGGGCTACTCGATCACCAGTGTCGACAGGGCCGGATCGGATTCCGGGAATGACAGCTTGAGCGCGGCCATGATTTCGAGCAGCAGCGTCGAGATGATCAGGTTGCGGTGCGTTTTCGAGTCGGCCGGAATCAGGTACCACGGCGCGTGCGGCGCGTCGGTCGCCATGATGGCGTGTTCGTAGGCGCGCTGATACTGGTCCCAGCACTCGCGCTGCGCAATGTCGTTGCGGTCGAATTTCCACTGCTTGTCGGGTTCGTCGATCCGTTCCTGGAGGCGCTTGCGCTGTTCGTCCTTCGAGATGTGCAGAAACAGTTTGACGATCACGGTGCCGGTTTCGGCCAGCATGCGCTCGAAGTCGCGGATCTGCGCGTAGCGGCGCTTGCACTCCTGTTCGTCGATGGTGCCGTGCACCAGCGGGACCAGCACGTCCTCGTAGTGGCTGCGGTTGAAGATGGCCACTTCGCCGCGCGCCGGCACCTGGCGGTGCACGCGCCATAAAAAGTCGTGCGCCAGTTCCTCCTCGCTGGGTGCCTTGAACTGCACCCCGCGCAGGCCCATCGGATTGATCTGCCGAAACAGCGCACGCACGGTACCGTCCTTGCCCGAGGTGTCCATCCCCTGCAGTACCAGCAGCAGCTTGTGCTTGCGCTGCGCGTACAGCATTTCCTGGATCTCGGCGATGCGCGCGGTCAGTTCGGTGGTGGCCTCGCGCTCGCGCGTTTTGACGTCGCCTTTGGCGGATTTTTCGTCACGCAGCGGTGTGGCGCGCGCATCCTCGTCGCGCAGCTTGACGCGCTTGGGCGCCTGGAATTGCGCGCGCGCCTTCATTGATTGCCTGCTGCGTGTTCAACCTTGATGCAGTGGTCCATCACGACCTCGAGTCCGGCTGCCCGCGCCAGATCGGCCGCGGCCTGGTTGACGACGCCGAGCTGCATCCAGAGCACGGGCGCACGCACGGCGATGGCGTCGCGCGCCACCGGCAGCATGTCATCGGGGTTGCGGAAGCAGTCGACGATATCGATCGCCACGCCGCTGGCGGCCATGGCGGCGGCCGCGTCCTGCAGGGTGGCATACACCTTTTCACCCAGGATGTCCTGGCCCGCGTAGCTGGGGTTGACCGGTACCACGCGGTAGCCGTGCTGCTGGAGATAGCGCGCCACGCCGTGGCTGGCGCGCTCGGGTTTGGTCGACAAGCCGACCACCGCGATGGTCTTGCTGTCCTGGAGTATCTGCGCAATGGTTCGCATGCTAAAAGCCTGAAAGTTGATGGATTGGCGACAAGGGTATCAGCATTGGGCCGGCCGGCGGCGCGCCGCATCCGCGCCGACGAGGCCAAAATTTGTAAGGACAAGCCGGGTCCAAGACATGTATGATGGAGCAATGTTAAGTATTCGATAAGGAAACCCCATGATCATGAATCGCGCTTTGCAAGCACTGGTCCTGGCAGGCGCCATGCTGTGCGCCCATGCCAGCCAGGCACAAACGATCGCCTTGTCGGGCGCCATCCACCTGGAAGCCGAAGCCGGGAACACCGTCGGGTACGAGCTCGATAACGGCGTGGCCAGCTGGCGCCACGGTGCCGACGGGACGATGTACACCAGCGATCGGCTCGAATGGGCGAACGACGGCGTGAACATGTTTTTCGAGCGTGACAACCAGCGCTGGCTGATGCAGTTCGTGGCGCCGCAGTACGATCCCCTGGACGACAGTTTCGATGGCCAGATGCTCAAGGTCGGCCTGTATGACAACGTCAACGGCGACGCGCGCTATGCGCCCACTCAGGCAGGGATGACCATTTCCAGTCCGCTGGGCATGTTGTGGGAGTGGTCGGGCTGGTTCCGCGTGCTCGATATCGCCTACGGCCAGGACGGCAACCTGAGCCGCTTTGCGGTCGACTTCATGCAGTACGACACGTGGAACCAGAGCGGACCGGGACTGGGCGGCTCGCTGCGCTACAACTCCTCGATTCCGCTCGATGACGGCGTGGTGCCGGAGCCTGCATCGGCCTGGCTGTTGCTGGCCGGTCTGGGTTTGCTGGGGGTGGCGCGCCGGGCAGGCAAGCGCGCCTGAGGGCCTAGCGGTTGCGGGTGTCGAACGCGTCGTTCCAGCTTGGCTTGACCGGCACCCGCGTGATGAAGGGCGAATTCGCTTCTTCGATGTTGTAGATTTCAGTCAGCACTTCGGGCGGGAAGCCGGCGCGCTTGGTGGCCCGGC
>DASWMN010000317.1:0-7614 GCA_036399735.1 Telluria sp. | reverse complement strand
CGTCCTGGTGGCGCGCCAGCGCGCCCAGCAGGAATTGCTGGAAGCGCGCGACGAAGTGCGGCGCGCCAAGACGCGCATGGAAAACATGCTCGAAAGCCTGACCGACGGCTTTTGCGCGGTCGACCTGGACTGGAAAATCACCTACATCAACGGGCGCGCCCTGGCGCTGCTGTCGGCCCTGCACAAGCGCCCCGGCGACCTGCTGGGCCAGGATATCTTCGAGGTCTTCCCCGAACTGCGCGGCGGCGCCATGGAAAGCGGCTGCCGCCGTGCGCTGGCGCTGCAGCAAACCGTCAGCTTCGAGTTTTTCCATCCCCAGCTGGGCTGCTGGTTCGACCTGCGCGCCTACCCGTCGGCAGAAGGCCTGACCGTCTACTTTCAGGACATCAGCCAGCGCAAGGCCGACGAACAGGCCCTGCTCGACGGCAGCAACCGGCTGCAGGTGGCACTGTCGGCCGGCCGCCTGGGTGACTGGCGCTGGGACAGTGTCAGCGACCGCCTGACGCTGGGCGTGCGCGCGGCCGAGATCCTCGGCCTGCAGAGCGAGCTGCCGCTGCCGTGGGCGGCGCTGCGCGAACGGCTGCATGATGGCGACAAGGAAATGGTGCGCACCGAATTCCTGCAGGCGTTCGCCCAGCACACCGATCTGAACGTCGAATGCCGGGTCGACCGTCCCGGCAGTTCGCCGTGCTGGGTGGGCGTGGTCGGCCGGGTCGACTATGACCGCGACGGCAATGTGCTGGGCATGACCGGCGTGGTGCAGGACATCAGTACCCGCAAGAGCGCCGAGGACACCCTGCGCGAAAGCGAAGAGGTGCTGCGCGCCCTGGCCAATTCGATCCCGCAGCTGGCCTGGATGGCGCAGGCCGACGGCGCCATCGTCTGGTTCAACAAGCGCTGGTACGAGTACACCGGCACCACGCCGCAGCAGGTGGTCGGCTGGGGCTGGCAAACAACGCACGACCCTGAAGTGCTGCCGCAAATGCTGCAGCGCTGGCACGAATCTATCCGCACCGGCAATCCCTTCGAGATGGAATACCCGATCCGCGGCGCCGACGGCCAGTACCGCTGGTTCCTCACGCGCGTGAACGCGGTGCGCGACCGGCTCGGCAACGTGGTGCGCTGGTTCGGCACGAATACCGACGTCGACCAGGTCAAGCGCGTCGAACAGGCCCTGCGCGAAGAATCGAATGTGCTTGAACTGCTCAACAGCACCGGCAGCGCCCTGGCCTCGCAGCGCGACCTCAAATCCTTGCTGCAAACCGTCACCGACGCCGCCACCGGCATCAGCGGCGCCCGTTTCGGGGCCTTTTTCTACCATGGCAAGGACAGCGACGGCGACCTGTTCACCCTGTACACCCTGAGCGGCGCGGCGCCGGCCGAGTTTGAGCAGTTCGGCCAGCCGCGCGCCACCGAGCTGTTTGGCCCGAGCCTGCGCGGCGAGGGCGTGGTGCGCTCGGACGACATCACGGCCGATCCGCGCTACGGCCCCAGCGAACCGTTCTTCGGCATCCCGAATGGCTACCCGACCGTGCGCAGCTACCTGGCCGTGCCGGTGATCGCGCGTTCCGGTGAAGTGCTGGGCAGCCTGTTCTTCGGCCACCCGGAAGCAGGCATTTTCAGCGCCCGCACCGAGCGCATCGTGGGCGGGATTGCCGCCCAGGCCGCGGTCGCGATCGACAACACGCGCCTGTATGAAGCGGCCCAGCGCGCCGCCGAAGAACGCAAGGTACTGCTGGAAAGCGAACGCTCGGCGCGGGCCGAAGCCGAACGCACCAGCCAGATGAAGGATGAATTCCTGGCCACGCTGTCGCATGAACTGCGCACCCCGCTGTCGGCGATTCTGGGCTGGGCCCAGGTGCTGCGCCGCGGCAGCCGGGATACGGCCGACCTGCAGCGAGGCCTGCAAACCATCGAGCGCAATGCCAGGGCCCAGGCGCAGCTGATCGAGGACTTGCTCGACATGAGCCGCATCACGTCGGGCAAGGTGCTGCTCGACATGCAGACCGTGGCGCCGGCGGTGTTCATCGACGCCGCCATCGAGACCGTGCGCCCGGCCGCCGACGCCAAGAATATCCGCCTCGAGCGCGACTACGATCCCGCCGTCGGCCAGATCGCGGGCGACCCGGCGCGCCTGCAGCAGGTGATCTGGAACCTGCTGTCGAACGCGATCAAGTTCACCCCGCGCGACGGCCTGGTGCGCATCATCCTGACCTCCTTCGAGGACTATGTCGAGATCACGGTGCAGGACACGGGCGTCGGCATCAAGCCCGAATTCAAGGCCCACGTGTTCGAGCGTTTCCGCCAGGGCGACGCTTCCACCACGCGCAAGCATGGCGGCCTGGGACTGGGCCTGTCGATCGTCAAGCACCTGATCGAACAGCACGGCGGCACGGTGCGGGTTGACAGCGAAGGCGAAGAACGCGGCGCCAGCTTCACCATCGAACTGCCGGCCGCCAACCGCCAGACGCCCTCCTCGCGCCCGGACCGCATGCCGTACAGCCTGCCGAACCCGCCCACGCCGGACATCAAGCTGCGCGACTTGTCGCAAGTGAATGTACTGGTGGTGGACGACGAGGCCGATGCGCGCGACCTGATCAACCGGATCTTGTCGGATTGCCATGCCACGGTGCGCACCGCGTCCAGCGCCGAGCATGCGCTGGCGGCCATCCGCGAACAAATACCCGATGTGCTGGTAAGCGACCTGGGCATGCCCGACGTGGACGGCTTCGAACTGCTGGCGCGGGTGCAGGCGCTGGGCCCCGGGCACGGCGGCAATGTGCCGGCCGTGGCGCTGACGGCCTTCGCCCGTTCCGAAGACCGCCTCAAGGCACTGGAAGCGGGCTTCCGGGCCCATATTCCCAAGCCCGTGGAGCCCAGCGAACTGATTGCAACAGTGGCATCAATGCTGCCATCGCGTTAGAAATTCGGAAATATTGGTGCTCCTACCCGCGCACGCGGTCCTGTCCTACAAGAAATGTTCTATTCGCGTGTACACTGCAAAACTGAAATCCGAATACTGGACCTTGTTTATTGATCGAGAAGACGCATGCCGAGCCGTGAAGACATCCTGAACGCAAAGATTCTGGTCGTGGACGATTCCGCCGACAATATCGAATTGATGGAAGAGATATTGCGCGAAGAAGGATACGCCTGCGTCAGTTCCACCATGTTGCCTGAACAGGTATGCCCTTTGCATCGACAGCACAATTACGACCTGATTCTGCTCGACCTGCAAATGCCCGGACTGAACGGTTTCCAGGTCATGAAGGGCCTCAAGGAAATCGAGCACGGCGGCTACCTGCCGGTGCTGGCCCTGACCGCCCAGCCCAGTTTCAAGATCGCCGCGCTGGAAGCGGGCGCGCGCGACTTCATCAGCAAACCGTTCGACCTGCTCGAAGTACACAAGCGCATCCACAATATGCTGGAAGTGCGGCTCCTGTACAAGGAGCTGGCCCAGTACAGCCGCGCGCAGCAGGAACTGGCGCTGCACGACGCCCTGACCGGGCTGCCCAACCGGCGCCTGCTGGAAGACCGCATCGAAACCACGCTCCAGCATGCCAGCCGCAACCATCACAAGGCGGCCATCATGTATCTCGATCTCGATGGCTTCAAGGCGATCAACGACACTTACGGCCACGCGTACGGCGACGAGGTGCTCAAGATCGTCTCGCAGCGCCTGGTCGCGTCCTCGCGCAAGGAAGATACCGTGGCCCGTCTGGGCGGCGACGAATTCATGGTGGTGCTGGGCGAGGTGAACAGCCTGAGTGACGCCCAGGGGCCGGCGGCCAAGCTGGTCGAAGCCGTTTCCGAGCCCTTCTTCATCAAGGACCTGACGCTGCGCCTGTCGACCAGCATCGGCATCAGCATTTATCCGGACGATGCCGAAACCGTCGACGCGCTGATCAGCATTGCCGACTATGCGCTGTACGAAGCCAAGCGCGGCGGCAAGAACCGCTTCTGCGCCACGTCGGCCGCGCCCGCTGCGGTGCTGCCGGTCCAAAAAAAAGTTAACCTCTCCCCGGTCCGCTGACGGCCTGCCGCAGCGGCCATTCTGAGAATAAAAAAAGCGGGCAGATTCCCGCTTTTTTGTTGGCGCCGTTGCCGGCTCAGGCAGCTTCGCGCTTGCCTTTTTCGGTGGAAGCTTCGACCGCTTTGGCATGCTGGTGATCGGTGCTGGCGTCGACCATGTCGGGCGGCACTTCGATGCGGGTGATGCCGGAGTCGACCGAGATCGGATCGCTGGCCGGGAAGGTCATTTCGACGGCTTCGTCGAGCAAGGTTTCCTTGGCGGCCTGCTCGGGCGTGTCGCACTCTTCGGAAGCGAGAATCTTGATCGCGCTGGCCCACTTGACGAACTTGAGCTCGGCCAGATCGCCAATGGTGGTAATGCCGAACGCCTTGTGCAATGCCTCAGCGTCTTTCTTGCTGAGGCCGCGCATGGCAGCCAGTGGAGCGTTGCAAATGTCGCGGAAACATTTGCCGGCGTAGTCGGCGTCGACGATGGTATTGATGTTCATGTGAATCCTTTCGTATGCTGCCGGTGGCGGCGAGAGTCTTTCTGATTCAACTGTCTCACAGGCATGGCGGAATGACTGTGCGCTAGCGAACCATGTACCCCTATTGCAACCGCGCACGATTGCTTTTTGACACTGAGGATTGCCATTGCTATCATTGGAAAATTCTGCCCGGCGTTGCGTTATATTGAACGTTTATGCAGAGAAAAAAACGGCGCTCTGCTATCCTGTCGGCAGCAGCGACGAAGTCCACCACCCATGCGCAGCGCAGGAACGACGTGCCTAAAATAGAAAAACCAAAGATCCTCGTCGTCAACGATGATGCTGCCAGCCTGCTGGCACTGACCAGCCTGCTGGATCAGTGGGCCGAAGAATCCGGCTATGACGTGATTGCCGCCAATTCTGGCCAGCAAGCGCTGCGTCAGGTCCTGCTGCACGATTTCGCCGTCATCCTGCTGGACGTGAACATGCCCGGCATGGATGGTTTCGAAACGGCCGAGGCGATTCATCAGCGCGCCCGTTCGGCCGACATACCGATCATCTTTGTGACCGCTTTTCTGGCCGACGAAATTGACCGCCTGAAAGCCTACCAGCGCGGCGCCGCCGACTTTCTGTTCACCCCGGTGATCCCGCAGATTTTGCACGCCAAGGTCCAGGTGTTTGTTGCCCTCGCCACAAAGAACGAAGAACTCAAGCGCCAGGCGCACAAGCTCAGCCAGCGCACCACCGAACTGACCGCCACCAACAAGCGCCTCACGCGCGAGATGGAAGAGCGCCAGGCAGCGGAGCGCAAGAGCCACGCCAAGGATGAATTTCTGGCCATGCTCGGGCACGAGCTGCGCAATCCGCTGTCGGCCATCAGCAGCGCCGCAGCCCTGATCGGCCTGCCTGGCGCCGGCACCGATACGGTGGCGCGCGCCAAACAGATCATCCAGCGCCAGAGCCAGCACCTGTCGCGCATTGTCGACGATCTGCTTGACCTGTCGCGCGCCATGTCCGGCAAGATCCTGCTGGCGCGCCAGCCGGTGGAAGTGTCGGCCCTGGTGTCGGCCTGCCTCGACACCTTCAAGGCCACCGGCCGCACCGTCAACTACCAGCTGAACATGGAAATGGCGCCCGGCTGGGTCGATGGCGACCCGACCCGGCTCGAACAGATTGCCACCAACCTGATCGACAACGCGCTCAAGTACACGCCGGCCGGCGGCGCCATCACCATCGGCGTGGCCGATGAGGACGAGGAAATCGTGCTGACCGTGCGCGATACCGGGGTCGGCATTGCGGAAGAACTGCTGCCCCATGTGTTCGACGTTTTCGTGCAGGCCAGCACCACGCTGGACCGCGCGCAAGGCGGACTGGGCATCGGCCTGGCTTTGGTGCGGCGCCTGGTCGAACTGCACGGCGGCAGCGTCAGCGCGCACAGCGACGGCGCCAGCAGCGGCAGCACCTTCGAAATTCGCCTGCCGCGCGCGGTGCCGGTGCAACTGGCGCCGCGCGACACCCCCAATTTCGAAGACGCTGGCAAGCCCAGCGTGCTGCTCATCGAAGACAATGACGATGGCCGCGAAATGATGGTCACCATGCTCGACGCCTGCGGTTATCCGGTGGCACAGGCCGCCGATGGTCTGCAGGGCGTGCAGATGGCACTGGCGCACCAGCCCGATGTGGCCCTGGTCGACATCGGCCTGCCCGGCATCGATGGCTATGAAGTGGCGCGGCGCCTGCGCGCTCACGCGGACACCCGCAACATCAAGCTGATCGCCCTGACCGGCTACGGCCTGGCGGAAGACCAGCGCCGCGTGCTCGACGCCGGCTTCGACATGCACCTGGTCAAGCCGGTCGACATCAACCATCTGCTCGAGGCGATCACCCAGTGCGCGCCGGCCAAGACGGCCTGAACCTGACTCGGCCAGAGCCGCGCACGCCTGCGCGCGACAGCGTTTTACGGCTGTTGTATGATTTAAGAAACATTGAATGAGTGCCTGCATGAGCGCATCCGACCCACAACAACTTGAAGCGGAAATCGAACGCCGCGTTGCGGAGCGAACCGCCGACCTGAGCGAACTGCTGGGCCACCTTACCCTGTGCTGGGATGACGAGCGGCGCCAGCTGGCGCGCCAGCTGCACGACAGCCTGGGTTCGTCCATGACGGCGTTGACCATGCATCTGTCGCTGCTGGCGCAACAGGTTCCGGCCGAATCGCCCCTGCAACAGCGCACCACGCAAATGAAGAAGCTGTTGATGGGCATTATCAACAGCAACCGCGAGATGCAGCTCGCGATCTGGAACGACAAACTCGAGTTTCTCGGCATCAAAGCCGCACTGGCCGAACTGGTGAGCGATTTTGGCGCCCAGCATCAGCTGGTGGCGCGCGTCAGTCTGCCCGATGAAGACCTGGTCTACGGCCGCGAACACGGCGTGGCCCTGCTGCGGGTGGTCGAAGAAGGCTTGCGCAATGTCGTCGCGCATGCCGGCGCCAGCGAAGTCGATGTCATCCTGGACGACGATGACGAGACCGTCATGCTCACCGTACGCGACAACGGCGTGGGCCTGGCCAACTACAATGCGGCCTCGCGCGACTGCCACGGCCTGCGCCTGCTGCGCGAACGCGCGCGCTATCTGGGTGGGGCGCTGTCCGTCGCCCCGGCACCGCAGCGCGGCACCGCCCTCACCCTGACCCTGCCCCGCCCGCTGCAGAACGCCTAGTGCAGCTTGACCAGCGGCGAGCTGCGCTTGATCAGGAAGCGCGCCACCGCCAGCACGGCCGTTTTGAGCGTTCCCAGCACGGCGGCGTGATGCATCAGGTGCAGGCTGGCGTACATCATGCGCGCGAACAGGCCATCCACAAAGAAGTTGATCCCCTTGAGTGAGCCCATCAGGCTACCCACCGAATTGCGGTGCCCGAACGAGACCAGAGAGCCGTAATCGAGATACGCGTACGGCGTCTCGCCTGGCGCCTTGCGCGCCGCCAGCCGCAGCAGGCGCTTGCGCAGGTAGTCGGCTTGCTGGTGCGCGGCCTGGGCGCGTGGCGGCACCTGCTTGCCTTCCGCGCCGATATTGGCCGCGCAATCGCCAAGCGCGTAAATGTCGCTGAAGCCTT
>DASWMN010000316.1:0-11930 GCA_036399735.1 Telluria sp. | reverse complement strand
AGTTATGCCTGATGACCATAGTAACTCGGTACCACCCCTTCCCATCCCGAACAGGACCGTGAAACGAGATTACGCCGATGATAGTGCTGCAACCAGTGTGAAAGTAGGTTATCGTCAGGCTAGTTATAAGAGAAAAACCCCCGGTAAGCCTAGACGCGCTCAAGATCGCGCCTAGTGCAAACCGGGGGTTTTTTTTCGTCCAGGCTCTAATCTTCAGTTCCGCTCCTTCATCCCCGCAGAAACCGCGTCCATGTCTTTACTTCTTTCCTTGCTTCCTGCCTGAATTACGATCGCTACCGACCCCGATTGGCGGGGATTTATCGGAATGCACATATGACCCATTTTCATGGCTGGCGACTGTCCCTCGCCGCAGCATCGATTGCCTTGCTCCTGGCCGCATGCGGTGGTGGCGGGGGCGGCGACCATGCCCCAGCGCCAGCCCCGCAGTCATTGCCTGTCATTAGCAGGTCGCCCGCAGGCAGCACGCAGGCCACTGACGCGGTGGTGGATGCTTATGTCCAGGCGCAGCTGGTAGAAGGAAAAATTCCGGGCGCATCAATCGCAGTCATGGACAACGGCCGCCTGATCTACGCCAAGTCCTACGGTTACGCGAGGCTGGAAGGCGCGGAGCCCATGACGCCGGAGCATCGGCTGGAAATTGGATCGATTTCGAAGACCTTTACCGCCGCTGCCGTCATGCTGATGGTGGAGGAAGGCAGAATCGATCTGGATGCCAAAATCAGTACTTATATCGGTCCGGTATTGCCCAGTTGGGAAGGGATCACGGTCCGCCACTTGCTCAACCATACCTCCGGTTTGCCTGAAAATCCCGACGCAGGCCCCCGGGATCGCTTGCAAAATCATGTCGCCAGCGAAGCGGAATTTTTGGAGGTGTACATGAAGGTGCCTGCGACCGGCAAACCGGGCCAGACCTGGTCGTACAGCAACATCGGTTTTGATCTGCTGGGCCTGATCATGGGCCGCATCACCGGCAGATTCTACGGCGACTATGTCAAGGAAAAGATCTTCGTTCCGCTTGGCATGGACCATACCCGCATCATGTCCGCCACCGATGACGGGACCGGCAAAGCGATGGGCTACACCATGAATGATCGCCAGCAAATTGTGGCCCTGCGCCATCCAGCGGGCGTCGTGCGCTTCCTGTCCATGGCGGCCAGCGGCATCGAATCGACAGCACTTGATATCGCGAAATACGACGCCGCACTGCGCGGCGACACCCTGTTGCGGCAATCGAGCCGCGATGCCATGTGGACTGTGAGTGCATTGGCCGAAGCACGCACAGGCGACATGCGCGCCGACGTCAATTATGGACTGGGATGGTTCCTCAGCACGGTGGACACGTACCGCAAGATTTATCACTCAGGCGGCATGCCTGCGTTCACGAGCGATTTCATCCGCTACCAGGACGCGGGCATGTCGGTGATCGTTCTGACTAACCAGAGCTACGACCGCAAGGTGCCGCAGGTGATGTCACGCGGAATCGCCAAAATCTACCGTCCTGAATTGCCACGCTAAGCCAGATCGGGCCGGTGCGGTTCAGGCCTGGCTGACTGCCGGCGACGCCTGATTCCGCACAATGCCGCGGCTGATACTCTCGCCATCTTCACGCCGCAAGCGCCAGAAGGTGACGGAAGACAAAGCTGTAATCACTGCCAGGGTCAGGAAAGCGTGATGCAAGGCATCGACCACCATCGGCTGATTGGTCTGCGGCACTTTGCCGAGATACCACGCGGCCACAAGCGATCCTGCGGCCAGCCCGAAGCTCATCGACAATTGCTGGAATGAACTGGACATCGTGCTGGCCATGCTGGAATCGGGATCGTCCACGTCCGCGTAGGCAAGTGAGTTCATGCTGGAGAATTGCATCGAATTGAAGAAGCCTTGCATCAGCCCGATCATCACGATAAATGCTGGCGAGGTGCCGGGTCCAACCGTGGCAAACAGCGCGATGGTGGCGCCAATGCACACGGTGTTGACGACCAGGATCTGGCGGTAGCCAAAGCGCCGCAGCAGTCGCTGCGACATGAATTTCATGCCCATTGCTGCCAACGCTGCCGGCATCATCAGCAAACCGGACTTCCATGCGGGGAAACCCAGCCCGACCTGATACAGCAGGGGCAGCAAGAATGGCAGGCCGCCGACGCCCAGCCGCGTTACAAAGCCGCCCAGCACGCTGATGCGGAAGGTACGAATCCGGAACAGCGCCAAGCGCAGCAAAGGAAACTCGGCCCGGGTCGCGTGCGCCGCGTAGGCAGCCAGCAAACCCACGGACAGCGCCAGCAGCACGGCCTCTAGCCACAGGGGCAAGGTCTGCTCACCGAAAACTTCCAGCAACCAGGACAGAATCGCCGTTCCCGAACTGAACAGGAGCAATCCAACGACATCCAGCGGACGCCGTTTTTCCGCGCGGTAGTCGGGCATGAAACGGTACACCATATACAGGGCAATCATCCCAACGGGCACATTGATAAAGAAGATGACGCGCCAGGAGAGCCAATGCACGATCAGCCCACCCACAGTCGGCCCCAGCAGCGGCCCGATCAGTGCCGGGATGATCACGAAATTCATCGCACCCAGCAGTTCGGCCTTGGGAAAGGTGCGGATGATCGCAAGCCTGCCGACCGGCATCATCATCGCGCCGCCCAAGCCTTGCAGCAGCCGCGCGGCAATCATCATGGGCGTGTTCACCGACAGGCCGCACAGGACGGAGGCCAGCGTGAATACCACGATCGCCACCGCAAACACGCGCTTGGTGCCGAAGCGGTCCGCCATCCAGCCACTGACGGGAATGCCAACCGCCAGGCTGAGGATGTAACTACTGACGATGGACTTGAGACTGAGCGGCGTGACCTGCAGGCTCGCGGCGATGCTCGGCACGGCCGTGTTGACGATGGTCGCGTCGAGCTGCTCCATGAACAGCGCGGCAGCGACCACCCATGGCAGCCAGGATTTGACGGCGGAGTCTGACAGTTTCTACCTCATACCAGTTGGTCGACGGTGATCGGCAAATCGCGAATGCGCTTGCCTGTTGCATGGTACACCGCGTTCGCCAAGGCTGCCGCCACGCCCACAATACCGATCTCGCCGATGCCTTTCGCACCCAGCGGATTGACGTGGGGATCATTTTCCTCGACCACGCTGACATCGATCTCGCCAATATCCGCATTGACCGGTACATGGTAATCGGCCAGATTGGCATTGAGCACGCGGCCGGTGCGCAAGTCAATTTCCGTCTTTTCCATCAAGCCCATGCCCACCCCCCAGACGACACCACCCAGCAGTTGGCTGTGGCCGGTCTTTTTGTTCATCAGCTTGCCGATGCCGTAGGCGCCTACCACGCGCGGGACGCGGATCGTACCGAGCTCCGGGTCCACATGCACTTCGACAAAGACAGCGCCGAAGGCGTGCATGGAATACTGTTTCTTCTCATCGCCCGGCGCCGATTCGCTGTCGGCTTCAATCGGCTTGCCGCCGTTACGCGCCACCAGGGCAGTCATGGACTCGCGCCGGTCCTGCGCGCCGCGCACGCTGAGCCAGCCGTTCTCGGCGACCACATCCGGCGCCGCCGTTCCCTTCAGTGGCGAGCGCTCGTCGGCGCTGGCCATTGCGGCCAGTTTCTCGCGCAAGGCGGTCGCTGCCGCATGCACAGCGGGGCCGACACTGGCCACTGTCATCGAGCCCCCGGAGACAGGCGCTTCCGGCATGCCCGTGTTGCCCAGTTCAAAGCGAACTTTCGCCACCGGTACGCCGAGCGCGTCGGCGGCGATCTGTGTCATGACCGTGTACGTGCCGGTGCCAAGATCGTGGGTCGCGCTGCGCACGACGACGCTGCCGTCCGGATGCAGGGCGGCCGACGCCTTCGACTTCTGCCGGTTGGTTGGATAGGTGGCGGTGGCCATGCCCCAGCCGACCAGCATCTGGCCCGATCGCATCGACCGCGGTTCCGCAGTGCGGCGTGCCCAGCCGAACCGTTCTGCCGCCACGCGGTAACACTCGCGCAGTGATTTGCTGGAGTAGGGCAAGTTCTTTTCGGGATCTGTCTCTGCATAATTTTGCAGCCGCAATTGAACCGGGTCCATCTTGAGCTTGTAGGCAAGTTCGTCCAGGGCCGATTCAAGCGCGAAACTGCCGCTTGCTTCCCCAGGCGCCCGCATGTAAGTGGGCACGCCAAGATTCATGCTGGCATAGCGGTGCGTGGTCCGCGTGCTTTCTGCGGCGTAGAGTGAGCGCGAAACGAGGGCGCAGGGCTCAAGAAAGTCGTCCAGAAATGCCGTGTGCGAAACTGAATCATGGGCCAGCGCCGTCAGCTTGCCGTCCTTGCTGGCGCCCAGCCGCATATGCTGCTCCGTCATCGGGCGTGCGCCGACCGGGCCGAACATTTGCTGGCGTTCCACCACCAGCTTGACCGGACGGTTCACCACCTTGGCCGCCATCGCGGCGAGCATGACATGGGACCAGGGCGTTCCCTTGCTGCCGAAGCCGCCACCAACGAAGGGGCAATTCACCTGCACCTTTTCCGGCGGAATGCCAAAGGTTTTGGCCGCGGCTTTGCGCGCGCCACCTACATACTGCGTTGAATCGTGCAGGGTCAGCTGGTCGCCGTCCCACAGTGCAATGGTCGCGTGCGGCTCCATCGGATTGTGATTTTCAACCGGTGTGGTGTACACGGCATCCAGGCGCAGAGCCGCGCGCGAGAGCCCGCCGGCCAGATTGCCACGGCTGGAATCGGTGGGTTTTTCAGGCTGGCTGGGCGGCTTGCGCACATTCTGCTTGGCTTTGCGGAAATCCAGGACCGCTGTCGTGGCGGCGTAGCGCACCCGCAGTTTGCGCGCGGCATCGCGCGCGCGCTCCAGCGTGTCTGCCACCACCACGGCGATTGGTTGCCCGTTGTAGTGCACGACATTATCTTGCAAAAGCGAGAGCTTGGCGCCGGCCGGCGCACCCGGTGGCGGCTTCTCCTGTTTTGGCAGCTTCGGCGCGTTCTGATGTGTCAGCACAGCGAGAACGCCAGGCATCGCGCTGGCCATGGCCGTATCGATGCTGACAACCGTGCCGCTCGGGATGGTGCTGAGCACCATCACCGCATGGGTCAGCCTGTCAATTTTATGCTCGGCGGAATAGACTGCGCCGCCTGTCACCTTGAGGAAGCCGTCGGTCCGGTCCATGCCTTGTCCAATGATGCTCATGCGACCCCCTCGGCGGTGCGCAGCGCCCGCACAATGGCACGTTGTACCAGTTCAATTTTGAATTTGTTGTCCTTGAATGCACGCGCCCCGGCGGTCAGCGCCTTTGCTGCGGCCATGCGTTTTTCGTCGGTCAGGTTCTTGCCCTGGAGCAGAGCTTCCGCGGCCTCCATGCGCCATGGCTTGTGCGCGACGCCGCCCAGCGCGATGCGGGCTTTGCGTACCATGCCGCCTTCGATATCAAGCGCCGCGGCAACCGAGACAAGCGCAAACGCGTAGCTGGCGCGGTCGCGAATTTTCAGATAGTGCGAATGCAGCGCGAATGGCGACGCGGGCAAATCGACGCCCACGATCATTTCTCCTGGCAGCAACATGGTATCCACCTCCGGCTTGTTGCCTGGTAAACGATGGAATTCGGTGGCGGCAATTACGCGGTCGCCACGCGGCGTGGCAATCACCACCGAGGCATCGAGCGCTGCCAGCGCCACATTCATGTCCGATGGATTAACGGCAATGCAGGATTCGCTCGCGCCAAGGATGGCGTGCACCCGGCTGTAGCCCTCGCGCGCGCCGCAGCCGGAGCCCGGCATGCGCTTGTTGCACATGTCAAAGGCGGTGTCGGTAAAGTAAGGGCAGCGGGTGCGCTGCATCAGGTTGCCGCCAGTAGTCGCCATATTGCGCAGCTGCGGCGACGCACCGGAGAGCAGGGCCTGCGCCAGCAGGGGGTAGCGCTCGCGAATCAGCGGATGGTTGGCGGTGTCGCTGTTGCGTGCCAGTGCCCCGATGCGCACGCCGCCATCGGCCAGTTCGGTGATTTGGTCCAGTCCGATGCGCGTAATGTCGATCAGCCGCACCGGATGCTCCACATCGGCCTTGATCAGATCGAGCAGATTGGTGCCGCCGCCAATGAATTTGGCGCCCGGCTGTTGCCCCAGACGCACAGCGTGGGCTGGATCAGTCGCCCGTTCGTAAAAGAAGGATTGCATGTCGGCTCCGGTCAGGACTTGCGTGAGGCCACCGCCGCAATGGCGGTCACGATATTCGGATACGCGCCACAGCGGCACAGATTGCCGCTCATGCGCTCGCGAATTTCCGCGCCATTCATATCCACCGGTCTTATCCGCATGTCAGGGCTGGCCGCGCTGGCGGTGCCTGCGCGCATCTCGTCGATACAGGCGACTGCCGAGCAAATCTGGCCTGGCGTACAGTAGCCGCACTGGAAAGCGTCATGTTCGATGAAGGCGGCCTGAATCGGCGCCAGCTGGCCATTACTGGCGATCCCTTCGATCGTGCTTATTTTGTCGCCTTCATGCATGACGGCCAGCGTCAGGCAACTGTTGATGCGGCGGCCGTTGACCAGCACTGTGCAAGCGCCACATTGGCCGCGGTCGCAACCTTTCTTGGTGCCGGTCAGGCCGATGCTCTCGCGCAGCGCATCGAGCAGGGTCACGCGGGGCTCGAGTGTCAGGCGATGCTGCTTGCCGTTGATGTCCAGTGTCAATTGCTGCGGGGGAGCAACCGGTGCCGGGAGGGCCTCCGGCTTGGACGTGGTCGCAGCTGTTGTCGGCAGGTTGACCGCCGCTGCCGCTGCCGCTGCCGTCTGGATAAAGCCGCGCCGGGACAGGCGCAAGGAAGGTTCGTCCAGATCATTGTCGGGCGGCATGATAGCAACTTTCAAATGCATGAAGGGAACGCTTGATTATCCCGATGCGAGCTCGACTATCTGTTCCGGATTTCACATAGCGTGCACGTGCCACAGCACTTCGTCCCGCATATTGGCAGGTTCATCCTCGTTTTCGCGGTCCTCAGCGCCTTTGTTCGAAATTTGCGCACCAGGCTGCTTACGATAGTGGTCTTCCTCGATGGCGAGGACTTTCCATGGGAAACACTATGATGCTTGCTCCGGCACGCCGGCTGATCCTCGTCGCTGCGAGCGCAGCGCTCCTCCTTGTTGCCTGTGGCGGTGGTGGCGGGGCCAGCCCCATACCCGACCCGGTCGCCTTGCCAGCGGTAAGCATGTCGCCCGCTGGCAGCAGTCAGGCCGCCAATGCCGAGGTCGACGCCTATGTGCAGGCAAGGATGGTTGAGGCAAACATCCCGGGCCTGTCACTGGCAGTGCTGGAGAATGGAAAGCTGCTGTACGCCAAGTCATACGGCTACGCCGATCTGGAGGCCAGGGTCCCCCTGCGGCCTGAACTCCGTATGGAAATCGGTTCCATCAGCAAAACCTTTGCCGCGACCGGCGCGATGCTGCTGGTAGAGGAGGGCAAGCTCGATCTCGATGCCAAAATCAGCACCTATATCGGACCGGTGATCCCGAGCTGGGAAGCAATTACGGTGCGGCACTTGCTCAATCATAGTTCCGGCTTGCCGGAATACCCCACCGATGCCAGCCGCGCCATCGTCGAAGGCAACCGGGTGTTGTCGGAGGACGAAATCCTGGCTATCTACAAAACCTTCCCGTCGACCCAGACACCGGGCTTGAGCTGGTCCTACAGCAATGTCGGCTACGATATTCTCGGTATCGTGCTGAGCCGGGCCAGCGGACGCTATTACGGCAACTATCTGCGCGACAAGATCTTTACGCCGCTGGGCATGCGCGACGCCCGCATCATGGCGCCGAACGAGACGCTGGCCGGCAGTGCCGCTGGCTATGCGATGGTGGGGAACAAACTGACGATCGACACCGCGTCCCCGGGGCTGCGCAATTACGGCTCGCTCGCGGCGAGCGGCGTTGAGGCAAGTCTGATGGACATGGCCAAGTACGACGCGGCCTTGCGTGGTAATACCTTGCTGCGACAGTCCAGCCTGGACGCTATGTTTTCCATTTCCATCGGTACGGGCCTGACCACCGGCCCGACCAAGGCGACGGCCAATTTTGGCCTCGGCTGGTTCCTCGCGCTGATTGGAACGGAGCACAAGATCTTTCACTCCGGCGGCATGCCCGGCTATATCTGCAACTTCATTCATTATCAAGAGTCGGGCCTCTCGGTCATTGTTCTGACCAACCAAGGCTTTCAAGGACAGATGCCGCAAACGGTGACACAGGGCGTGGCCCGGATCTACCGGCCCGGACTGGCGGAATGAGGATGCCGCCGGAGCGCTAGTCGATCGTTTATACTTTGCCATCAATCACGAGAGCGCGCTGCCATGGATGACCAGCCGGAGACGATGACGCACCACCGCTGGTCCGGTCTCGGCTGGGTCCTGCTGGCCGGGTGCGCCTTGTCCCTGCAGTCCACGCTCGGCTACCTGCTATTCGCGGAGGGGCCGCTGCGCTTCGGGGCAGCGCATGCGATCCTGCTGCTGTTTCATCTGGTGCTGGGCACGCTGGCCCTGGCTTGCAACCGCTTGCTCAATCCGATCCTTGCACATCGGTATCCCCAAGCGCTCGCACCACGCATGGTCTTCGGGCAGCTGGCGGTCCTTGCTTGCACACTGGCCGCGATCATCACTGTTTATCTGCAGCTGTTTCCGCTGGTGATGGGCCGCGATGTGCGTGCCACCGGCCTGAGCCAGGTGGCATTGCGTGCCGGTATCGTCGCCATGTTTATCTACGGTTGGTTGCAGATGCACGCGTTTAGCGCCGAGCAGTCTTCCCGGGCCGCTTTGGTCTTGCGCGAAACCACGGCGATGGAAACCGATCTGGACCGCAGTGAACTGGCGATGCTCGAAGCCCAGATCGAGCCGCACTTTCTATTCAACACGCTGGCGCACGTCAAGCGCATGTACCGGATCGACGACGAGGCCGCCGGCGACGTGTTGGCGCGCCTGATCGATTACCTGCAACGCGCCTTGCCGGCTTTGCGCACGCCCGGGTGGCGCGTTGCCGACGAGCTCGACTTGATCGGTCTGTATTTGAATTTGATCGAGCAGCGCTTTGGTGGCCGGATGCGCTACACGATTACCCTTGCACCGGACGCTGCCGATGTGCTGTTGCCTGCATTGACCATCGCGACCCTGGTCGACAATGCGGTACGCCACGGTGTGACGCCCAAGGCCGGCGCAGGACTGATTGAGGTCAGCGTCAGCCTGCGCGACAGTGAATTGATTATCGCCGTGCGCGACGACGGGGTGGGATTGCGCCAGACATCCGGCAGCGGGCTTGGACTTGCAACCGTGCACGCACGCCTGCGCGCGCGTTTTGGCAACGCAGCACGGCTGCTGGTGGAGCCGCTGGCGCAGGGCGTGCATTCTTCCATACGCATTGCGATGACAGGCCAGCATGCTTGAATCGATCCGCAGCCTTTGTTGGACCACGTGGCAGCGGACGCGTTCCCAGTTTCGCCAGACCCTGGGGTTTGTCGTCATGGGGGATATTGCCGCGCAATTGACGGAGCTGCCTGTCTGGCTGGACCGTGCCGACGGCCGCGGTCTCGACTGGCTGATACCTGCCATGGCACGGGAGGCGCTTTCCATTTTTGGCGCCGCTTGGATGCTGCTGCTTGGCTTTCGGCTGTTTGCCGCGAACCGTACCGACCTGGTGCGCCGTCCGCTCGCCTTCCTGTTTGCTTTGCTGTGTAGCAGCTCGGCTGGCACGCTGGTCGCGTTAATCATTACCCTGCTGATGCGCGGCGAAGTTCTGCAGATCACCCAGGTCCCCATCGAAAAAATATTCGAAATCTGGATCCGGACCCTGCTATGGGGCGGCCTGGTGGGCTGGCTGTATGTGCTGAACATGCAGCGGGTTGCACACCAGCTTGCGCTCGATGGCCTCTTGAGCCGGCGCGTCCTGCTTGCACAGAAGCTGGCGCGCACCCGGCTCGGACAAGCACGCGCGCAAATCGACCCCGCCATGGTGGCCGATATTCTCAGCCAGGTGCATACCCTGTATCGCAGTGACAGTGCGCGTGCGTCGGCATTGCTGGATAAACTGATCGGCTACCTGCGCCTGGCGATGAACCGGCGGCCGGGAAAACTGGCCGATCCGGACATGGCCTTGCACGCTGCCCTGGCGGCCTTGCGCGAGCGCGATCTCTTTGAGGAAAAGGAAAGTGACAATGTGGGCCGCTAAATCATCCCGGGAAACCGGTCCGAGTGCCGTCATTGTGGAAGATGAGCCGGCGCTGCGCGAGGAGCTGACCGAACTGCTGGCCGCGTTGTGGCCGGAACTGCGCGTGGTCGCGCACGCCGCCGACGGTGCGGCCGCGCTCCAGCAGATTGCCCTGCATGCGCCCGACATTGTTTTTCTGGATATTCAGATTCCCGATCCGAACGGGCTGGAAGTGGCGCGCACGCTGCGCGACCGCTGCCACATCGTCTTTGTGACGGCCTACGACGCCCACGCCATCGAAGCGTTTGACAACGGGGCCGTGGATTACGTTCTCAAGCCGGTCGACCCAGGCCGGCTGGCCCATACCGTGCTGCGGCTCAAACAGCGGCTTGCGAGTGCGCCAGCGGATCTGTCCAGCCTGCTTCAACAGTTGCAGCCGGACCCATCCAGGTCGACCAGCCTGCGCTGGATTACCGCCTCGGTCGGCAATGCGATCCGCTTGATTACAGTCGATGAGATCGTCTACTTCCAGTCGGACGGGAAATATACGCGCGTCGTGCTCGCCAATTCGGAGGTACTGATCAAACGCACGCTCAAGGATTTGGTCCTGGAACTTGACCCCGAGCAGTTTTGGCAAACCCATCGCTCGACAGTTGTCAACGCCCAGGAAATCGCCAGTGTGGAGCCAAACATGCATGGCCAGATGGCGGTGCGCCTGCGCAGCCGCCGCGAGCAATTGCCGGTGACCGATGCTTTTCTGCGGCGTGTACGCCAGATGTAGGGCGTCAGGCTTGCACGCGCTGCAGGCTGAGCACCACGCTGACGCCATCTGACCGATTGGCAATGCTGATGGTGCCACCCATCTTGGCCATGTAGATCTTGGCCACGAACAAGCCTTGGCCGCGATTGCCGTGCGCGCCGGAATCAGGCTGGTCCGATACGCCGTATTCAAATACCTTGCCGATCAAGGCTTCGTCAATCTGCGGCCCCCGGTTGCTGATGGTAATGGTGGCGCCGGTGGCACTGGCCTCAAGCGTGAGGATAATGGCGCTGCCCTGGTCGCGATAACGGGCGGCATTCCCCAGTACGTGAGTAACCACATCTTCCAGGAAATACTCGTCGGCCCGGGCGAGCACCTGCTCGGCGCTGCCGGCAAAACGCACATTGTCGATCCCGGAGAAGGGTGCATTGGTCGCCACATGCGCCAGGAAGGCGGTCAGGTCCAGTTCGCCGACCTGAACCACGCTGGCCTGGAAGGCTTCGCTAGGGGAGGCGCTGCCGTACAGCACGCGAATGGCCTGCTGCATGCGCGCCAGATAGCGCCGGCTCTGCTCGTCGCCAGCCGCGTGCAAGGCCATCAGCGCCTGCAGTGGCGACATGATTTCGTGCCCGACGGCATGCCACATATCGCGTTCCTGTTCGGCGCGGATGGTATCGCGTTCCACGTCTTCGCGCACGCGGCGCAGCAAGTCGTGCAGGCAGCTCGCCAGGACGCCGAGCTCATCCTCGCCACGCAAATCGGACACGTCGAATTCGTCGGCGGCGCCTTTTCCTTTGACGGTCTTCGCCACCGAGTCGGCACGCCGGATCAGGGTGCGGATGCGGCTGATGACGCCGATCTCGATGACCAGCCAGGCCAGCAGCAGTGCCAGCAACATGGCGCCGACAAACCAGGACAGGCGGCTGGCCACCACGGACAGGCTCTTGCTGACACTGCGGACGTCGCCATGCAG
>DASWMN010000315.1:0-14552 GCA_036399735.1 Telluria sp. | reverse complement strand
GCAAGCATTATCGCCAGACCAAGCAGGCCATTCATTCGGTCGACGAAGTGTTCGAGAACCAGCCGTTTGGCCCCGTCACCGAGCCGGTCGAACCCGATCCCGAGCACCAGACCGCGGTCTTCATCGTGGGCTCGTCGCGCGGCGGCGGCCTGCATGCGCTGCTGTGGGTGCTGCGCATGTTCCCCGGCCACTTCAAGAACTTCCTGTTCGTCAATGCCCGTACTGTGGATTCACACGCCTACGGCGGCGTGGGTGCGCTGGAAAAAATGCGCGAGGAAGCAGCCGACACGCTCGAATTCTTTGTCGACTTTTGCCAGAGTCATGGCATGGCGGCGTCGTCGTACATCAGCTTTGGCACCGATGCCGTCGATGAGGTGACCAAGCTGTGCGAAGAGATCAACCGTGAATATCCAAGCTCGATCTTCTTCACCAGCAAACTGATCTTCTCGAGCGATAACTGGATCACCCGCCTGCTGCACAATCAGGCCGCGCTGGCGGTGCAGCGCCGCCTGCACCTGGAAGGCTTGCAGATGGTGATCCTGCCGATGAAAGTGTAAGGCGCCGGTTCAGGCCATGGGCTGCGCTTCGCCGGCTGTGGTGGGCACTGCCCGCATGCGGCGCGCACCGAAGCGCGCGTTGAGCCAGTTGCGGCTAGGCCGTTCGACCAGGTAATAGGATGCGATCCCGCATGCCATGGCCAGCAGCAGGCCCAGCACCGGATGCAGGCCGTGATACTTGCTCAACAAGTAAAGCGGTTGCTGCCATACGTAGAGCGAGAACGACCACAGTCCCAGCATGCGCAGCGCCTGGACCGAGAGCAGCGCGTGCACCGCGGGCGCCGCTCCCGCCAGCAGATTGACGGCCAGCGCGAAGGCGGCGGTGGCGCCGATCAGGGTCAGCGCATGCGGTACCGACCACCAGTACAGGCTCATTCCGAACAGCACCAGGACGACGCTGCTCAGGCCGTGCAGGCGCGGCAGCGTGCGTTCCTGCAGCCACAGCGCCAGCAACGCCGAAGAACAGATGCCAAACGCGGCCACTTCCGTATGCATCAGCATGCGCCACAGTTGGGCATCGCTGTACCAGCTGGTATAGGCCAGGCCGGTCAGTCCGGTTGCCAGCGCCGCCATCCCGACCAGTGCGCTCGCCCGGGCCAGATGCTGGCGGGCCGCCAGTGCCAGCAGCGACAGCAGAATATAGCTGTGCTCTTCCACGCACAGCGACCAGAAATGGCCGAAGGGAAGCGACTGGCTGCCGGTCACGCTGACCGTGTAATTATTGACGAACAGCGCGGCGGCGGCCACCTCGTTCCAGCGCAGCGCTTGCCCGCCCAGCAGCAGGGCCAGCACGCTGACCAGCAGAAAGACCAGTACGGCGGGAAAGATACGCGCGATGCGGCGCTGATAAAACTGGCCAAGCGGCACCTGCTGGACAAACAGCAGGCGCGCCATCAGCAGGCCAGACAGGACGAAGAAGAGGTTGACGCCGATGGCGCCGAAATTGATCCCGGCAACCGGGAAAAAATGGCCGAACAGCAGACAAAGAATCGCCAGCCCGCGCCATCCGTCGAGGTAGTGAAGATGCCCGGGCGCTTGCATACAGTTCCTGTGATATGGCGGAAGATGATTATCTTGCCATAAAAGTAAGCGATATGCCGCAATTTGGGGATTATGTTGTCACATCAATCACGTTCGCCTTGCGTTTTCCTAGTCTTTTTGATACAGCCGGAAGCGTTCGTCGCGGTCCGACGGACGCCGTCCTTCCCAGATCAGGGTCCAGTGCCCCGATTCCGGCGGCAGCATGACTTCCTTGTGATCCTTGGTGCGCACGCTGTCCTGCAGCAGGCGCAGGCCGCAATGCTGGCCCGGGCGCGAGAACGGCAAGCTGCCGTAATAGGCGAACGAGGCGCGCTGCGCCAGTCCCACATTGGTGTCGATGCAGCTGCTCCCCGGCGGCAGGCTGGACGCGAGCTGGCGCGCCACGCTCGCATAGCTCTTGCTGTAGTTAATGTCCTGCAGGAACAGCGTGGTCAGCATTACCCACAGCAAGATCAAGCCACCGGAGGACAGCACCACCGCGCGCCACAGCACCGCGGGCTGACGCGAAATGCGCCACTGGACCAGGAATACCCACCCGGCGGTGGCACAGGCGGCCACCAGGAAAGGAAACCAGCTGAATTCGGGCGCGAAGCCGGGGAGCAGCTTGAGCAGGTTCTTGGCGGGCTGGGCCGGCCAGCCCGTCAGTTTGGCCACATAGAACAGCCACAGCAGCGCGGCCAGCATGGTCAGGACCATCACCGAGAACCAGTCGATGGCATTGATGGCGCCCCGTTTCATGGTGGGCAACCCGAACGCGGCCATGATGGCCAGGGGCGGCAGCAGCTTGAGCAGGTCGCCGTTCTCCGGCGCCGGATCGCAGATGATCAGCAGCACCAGGGCGCCGACCACGAACAGGGGCAGCACAATGTGCAGCAGATGGTGCTGGCGGCGCCAGGCATAGATAGCCCAGCCGGCGAACGGCCAGGCCGGCCAGAAGAACCAGATCCCGGTGCGCAGGAAGGTCTTGGCCGAATTCCAGCTCGGCAGCGCGAGCTGGTTCAGGTTCCACTCGAGCCAGCCGAATACCGGCGCCGCCCCTTGTTCGAGCAGCAGGGCGCTGGCCGCCAGCCAGGCCGTGGTCAGCACCACCGCGGTGGCGGCGGCCACGCCCAGGTGGGCCAGGGTGCGTGCCGGCGGCAGCGTCAGGAAGCGGGTGCACAGCAGCAAGGCCAGGGTCAGGATGAGCGGCGTTTGCCAGCCGCGCGCCAGCGTCATGGCGCCCAGCGCCAGGCCAACCAGCACCGCGTTCCGGATCGAGGCGGTCTCGACGTAGCGCACGGCGCGGTACAGGAAGTAGGCCAGCAGGGAGCCTTGCAGCGTCACGGCCAGGGTTTCATGGCTGAACAGCAGCAGGCCGAGGCAACCCAGATAGATCAGGACGGCGGTGTCGGCCAGGGTGCGGCCGTAGTCGTTCGGCTCCGGCTGGCCGCCGAAGGCCAGGCGCAGCGGCTGCGCTTCCGGACGCCGCCCGAGGTGGAAGGCGGTGTACCAGACCGACAGGGTGCCAAGCATGAAAATGGCGATGTTGGACAGGCGCGCCGCCATGGCGCCGCCGGTCAGCCAGCCGAACAGCTTGATGCACAGCGCACCGAGCCAGTAGGCCAGCGGGCCATCGTCATGGATAGGCAGGCCGGCCAGGTTGGGCGCGAGCCAGTCCTGCAGGCCACCCTGGGCCATGGTCCACATGACGCCGAAGCCGGCCGCATCTTCTTTCCATAATTCACGGCCGATCAGGCCGGGCAGAATGTACAGCATGGCCAGCCCGAGCAGGGCCCAGCGGGGCAGGGCGAGGGTGGCGGCGGCGGCAAGGCGGACTGGTTTCATCGATAGAGGCTTTTGATGCGAATGAGATAGGACGTAGTATCAACGAAAAAAAAGCAGCCGGGGGCTGCTTTTTTTGTCTTGCGCGGCAAAAACTTAGCCGTTGGCGACCGAAGTCTTCGAACCAACTGCACCGAATTTCTGGCGGAATTTCTCGACGCGGCCGGCGGTGTCGACGATCTTGTGCTTGCCGGTGTAGAACGGGTGCGATTCAGCCGACACCTCGATCTTGACCAGTGGGTATTCCTGACCTTCGTGGGTGATTTTCTCACGGGTCTGGATGGTCGAACGGGTGATGAACTTGAAGTCGCACGACAGATCGTGGAACACTACTTCGCGGTAATCTGGATGGATATCGTTACGCATGGTCTTGCCTCGGTTAGTTTGGTAGCCAAACAGCACTTCGTCGGTCGGTCTCGCTTCTTGACCCGATTGCTGCTCACTTGCCAGGGGTTAAATACTGCAACCGGCGATTATACAGGGGTTTGTGGGGCGAGGGCAATCGAGAAATCGTTGCCCTAAAAACAACGCCCCCGCAAAGGCGGGGGCGTTGTGGGCGAAGCTTCGGTGTGGGTATTACCCGCCCCGGCGGTTCAGAAGGGTTTCCGTGGGCGTGCCCATGCCTGCTGAACGGCTTGGCCATGCCCTGGCCAAGCGCCTTGCGCCTCACTTTGAGCGGGTATTACCCGCCCCGGCGGTTCAGAAGGGGTTGCGTGGGGCGTGCCCCATGCCTGCTGAACGGCTTGGCCATGCCCTGGCCAAGCGCCTTGCGCCTCACTTTGAGCGGGTATTACCCGCCCCGGCGCATCATGTCGAAGAACTCGTTGTTGTTCTTCGTCGCCTTCATTTTGTCGAGGATGAACTCCATCGCTTCGATCTCGTCCATCGAGTACAGCAACTTGCGCAGAATCCAGATTTTCTGCAACTGGTCAGCCTTGATCAGCAGTTCTTCGCGGCGCGTGCCGGACTTGTTCAGGTTGATCGCAGGGTAGACGCGCTTCTCGGCCAGACGGCGCTCGAGGTGCACTTCCATATTGCCGGTACCCTTGAATTCTTCAAAGATCACGTCATCCATGCGCGAACCGGTTTCGATCAGGGCGGTCGCGATGATGGTCAGCGAACCGCCTTCTTCGATATTCCGGGCGGCGCCGAAGAAACGCTTCGGACGCTGCAGCGCGTTGGCATCCACACCACCGGTCAGGACCTTGCCGGAAGCAGGGATCACGGTATTGTAGGCGCGCGCCAGACGGGTGATCGAGTCGAGCAGAATGATCACGTCTTTCTTCATTTCGACCAGGCGCTTGGCTTTTTCCAGCACCATTTCAGCGACCTGGACGTGGCGCGTGGCCGGTTCGTCGAAGGTCGATGCGACCACTTCGCCGCGCACCGAACGCTGCATCTCCGTCACTTCTTCCGGACGCTCGTCGATCAGCAGCACGATCAGGGTGCAGTCGGGATGGTTGGCGGTAATGGCGTGGGCAATGTGCTGCAGGATCACCGATTTACCCGATTTTGGCGAGGCCACCAGCAGGCCGCGCTGGCCTTTGCCAATCGGTGCGATCAGGTCGATGATGCGGCCGGTGATATTTTCCTGGCCATTCATTTCGCGCTCGAGCTTGAGCGGTTCATTCGGGTGCAGCGGGGTCAGGTTCTCGAACAGAATGCGGTGCTTGGACGCTTCCGGAGATTCGCCGTTGACCTTGTCAACCTTGACGAGCGCGAAATAGCGTTCGCCGTCTTTCGGGGTACGTACTTCGCCTTCGATCGAATCGCCCGTATGCAGATTGAAACGGCGGATCTGGGACGGCGAAATGTAGATGTCGTCGGTGGACGCCATGTAGCTGGCGTCGGGCGAGCGCAGGAAGCCAAAGCCGTCCGGCAAGACCTCGAGGGCGCCATCGCCAAAGATTTGTTCGCCTGATTTTGCGCGCTTTTTGAGGATCGCGAACATCAGTTCTTGTTTGCGCAGACGGGCTGCGTTGTCGATATCGAGGCCGATCGCCATCTCCAGCAGAGCGGAGACGTGCATGGCCTTCAGTTCAGATAAATGCATGGTTGAGTCCCGTGACGGGAAGTAAAGGTAGGGGAGGGAACAGCGTGGGTTAATCGTGTGGGAAGGAGTCAGTCGAGGCTGGTTCGCTTCCCGGCCAGCATGACGGCAGCGCGGGCGCGCTGCCGTCGCAAGGGTTTAAATATTGCTATCGATGAAAGAGGTCAACTGCCCCTTGGCCATGGCGCCAACTTTCTGGGCGGCGACCACACCGTTCTTGAACAGGATCAGGGTCGGGATGCCGCGAATGCCGAACTTGGCCGGTACGGCCTGGTTCGCGTCCACATCCATCTTGGCGATCAGGATCTTGCCATCGTATTCTTTGGCGACTTCTTCGAGGATCGGGCCGATGGCCTTGCAGGGACCGCACCACTCGGCCCAGAAATCGACCAGGACCGGGCGCTCGGACTTGAGCACGTCGGATTCGAAAGATGCATCGCTGATATGTTTAATATTTTCGCTCATGTGTTCCTCAGAAGAGGTAGGGGGTCAATAACGCCTGGGGGATAAGCCGACCCTGCTTTGCCATCGCCATCCGGCTTCCTTGTATGCTGCAACACTATGGTGGTGACAGTGTGCGCAAATTCAATATGTGGAAGTGGTGCGACCGGCCAGGTGCTAGAGGGTATCAGGCGGGGATTTAGACGAAATAATAACCTATTTTCCAGAAAGTGTCGTGGTGTTGTACAAATTCCCGTCCGGGTTCGCCTGTGGCCCCGGCAACAGGGCCAGCGCCGCCCCCAGCTGCTGCGGCGTGAGCGGCTTGGCGAAGGCGCCCAGCAGCTGCAAGCCCTGGGCCCGGGCCAGCCGTTCGGCGGCGCGCCGTACGCCGGTATCCATGCCGGTCAGCAGCATCACATGGCCGCGGTAGCCGGCGCTGGCCGCTGCCTGCAGGAATTCGATCCCATCCATGTCCGGCATCGACAGGTCGCAGATTAGCAGCGCCGGTGGCTCGGCCGCCAGACTGTGCAGCGCCCGGCGCGCATCGGACTCGCAGCGCACGGCAAAATGGCCAGCGTCGCCGAGCATGTCGGCCAGCATGGACAAGGTGAAATGATCGTCGTCGAGGAGCAGCACCGGGGTGCGCGCGCTGGGGTGGGGATCGGTCATGGACGAAAGACTGTGCATTGGTGCACCCATTATCACGGATTTGTGCACAGGCTGGCGCCACGCAATCGTTTTCAGGGGAAATTATTTAGGCATCGCTGGCAAAGGTGGTGTTTTGCATAATATGTTCGGTCACCTGCTCAAGCAGCGGCCACAGGCGGGCCACGATGGCGCGCGCCGCCTTGCGGTCGTGCTCGCTGCCGGTGGCCGGCAGCTGTTCCAGCTGCTCGCACAGCGCGGCCATGCCCAGCGCGCCGACCGTGCGCGCGGCCGACTTGATACGGTGGCCCAGGTCGCGCACGCGCCCGACATTGCCGGCCGCCAGCGCGCGCTCCATGTCCTCGAAGCCATCCTGCGTGGTCTGCAGAAACTTGAAGGCGAACTTGCGCACCTTGTCCGGGTCATAACTGAGCAGCTTGGCCAGAATGGTCAGGTCGATCACGTCCGGATTGCCCGCCATAATAGGACGCAGCGGCGCCGGCGTTGGCGCGGCAGGTGCGCGGGGCTGCTCGACCGGGCGCGCCGGCAGGGCGCGCGCCACCGCCTGGAACAGCAGCGCCGGCTGCACCGGCTTGGTAATAAAGTCATTCATGCCCGCTTGCAGGGCGCTGTCGCGGTCGGCGCTGGTGGCGTTCGCCGTCATCGCCAATACGGGCAACGCCGCCAGGCGCGGGTCGAGCCGGATCAGGCGCGCCGCCTGCAGGCCATCCATGACCGGCATCTGCACGTCCATCAGCACGCAATCGAATTCGGTCTTGGCCAGCAGGTCGATCGCCTCCAGCCCGTTGTGCGCCACGCAGACCGTGCAACCGGCCTGCTCCAGCATCTCCATGGCAATCTGCTGATTGAAAGGATTGTCTTCCACCAGCAGGATACGGGCCCCGCGCAGTGCGACATCGGGCGTGACGGTGGCGGCGTGCGCCGGCAGCAGGGGCGTGGTGGCCGGCGCCGCCAGTTTGCCCACGCGCGCGGTGAACCAGAAGGTGCTGCCGCAGCCAGGCTCGCTCTCGACCCCGACCGCGCCTTGCATCAGCTGCGCCAGTTGCTTGCAGATCGCCAGGCCGAGCCCGGTGCCGCCGAATTCGCGCGTGGTCGAGGTATCGGCCTGCTGGAATGACTGGAACAGCTTGCCCGCTTCCTCGGGCGACAGGCCGATGCCGGTGTCGCTCACTTCAAAGCGCAGCACGCATTCGTTGGCGTCTTCAGTCACGAGCTTGACCCGCACCGTGACCGAACCGGCTGCGCAGAACTTGACCGCATTGTTGGCATAGTTGATCAGGATCTGGCCAATGCGCAGCGGATCGCCCTGCAGCGCGGGCGGCAGCGCCGGATCGAGCTCGAACAGCAGCGCCAGATCCTTGCTGGCAGCCTTGGGCGCGACCAGTGTGGTGACGGTTTCGATCACATGATCGAGCGTGAAGGCCACCGTTTCCAGCTCCAGCATGCCGGCCTCGATTTTCGAAAAATCGAGAATGTCGTCGATGATTCCAAGCAGATGTTCGCCGGCGAAGCGGATCTTTTCGAGGTAGTCGCGCTGGCGCGCATCGAGGTCGGTCTTGAGTGCCAGGTAGGCCATGCCGATCACGCCATTCATCGGCGTGCGGATCTCATGGCTCATATTGGCCAGGAACTGACCCTTGGCCAGACTGGCTTCCTCGGCCACCTGCTTGGCCTGATCGAGCTGGCTGGTGCGCTGGGCGACGCGCTCTTCCAGGTGTTCGTTCAGTTCGCGCAAGGCGCGTTCGGCCGCCATGCTGGCGCTGATATCGACCATCATCCCGATCAGGTAAGCGGGGCGGCCCTGCTCGTCGAATACCGGCTTGCGGAAGGTGCGCAGATACTGCACGCCGCGCTGCCCATCCGCGGGAATGGTTTCTACATGGTCGGTCATGACGGCGCCGTCGAAGGCCGTGCCGTCACAGCCCTCGAGCGCGCTGGCGGACAGGCCGAACTGGGTCTGGCAGGCGCTGTTCATCAGCGTGACGCGGCCGTCCGGGTCCTTGATGAACAGGCCGATCGGCATCATCTGGATAATCTCGTGCAGGCGCGCCGCCATCTCCCTGAGCGCCTCGCTGGCGCGCTGGCGCTCGCCGACGTCGCGCAGCGACACAATGGTCAGCTTCTGGCCAAGCAGCAGCAGGGGCGTGAAGTTGAGTTCGGCCGGGAAGCTGGCGCCGTCGGCACGCGCCGCCGTCAGCACCTGATTGGGTCCGGCGCCGGCATCGATGCAGGGCACCAGGCAACGCGCGTGCATGCCCGCCAGTTCACCGGACTGATAGCCGAAGCTGGCCGCGCACAAGGCATTCGCATAGCGGATCCGGCCTTCACCATCGAGCACCAGCATGGCCTCGGGCGAGGCCTCGAGCACGGCGCGCACGCGCGTCTCCTCGGCTTGTTTGCGCTCGCCGATATCGGCCACGGTGCCAGTCATGCGCAGCGGCCGGCCGTCGTCGTCGCGCGCCACCACGATGGCGCGCCCGAGCAGCCACTTCCAGCTGCCGTCCTTGCAGCGCATGCGAAATTCGCACGACAGGCTGGAACGGTCGCCTGCCGGCGCGGCGCGCGCGAAGCGGTTCAGTTCCGATTGGAAGCGCGGCAGGTCGTCCGGATGCACATGCAGCAGCCAGGCGTTGAAGCGCACTTCGAATTCGTCCGGCTGGTAGCCAAGCAGCTCCTTGTAGCGCGTGGACAGAGTCAGTTCACCGCCCTGGCGCGACCACTGCCACATGCCCTCGCCCGAACCCTCGAGGGCAAAGCCCCACAGATTTTCGGCACTGGTCAACCGTTGTTCGGTGGCGCGCAAGGCGCGCCGTTCGCGTTGCAGCAGCGCGCCCAGATGGGCGAAGCGCCACGCCACCGCTGCCGCGGCGAGCAGCAGAATCAGCGCGCCGGTCAGGGTGATGTACAGGGAGCCGATGGCGGGGCCGGGATCGGCGCCGCAGCCTTGCGAGGGCGGCGTCGGCCCAAGCGGGCCGCTTCGGCAAGGGGCAAGCACCGCTCCGGCAGCGCCGGAAGGCGCCGCATGGAGCGATGCTTCAGTGTCTGTGCGGGCGGGGGCTTGCGTGTCGGGCGGGCGCGCCGCAGCCGGGAGCAGGCCGGCGCCCAGCGCGGCCAGCAGCGCGCAGGCGCGCAGCAGGCGCCGCGACAGCATCACGGTTGGGCGGCAGGACAAGGCAATCCTTTCGGCGGCGGTTGGGTTGGGCCGAACGACGGCCTGTCCCCATTTTAAATGACATTATGATAATTTTCGCAAGTATCTGCGCGCATCCGTGCCAGGAAGCCACGCCGGCCGCCGCCGGGACTGGATTAATTGACGCTGCCCGTGAACTGATACAACTGGCCGGGATGCCACATGGTCACCACGGAGGCAATCTGGCCCAGGGCGCGGGTGCGGCGTTTGAGGACCAGGCAGCACTGGCGCGCATCGATGGCGAGCATCTCGGCGATCTCGCGTGGCGGATGCAGCGCCTCGATGCTGTAGGTCGCGCTTTGCAGGGGCGCGGCCTGCATCAGGTGCTCGTTGGGCGTGATGGCAGCGAAATCCTGGGCCATGTAGTCGGGCGCGCACGCCGGATTGACCCAGCGGTCCTCGACCTGGATCGGCACCTCGTTCTCGAAATGGACGATCAGTGAATGGAACAGTGCCTCGCCTGGCGGCAGGTCGAACTGGAGCGCCAGCGCGTCGGCAGCGCGCACCTTGTCAAGCAGTTCCAGGCGGCTGGCGTGGCGGTGGCCGCGTGACCGGATCTCATCGGCGATGCTGCGGATTTCGACCAGCGTGGCCTGGTACTTTTGCGGCGCCACGTACGTGCCCGAGCCTTGGCGGCGGGTCAGCACCTGTTCGGCGGTGAGCTCGCGCACGGCGCGGTTGACCGTCATGCGCGAGACGCCGAACTGGCGCACCAGCGCCTGTTCCGAGGGCACCACATCGCCTTCCTTCCAGCGGCCGGCAGCAATCTCGCCGGTCAGGTAATCCTTGATGCGCTGGAAAATGGGCGTGCTGTCTTGCGCAATTTGATCTTCCAAACTACTCTCCGGAGGGGGCGGGGGGAAAGCCCGATTCTAGCACTGGCGACGCCGCCTGGATTCAAAAGCAAGAGCCGGAGTGCTGCGGGCGGCGGCGTGCGTCAGGATGGCGTCGTCAACCAACCTCCGGGGCAGGCCATGAAAGCAGAGATGAACACAGCAAGTTACCGCAGCGACGAAGAGCGCTGGGCCGCGCTCGGGCGGCGCGACAAGGACGCCGACGGCGCGTTCTGGTATTCGGTCAGCAGCACCGGCGTGTACTGCCGCCCTTCGTGCGGGGCGCGGCCGGCGCTGCGCAAGCACGTCGCGTTTCACGACACCCAGGAAGCGGCGCAAGCGGCGGGCTTTCGGCCCTGCCAGCGCTGCAAGCCGGAGCAGCCGCCACTGGCCGAGCGCCAAGCGCAGGTGGTCGCGCGCGCCTGCCGTCTGATCGACGCCAGCGACGACGAACCGAATCTGGACAGCCTGGCCGAAGCGTGCGGCATGAGCCGCTTCCACTTCCACCGTGTATTCAAGGCGCACACCGGCATCACTCCCAAAGCGTATGCAGCGGCGCAGAGGGCGCAGCGGCTGGCGCACAGCCTGGGCGGCGCGGCCAGCGTGACCGACGCGATCTACGCTGCCGGCTTCAACTCGAGCGGGCGATTTTACGCGGGCGCGCCGGCGCGGCTGGGGATGACCCCGAAAGCGTGGCGTGCCGGCGGCAGTGGCGAAGCAATCCGCTTCGCCATCGGCGCCTGTTCGCTGGGCGCGATTCTGGTGGCAGCGACCGGCAAAGGCATCTGCGCGATCCTGATGGGCGACGACGCCGAACAGCTGGCGCGCGACCTGCAGGACCGTTTTCCGGCCGCCGACCTGCAGGGCGCGGACCCGCAGTTCGAAGACACGGTGGCCAAGGTGGTGGGCCTGATCGAAGTGCCCGGCGTGGGACTGGACCTGCCGCTCGACGTGCGCGGCACCGCCTTCCAGCAGCGCGTCTGGGAGGCGCTGCGTCAGATCCCCAGCGGCGAGACGGTCAGCTACGCCGAACTGGCAACGCGGCTGGGCATGCCGGCCGGCGCGCGCGCGATCGCCGGCGCCTGCGCCGCCAACCCGGTGGCGGTCGCCATCCCCTGCCACCGCGTCGTACGCCACGACGGCGCCCTGTCAGGCTACCGCTGGGGCGTCGAGCGCAAGCGCGCCCTGCTCGACCGCGAAAAACCCTGACCTGCGCTCAAACCTCAATGCTGAAATGTTTTTTAATCGGGGTCAGACCTCAATTCTGCAACTGTTTTTTAATCGGGGTCAGACCTCAATTCTGCAACGAGAAGGATGTTGATGTCAGACAGGGCGCCGGCCTGCTCGACTGCGGCTTGCGTTGCGCCCGAGTTCATCTCCCATTTGTTGTGCAAAGCCATCTGATCCGAAGAACATGTTGCTGTTGGTAGCCGACCGGATATGGGTAAGAGTCGATTCTGATAGTCGCTCGTCAATGAGCGCACGGTAGCGCGCCTGTCGCTCCGTTTTCTCTGTGGCCAGTTCCAGATAGATAGGATGCGGGGTGATGATGCGATTTCGTTGTCCGAACGCGTTCGCGCGATAGCTGGACCAGTCGTAATCGGCGGGATGGCCGATGAGCGCCGCACGCACAGGGTTCAACTCGATGTAGCGCTGGCATACCAAGAAATACCGTTCAGTTTCTACTAGGCAAGATCGGAATCGCCCTTGCCAAAGCGTGCCAACCCGGCCGTATTTTCGATTTACGAATTGGACATATTTTTGGCCCAACCATTTGACCATCTCGGCTGCGGCGGCAGCCTTCGTTGGCGTGACGAGAATATGCAAGTGATTCGGCATGAGTACATAAGCATGCACTGCGCAAGGAAATTGTTCTGACGCCTCAGCCAGCATGTCGAGGAAGGCCTGGTAGTCATTTTTCGAGAAAAAGCACGGAGCGCGATTGTTTCCGCGTTGAATGATATGCAGAGGGACATGGGGGAACACCGGGCGAGGATACCGACTCATGAGGACCTCCTGGAAATGGAAGAGCATACGAGCGGGCCTTACCGCGAAGAGAATCATTGCGCAATCGTGCGCGAGATAATTGCAGAATTGAGGTCTGACCCCGATTAGAAAATTATTTCAGAATTGAGGTCTGACCCCGGTGGGCGCGCTACACTCTGATTTTGCGAAATCATTGGGGTGTCTGATGCGTTTGATTCTTTCTTCTTTGTTCGTATTGACGACTGCTGCGGCGCTTGGCGCTGCGCAGGCGGCAACTGTCATCGATAATGCCAACGGCTACACGCTCGACAGCAAGAACCAGTTGCTGCGCTTCTCTTCGATCGCCTTCGACGACAAGGGGCGGATTATTGCTGTAGGGAATTCCGAATTCACCGCTGCGCGCGCGAAGAAGGCGCGCCATATCGATGTGCAGGGCAAGACCGTGATCCCGGGCCTGATTGACGCGCACGGCCATGTGTTTGGCCTGGGCGAACAGCTCACCCGCCTCGATCTGACCGGCAGCGCGTCGCTGGCCGATGCCGTCGCCGCCGCCGCCAATTACGCAAAAGCCAATCCGAACCAGGCGTGGCTGCGCGGCCGCGGCTGGAATCAGGAGATCTGGAAGCTGGGCCGCTTTCCCACCGCCGCCGAACTTGATGCCGCTGTCGCCGATCGCCCGATGTGGCTCGACCGCGTCGATGGCCACGCCGGCTGGGCAAATTCGCGCGCGTTGAAACTGGCTGGCATCACCAACAGCACGCCCGATCCCGTCGGCGGAAAAATCATCCGTGATGCGAACGGCGTCGCCACCGGCGTGCTGGTCGACGCCGCCCAGGAGCTGATCGAGAAGGTCCTGCCGAAACAGACCGAGGCCGAAGCCCGCGTCACCCTCGACCGCTCGCTTGCAACCCTCGCGTCGGTCGGCCTGACCAGCGTGCACGATGCCGGCATCAACGCCGCCCAGGATGCGATCTACCGCGACTACGCCGACCACAACAAGCTGACCACCCGTGTGTACGCGATGATCGGTGACGCCGGCGCCGACTTCGACCTGCTCTCGCGTGACGGCCCGCTCAAATCCTATGCGGCGGACATGTACGCCCTGCGTGCGGTCAAGCTGTACGCCGACGGCGCCCTGGGCAGCCGCGGCGCTGCCCTGATCGCACCGTACAGCGACGAGCCGAAGTCGCATGGCCTGCTGTTCCGCCAGAACGCGGACATCTACGCCATGATGGAAAAGGCGATGAAGCGCGGCTACCAGGTCAATGTGCACGCAATCGGCGACGCCGGCAACCGCCAGATCCTCGACGGCTACCAGATCCTGCTGGAGAAAACCGGCAGCCGCGATCTGCGCCACCGCATGGAGCATGCCCAGGTAGTGTCGCAGGAAGATATCGTGCGCTTCAAGACGCTCGACATCGTGCCGTCCATGCAGCCGACCCATGCCACGTCCGACATGAACATGGCCGAACAGCGCGTCGGCCCGCAGCGCATCAAGGGCGCCTACGCCTGGCGCACCTTCCTCAAGCAGGGCTCGCGCATCGCCTGCGGTTCCGACTTCCCGGTCGAGTCGCCCAATCCTTTCTTCGGCATCCACGCAGCCGTCACGCGCCAGGACGCCGCCGGTGCGCCGGCCGCCGGCTGGTATGCGAACGAGGCGATGACGCTGACCGAAGCGCTGCGCTGCTTCACGCTCGACGCGGCCTGGGCGGCGCATCAGGAAAAGTCGCTCGGCACGCTCGAGAAGGGCAAGTGGGCTGACTTTGTGATCCTCGACCGCGACATGTTCACGATTCCCGTCACCGAACTGCACAAGGTCGGCGTGCTGGAAACCTGGGTCGCCGGACGGCCGGTATTCGTCAAAAAGTAGACGGAAACAGCAGGCGAAACGGGGCATGGGGGAGGGCGCAAAAATCATTTGACTTGGTTGTATATACAACTTAGACTTTGATCATGCACGCCGGGCG
>DASWMN010000314.1:0-12004 GCA_036399735.1 Telluria sp. | reverse complement strand
GAAAACCACCGACCTTCACATGAACCTGAAGGCCGACTTCACCAAGAAGACGCTGTCCGGGTTTGCTGAACTTTCGCTCAACTGGATCGACAAATCGGCCCGCACCCTGGACCTCGACACCCGTGAACTGACCATCAGCCGGATCCAGGCGCAGGATGCCAAGGGCAAGTGGGTTGCCGTTCCTTTCACGCTCGACAAGGCCGACGAAGAAAAAGGCCAGGCCCTGCACATCACGCTGGCGACGCAGCCGAATAAAGTGCGCATCTACTACCGCACGGCGCCGACCGCGAGTGCGCTGCAGTGGCTCACGCCGGCGCAAACCATGTCGGGCAAGCGTCCCTTCATGTTCAGCCAGTCGCAGTCGATCGATGCACGCTCCTGGGTGCCGGTACAGGATACGCCGGCCGTGCGCTTTACCTACAGCGCCCATATCGATGCACCCGCCGGCCTGCGCGTGGTCATGAGCGCCAATAACGATCCCGAGTCGACCGGCAAAGGTGGCTGGGATTTCAAGATGCCGCAGGTGATTCCTTCCTATCTGCTGGCAATCGGCATCGGCGAGATCGATGCGCGCCCGCTCGGTGAGCGCAGCGGCGTGTATGCGGAACCAAAGCGCATCAAGGCCGCGGAATACGAATTTGGCGACACTGAAAAAATGATCGCAGCGGCCGAAGCGCTGTACGGTCCATATCGCTGGGGGCGTTACGACATGCTGGTGCTGCCGCCGTCATTCCCGTTCGGCGGCATGGAAAATCCGCGTCTGACTTTCCTGTCGCCGACCATGATCGCGGGCGACCGCAGTCTGAATGATCTGATCGCGCACGAACTGGCGCACAGCTGGTCCGGCAATCTGGTCACCAACGCCTCGTGGAAGCACTTCTGGCTCAACGAGGGCTTTACCGAATACGTCACCATGCGCATTACGGAGTCGCTGTACGGCGCCGATGTGGCGACCATGAAGCTTCAGCTTGAGCAGGAAGAGGCGCTCGCTTCGCTGGCGAAAATCGAACCGGCCAAACAGATTTTGGTCACCAAGGCGGCCGATACCTCGTCGGCCGACTATGCCGATGAAGGTCTGGTCTATCCGAAGGGCGCCTGGCTGCTGCGCACACTCGAAACCCGCGCCGGCCGCGCTGTATTCGATCCCTTCCTGCGCGGCTGGTTCGATCAGCATGCCTTCCAGAGCGTCACGACGGAGCAGTTTGTCGACTACCTGCAAAAGAACCTGCTGACAGCGCATCCCGAACTGCTCAGTGCCGCCGAGCTGGAAGAATGGCTGCACGCGCCGGGCATTCCCGCCAACGCGCCGCGCGTAACGTCGCCGCGCCTGACGGCACTTGACGCGCAGCGTACGTCCTGGCTCAAGGGCGAGGCGCCGACCGCGAAGCTCGATACCAAGAACTGGACCGCGACCGAGTGGATGAAATTCCTGAACGATATCGACAACAAGGCGACAGCGGCCCAGCTCAAGGAACTCGACGATGCCTTCGGTGTTGGAAAGACCGGCAACAACGAAGTCGCGTTCCGCTTCTATCGCGCGTCGATTCACGCAGGCTATCGCGGCATTCGCGAGCCGCTCAACACCTTCCTCATGAGCGTCGGCCGGCAAAAATTTGTCGTCGTCCTGTACACGGCCTTACGCCAGAATCCGGAAGACAAGGCATGGGCAGAGGCGGTCTTCAAAAAAGCGCGTGAACGCTATCACCCCGCAACCCAGAAAACTGTCGACAAGGCGATGGAAGGCAAATGAATCTCGTGAAATCGTACAAAATCAAAGGCATCACCGTCGCTGTCCTGCTGGCGCTCGGCGCCGGCGCGATCGCGCAAACAGCGGCGCCCGTCGCGCCAGCGGCCGCAGTGGCGGTCGCCCCGGGTCTTGACGCCGATGTCGCGCGCATTCTCAGCACCTTCGACGTTCCCGGCATGGCAGTAGCCATCGTCAAAGATGGCAAGGTCGTCGCAGCACGCGGCTTCGGCGTGCGCAAGCTCGGCGACAGCACGCCGGTGGACGACAAGACGCTGTTCGCGATCGCCTCCAATTCGAAGGCGTTCACTGCAGCCGCGCTGGCGATGCTGGTTGACGAAGGCAAGCTGGCATGGGACGACCCTGTCATCAAGCATCTGCCCGATTTTCAGATGTACGACCCTTACGTCACGCGCGAAATGACCGTGCGCGACCTGCTGGTGCACCGCAGCGGCCTCGGTCTCGGGGCCGGCGACTTGCTGTGGTGGCCCGATACCACCTTCACTCCGGACGAGATCATTGGCCGCTTGCGGTACGTGAAGCCGGCCACCAGTTTCCGCGACAAGTACGCGTATGACAATCTGCTGTATATCGTCGCCGGAAAAATCATCGCGCAGAAGTCCGGCAAGTCGTGGGGCGAGACGGTGCGCGAGCGTATCCTTGCGCCGCTCGGCATGAACACGACCACCACCAGCATCGCGGCCAGTGCCGCCAGCGCCAATGTCGCCACCGCGCACAGCAGGATCAATGACAAGGCGGCGCCGGTGAAAACGATGGCAGTGGCAAATGCCGATGGCGCGGTCGGCATCAACTCCAACGCGCAGGACATGGCGCGCTGGATGATCGCCCAGCTGGAAGGGGGCAAGATCGACCAGGACCATCGCCTGTATTCGTACAAGCAGGCCGCCGAGATGTGGTCGGTGCAGACGCCGATCGAAATCAAGGATCCGCCGGCCGCGCTGGCGGCAACCAAGCCGAACTTCCTCGCCTACGGCCTGGGAATCCAGCTGCGTGACTACAAGGGCATGAAGCTGGCGACCCACAGTGGCGCGCTGCAGGGCTTCTACTCGCGCGTGACCATGGTGCCGGAAGCGAAGCTCGGTATCGCGATCCTGACGAATGCCGAAAATGGCAGCGCGATGCAGGCGCTCCAGTACCGGTTGCTCGACCATTACCTGGGCGCGGCGCCGACCGACTGGATCACGCTGTACCGTGATGATGAAGCGCGCCGCCACGCGAAGGATGTCGCTGCCCAGAAGACTGCCAGCGCAACGCGGGCGGCAAAGTCGCTTCCATCGCTGCCCCTGTCCGCCTACGACGGCGAATATCAGGATGCGTGGTACGGCAAGGTCTCGATCAAGCAGGTTGGCAAGAAGCGTGTGTTCAGTTTCGGCCGCACTGCCGACCTCACTGGTGAAATGCAGCACTTCCAGCATAACACCTTCATCGTGCGCTGGGACCAGCGCAATCTGAATGCGGATGCCTACGTGACGTTTGATCTCAATCCGGACGGCAGCATCGAGCGCATGAAAATGGCCAAGGTATCGGAAGAGACGGACTTCAGCTACGACTACCAGGATCTGGTTTTCACGCCGGTGAAGAAGGGAAGCTGATTGCGGAATGGGGCGGCACGGCACCGTGCTGCCCGACCAAGTGTACGCTTAATTTCCGCGCGCTCCCCCGCCGGGGCGATCAATGGGCCAACGTAAGGGGTGGGCGTCTCCGTTACTTCTTCTTGTCCCAGATTTCAATCATGTCCTTCGAACCCTGCATGCGGATGCCGTTATCGGACAGGATCGATTCGGTGGCATCCAGCATATCCTTGCGACGCAGGACCATGTTCTCGCCGCCGCGCTGGTCGAAGTGGATCACGATCAGTTCATCCTTCGAGTCGCGCAGCAGCGTCACCAGGTGCGCCAGGCTGCGCACCGGGACCTTGTTGACCGAGTAGATCACCGAACCGAAACGGCTGCTGTAACCGGTCACAAGCTTGTGCGGGAAGAATGGCGAACTGACGACCACCAGCTCCTGCCGTTCCGGCGTTGGCGGGCTGGCGCGATGCGTTACCAGCGGGCTGCCGATAAAGCCGTACGCATTGAGCACGCCTGCATTGCCTGCCATGAAGGACAGGAACTCGGCACTGGCGCGCGAAAACACGATCGGGCCGTAAATGAAGTACGAGGGATAGCCGCCATCCAGATCGGCGATGAGCAGTTTGCGGCCGGTAGATACCGGTGCGTCAATCTTCATTTCCTGCCCCGAGCGCACTACCGTCAGCGCGACCTTGCCGTTCTTGGCCAGCTGCTGCACGCGGTACTGAAAACGCACACGCAGATTCGAACCGAGGGCGATCATGCCCTGGTTGTCGATCGGCGAATCGCCGATTTTGGTGATCACATCCCATTCCCTGAGCGGGTAGGATGGGCTATCGGCGCCCGGGCTTTGCACCACCGCACCGGCCACCGATTTATCAAGTTTGAGGAAGGTACGCAGGACCGGATTTTCCAGCGTCTGGGTTTCGTCCAGCAGCGCCGGCTTGCCGTCGTAGCGGCCATCCGCGACGTCCTTCAGGAACAGCTCCACTTCTTCGTTGGGGATGATGTAGCCGATATTTTGCGCATTGGTGGCGGTGCCGAACGCCAGGCCGACCATGGTGTCGCCCGCAATTGCAGGGCCACCGCTGTTGCCCGGATTGATCGCCGCATCGATCTGGATGCGCAGGCCTGCCGTATCCAGACTGTAGTTGACGAATTCGATGCGCGACACAATACCCTTGGTGATTGAGAGCGAGGTGCCGCCGGTCGGATAGCCGTAAGCGAATACCTGGTCACGTACATTCGGCAGCACGCTGGCGCGCGCAACCGGGGCGTGCGTGTCGAAGAAGGATTCATCATCGAGCTTGAGGATCGCCAGGTCCATGTCGCGCGCCACGGCCACCACGGTGGCCGATACCTTGTCACCGGCCTGGTTGGCCTGGATCTGCACCTGGCTGGCGTAGCCCACCACGTGGGCGTTGGTCAGAATCCGTTTGCCCTCGATGACCACCCCGGAACCGGTAATGTCCGTTGGCGCCGCTTTGCTCCATGGCTTGAACGGGTCCGGCCGGCGCAGCGTTGAAAACACCTTGACCACCGAATTCTCCAGATTGGCCGGGATCGGTGGCGCTGGGGCAGGCGTGGCTGCCGCTGCCGGTGCGGTCGCTTCCTTGGGTGCTTCCTGGGCGGTCGCCAGCAGGCCGGCGGCGGACAAGGTCAGCGCCGCGATGATACGCAAAGTGGTCATGTTCTTCTTAAGGGGGAGGGAAGGTACCGCAAATATACACGTTGCGGCAACCGGAAGTGCTTAAGGCTGTATTAAAGACCGGCCCCTTGCGGGCCGGCCTGGTCCTGACTTACTGCTTGATGAACTTGAGCGTCATGCGGTCGCTCTCGCCGATGGCGAGGTATTTTTCGCGGTCCACGTCCTTGTTCGCAAGGACAGGTGGCAGCGACCAGACGCCCTTGTTGTGGTCAGCCGTGTCTTTTGGGTTGGCGTTGATCTCGGACTTGGCGGCCAGCTTGAAGCCCGCCGCTTCAATCATCTTGATCACGGCTGCTTCGTGCAGGTAGCCGCTGTCGGCCACGACCGGCTTTGCCGCCGACATGCGGTGGTCCACTACGCCAAATACGCCGCCCGGTTTCAGTGCAGTGTGCACCGACTTGAAGATCTCGCGCACCTTGTCGTCACCGAGGCCGGTCCAGTTATGGATATTGCGGAAGGTGACGACCATGTCGACACTGCCTGGGGCAGCGTAGTTGTACTCGCGCGGCGGCTCGAACACGCCACGCTGGACCTTGGCGAACATGGCGGGATTGGCGTCGATTTTTTTGGTCAGGCTGTCGGCGTAGCGGCGCGCACCTTCGCTGGTCGATTTTGGCGATTCACCCGCTGCAATCAGCTTGCCCTTTTCGCGCAGGTAGGGCGCAAGAATCTCGGTGTACCAGCCACCGCCCGGCGACAGTTCGACCACCGTCATGTTTGGCTTGATGCCGAAGAAGTTCAGGGTTTCGTAAGGATGGCGGGCGCCGTCGCGGGCGACATTGGCCGGCGTGCGGTCCTTGCTGGCGATGGCTGCCTTGAGGGCGTCGTCAGCATGTGCTGCGCCGGCCATGCCGGTGGCCAGCAGTGCGGCCAGGATCAGTTTTTTCATGTATGCATATCTCCTTTGGATGGATCGGTGCTGCGAATTCAGTGCGCTGTATTTGCGCCATGCCGATGATGGGATATGCACGTGCGCGGGTCAAGCGCTTTTCTCATATGTACATAGTGTCCGCCAGAGCCGCCGGACATCGAATCGGACACGCCGGACACCGTTCGCGGACAGCGCATGTTGTGAAAATCAAGGACTTAGCCAATGGCACAAACTTTGCGTATTCAACGGCTAATTTTGCTGATATCGTTTCAGCAGATTTTATCGGCCCAATCGATGATTGGGCTGTTCCAGATAGTGGTGTACATATGCGCGGCCACCAGAACTGGCGGACCGCCTTCTTCGGCGTGAGTGTTAGGAGATACAATGGAACGACGTGCTTTTCTCAATATCAGCGGCCTGGCTCTGGGCACCATGCTGGTCCCGGTTTTCGGCAATGCCATCGCAGCCGAGGAGCTGCTTAACCCCCTCGCTGCAAAATTCAAAAAGACGCTCGCCGATACCGCGCTGACCGCCGCCACCCAGGCTGGCGCCAGCTATTGCGACGTGCGCATTGGCCGCTATCTGAACCAGTTCATCACCACCCGTGATCTGAACGTCGAGAACGTCGTCAATACCGAATCCGCCGGCGTCGGCGTGCGCGTGATCTGCAACGGCGCTTACGGTTTCGCCGCCACCAGCGACATGTCGCCCGATTCGGTCGCATCGGCCGCGCGCCAGGCTGTTGCCATCGCCAAGGCCAACGCCAAGCTGCAGGTGGAGCCGGTCCGCCTGGCGCCTGTCAAAGGCGTTGGTGAAGTATCGTGGGCCACGCCGATCAAGAAGGACTGGCGCGCCGTCCCGATCAAGGAAAAGGCCGAGCTGCTGATCGCCGCCAACAAGGCCGGCATGGACGGCGGCGCCAGCTTCATGCAGTCCTTGATGTTCCAGGTGAACCAGCAGAAGTACTTCGCCTCCACCGATGGCTCCTACATCGACCAGGACGTGCACCGCATGTGGATGCCGGTGTTCGCCACCGCAGTCGACAAGGCTACCAACAAATTCCGCTCGCGCCAGGGCCTGTCGACGCCTGTTGGCATGGGCTACGAATACCTGGACGCCAATCCGAAGCACAAGCTGAAAGCGGCCGGCGGCGTGGCCACGCTGTACACCGACTCCTACGATCTGATCGAAGATGCGCGCGCCTGCGGCCGCGATGCGAAAGCCAAGCTGACTGCCAAGTCTGTGGTGCCGGGCAAATACGATCTGGTGCTCTCGCCTGAGCACATGTACCTGACGATTCACGAATCCGTCGGCCACCCGACGGAGCTGGACCGGGTGCTGGGCTACGAGGCGAACTACGCCGGCACCAGTTTTGCCACGCTCGATAAATGGGAAACCAAAAAATTCAAGTACGGTTCCGAGCGCGTCAACATCATCGCCGACAAGACCATCCCCGGCTCGCTGGGAGCTGTCGGTTACGACGATGAAGGCGTCAAGTGCAAGACCTGGGACATCATCAAGGACGGCATCCTGGTCAACTACCAGGCCACGCGCGACCAGGCCCACATCATCAACGAAAAGGAATCGCACGGCTGCTCGTACGCAGACAGCTGGAGCAGCGTGCAGTTCCAGCGCATGCCGAACATCTCGCTCGCAGCCGGCAAGAAGAAGCTCACGCCAGACCAGATGGTCGCCGACGTCAAGAAGGGTATCTACATCGTGGGCGCAGGTTCGTTCTCGATCGACCAGCAGCGCTACAACTTCCAGTTTGGCGGCCAGCTGTTCTTCGAAATCGTCAACGGCAAGATTGGCGCGCCGCTGGAAGACGTCGCCTATCAGTCCAACACCCAGGAATTCTGGAATGCCTGCAGCGCCATCTGCGATGAAAGCGACTGGCGCATGGGCGGTTCGTTCTTTGACGGCAAAGGCCAGCCGAGCCAGGTGAGCACCGTGTCCCACGGTTCAAGCACCTCGCGCTTCAATGGAATCAACGTCATCAACACCGCACGCAAAATCGGCTAAGCCAGGAGAGCGCACATGAAAATCATGACCCCGGAAGAAACGCGCCGTATCTGCGACAAGGTAATGGCAATGACCAAAGCCGATGAGTGCAGTGTCATCATCAATGGCGGACGTACCGGCAATATCCGCTATGCCCGCAACAACGTATCGACGGCTGGTCTGGTCGAATCGAACCAGCTGGGCGTGCAGGTCGCCTACGGCAAAAAGCAGGGCACCGCGACCATCACCGAGTTCGATGACAAGTCGCTGGAAAAAGTGGTCCGTATCGCCGAGCAGCTGGCCAAACTGGCGCCGGAAAATCCCGAGTTCATGCCGGCCGTGCAGAAGCAGCAATACAAACAGACCGAGACCTTCAACAAGAAGACCGCGGCGATCGATCCCGACTTCCGCGCGCAGACCGCTGCTTACAGCATCGAGGCGAGCCGCAAGAACAAGCTGATTGCAGCCGGCTTCTTTACTGACAATACCTCGTTCTCCACCATCGCCAATTCGAACGGCGTGTTCGGCCACCAGGAAAGCACCGGTGTCGAATTCACCTGTACCGTGCGTACCGAAGATGGACGCGGTTCGGGCTGGGTCAAGCGCTCGGCGACCGACGTGTCCAAGTTCGATGCGCGCGAAGCGTCCGACGTGGCCATCGAAAAAGCCCTGCGTTCGGTGGAAGCGAAAGCGCTGGAACCTGGCCGCTACACGGTGATCCTGGAGCCTGCCGCAACGTCGGACCTGATCGGCTTCATGCTGGGTGGCTTCGATGCGCGCCAGGCAGACGAAGGCCGCAGCTTCCTGTCCAAAAAAGGCGGCGGCAACCGGCTCGGCGAAAAGCTGTTCGACCAGCAGGTCAATATCTGGTGCGATCCGTGGAATCCGAATGCCGCCGTGCTGCCATGGGACGGTAACACCGGTCTGGCGCGCGAGCGTATGGACATGATCAAGGATGGCCGCGTGTCGGCGCTCGATTACTCGCTGTACTGGGCCAAGAAGCAAGGCGTGCGCGCCATTGGCTCGCCCGGGAATATGATCATGGCCGGCACCAGCAAATCGACGCAGGAACTGATTGCCAACACCAAGAAGGGCGTGCTTGTTACGCGTACCTGGTACATCCGCCTGGTGGATCCGCAATCGGTGCTGCTGACCGGTCTTACGCGCGATGGCACTTTCTATATCGAGAACGGCAAGATCAAGCACCCGATCAAGAACTTCCGCTTTAACGAAAGTCCGGTGACGATGCTGAACAATATCGAAGAAATCGGCAAACCCGAAATCATCGCTGGTGACGAAGTGCAGTATTCAATGCTGATCCCGCCGATGAAGGTCCGCGACTTTAACTTTACGTCGCTGTCCGACGCGGTCTGACAAATAGCTGGAGACAGAGTGGAAAGACGTACCTTCCTTAAAATCAGCGGCGGCGCCGCCGGCGCCATCATGGTGCCGGTGTTCGGCAATGCCGTCGCCGCCGAGGCGCTGGCCAACCCGGTCGGCGTCGCATTCAAAAAAGCGCTGGCCGACATCGCGCTGGAGGCGGCCACCAAGGCCGGCGCCAGTTACTGCGATGTGCGCATCGGGCGCTATCTGAATCAGTTCATTACCACGCGCGACCTGAATGTCGAAAACGTGGTGAACACCGAATCGAGCGGCGTCGGCGTGCGGGTGATCGCCAGTGGCGCCTACGGCTTCGCTTCCACCAACGACATGTCGCGTGACAGCATTGCCGCTGCCGCGCGCCAGGCAGTGGCCATTGCCCGCGCCAACGCCAAACTGCAGGCCGAGCCGCTGCAGCTGGCGCCGGTCAAAGGCGTCGGTGAAGTCAGCTGGGCCACGCCATTCACCAAAGACTGGCGTACCGTGCCGGTCAAGGACAAGGCGGAAATGCTGATCGCTGCCAACAAGGCGGGGCTTGATGCCGGCGCGAGCTTCATGACATCGAACCTGTTCCAGGTGAACCAGCAAAAGTACTTTGCTTCCACCGATGGGTCGTACATCGATCAGGACATTCACCGCCTCTGGTCGCCGATGACGGCAACCGCGGTCGACAAGGCCAGCAACCGCTTCCGCACGCGCGACGGCCTGGCCTCGCCGGCCGGCATGGGTTACGAATACTTCGACGCCCGCAAGGAAGACAAGGTGCAGGCTGCCGGCGGCGTGGCCACGCTGTACACCAAGTCGTATGACATCGTCGAGGACGCGCGCGCCGCCGCCAAGGACGCACGCGCCAAGCTGACGGCCAAGTCGGTCGAGCCGGGCAAGTACGACCTGGTGCTCAGCCCTGAGCACCTGTTCCTGACGATCCACGAATCGGTTGGCCACCCGACGGAGCTGGACCGCGTGCTCGGCTACGAAGCCAACTACGCCGGCACCAGCTTTGCCACGCTGGATAAATGGCAGACCAAAAAATTCAAGTTTGGCGCCGACCGCGTCAACTTCATCGCCGACAAGAACGAACCGCGCTCGCTGGGTGCAGTCGGCTACGACGATGAAGGCGTGGCCGCCAAGCGCTGGGACATCATTCGCGATGGCGTCCTGGTGAACTACCAGGCCACGCGCGATCAGGCCCACATCATTGGCGAAAAGGAATCGCACGGCTGCTCGTATGCCGACAGCTGGAACAGTGTCCAGTTCCAGCGCATGCCGAACGTGTCGCTCGCGCCAGGCAAGGAATCGCTCACCCCGGACCAGATGATCAAGGATGTCAAGAAGGGCATCTACATCCTCGGGCGCGGTTCGTATTCGATCGACCAGCAGCGCTACAACTTCCAGTTTGGCGGCCAGCTGTACTTCGAGATCAAGGACGGCAAGATCACCGGCCCGATCGAGGACGTCGCTTACCAGTCCAATACCCAGGATTTCTGGAATGCCTGCAGTGCGATCTGCGACAAGCGCGACTGGCGCATGGGCGGCTCGTTCTTCGACGGCAAAGGCCAGCCGTCGCAGGTCAGCGCGGTTTCGCATGGGTCCAGCACGACCCGCTTCAACGGCATTAACGTGATCAACACAGCCCGCAAAATCGGGTAAAGGACCAGCTAAATGAAATTGTTGAACCAGGAAGAAGCAAAGCGCATCTGCGACCGTGTGATCGGGTTTTCCAAGGCTGACGAGTGCTCCGTCAACGTCAGCGGCACCCGCACCGGTAACATCCGCTATGCGCAGAACAGTGTCTCGACCGCTGGCCTGAACGAAAACATGCAGATCGCCGTGACGGTCGCCTTCGGCAAACGCCAGGGCACTGCAACGATCAACGAATTCGACGAGAAGTCGCTGGAAAAGGTCGTGCGCCGCGCTGAAGACGTGGCCCGCCTGGCGCCGGAAAATCCGGAGTTCATTCCAGCGGTGACCAAGCAGCAATACCGCCCGTCGCCTGAATTTGCCGAAGCCACCGCCGCCATCGATCCCGAGTTCCGCGCCCAGGTGGCGTCGCACAGTATCCTGTCGGCGCGCGACAAGAAGCTCGTCACGGCCGGCTTCTTCATCGACACCACCGGCTTTGAGGCGATTGCGAACTCGAACGGCGTGTTCGGCTACCGCACCTTCACCGACCTCAATTTCACCTGCACCGCGCGCACCGAAGACGGCCGCGGTTCGGGCTGGGTCACGCGCTCAGCCAACGACGCGCGCCGTTTCGACGCGCGTGAAGCGTCGAACGTGGCAATCGACAAGGCCTTGCGTTCGGTCGATGCCAAGGCGCTGGAGCCTGGCCGCTACACGGTCATCCTGGAACCGGCAGCCGCGTCCGGCCTGCTGAGCTTCATGTTCAACGGCTTCGACGCCCGCCGGGCGGACGAGGGTCGCAGCTTCCTCGCCAAAAAAGGCGGCGGCAACCGTCTGGGCGAGAAGCTGTTCGACGAACAGGTCAATGTATGGGCCGACCCGTGGGACAAGGATGTACCGGTCAGCCCGTGGGATTCGCAGAACATGCTGCCGCGCGAGCGCATGGACATCATCAAGAACGGCAAGGTCGCCTCGCTCGACTATTCGCGCTTCTGGGCACAGAAGCAGAAAGCGCGCGCCGTTGGCCAGCCAGGCAACATCATCATGGCCGGCGGTACCCGTTCGCTGGAAGAACTGATCGCCTC
>DASWMN010000313.1:0-2104 GCA_036399735.1 Telluria sp. | reverse complement strand
GATTTTCGCACCGGGCAGAGCGCGACGCAGCGCGTTTGCCGAAGGCTGTGCAAGCGTGGGTTTGGGCAGAGCCAGCGCTGATGCAGGCGAACCGGCGCCGCTGCGGATGGCGACGATGTGATCGAAATCCGGACGGCTGTCGATCTGCTTGACCAGGAAGCGCTCGCGGCCATGGCCGATCTGCAGGTAGCGTGCGCTCACTTTCCGCCCGGCCGCTGGGTCAAGACGTCGCCACACCAGCACCTGCTCCACCATCACGCGCGCGCCTGCATGGCGCGTCTGGCCGCCTTGCTCGAAATGGCCCTGCACCACGTCAGCCTGGAAGCTTTTCAAGGCATGCGCGCTGGCGGGGGCCAGCCGGTCGAGCGCAAACGCCTCCGGTGACAGGGTCCACAGGGACACCTTCGATGCCAGCGCCCGCCGCAGCCTGGCGTCCAGCGCCGGGTCGGCCAGGCGCAGCCTGAGGATGACCTGCCAGTCGTGCGGCGCGTGGTACATCGGCAGGTGCGATGCATACAGGCCGCCGCTGCCGCCAAACAGCACCATGCCATGCTGGCCGAAGGTCGCTGCGGCAGCGCCGGCGCAAGGCGACAGCAGCATCCATAAACCGAGAAGAATCAGCTTGTGCATGTCAGGCCTTGACCAGCAGCTTGCCGCGATGGTCGCCGGTGAACAGGGCATTGAGCGCCGCGGGCAGCTGGCTGAAACCGTCAACAATGGTTTCTTCGAACACGATCTGGCCCGCGCGTACCCATGGCGCGACGATGCGGCTCATCTCGTCCATGCGATGCACATAGTCGCGGGCGAGGATGCCCTGCATGGTCGCGCGTTGATACAGCATGTGGTGCAGCAAGCGTGGGCCCATGGGCGGCGTATCGAGGCCACCGCTGTACTGGCTGATCTGGCCGCAGATGACGATCCTTGCGCGCCGGTTGATCAGCGGGATCACCGCATCGGTGGCCATGCCGCCCACGTTGTCGAAGTAGACGTCGACGCCGCCCGTCAGCGCCTTGATCGCCGCGCCCATTGCTTCGGCATCGGCGTAGTCACGGTAGTCGATGGCCCAGTCGGCGCCCAGGGTCTCGCGCAGCCATGCGCATTTGGCTGCGCCGCCGGCGATGCCCAGCACGCGCGCGCCATGCCGTTTGGCGAACTGCACCACCAGCGAGCCGACCGCGCCCGCCGCCCCGGACACGACCACCACCTCGCCCGCGTGCGGACGCCCCGCTTCGGTCAGGCCAAACCATGCGGTGCGGCCCGGCATGCCCAGTACGCCGAGCGCCGTGGTGACCGGCGCCACGGCCGGATCGATGCGGGTCAGTTCTACGGCAGCGACGCGGGCGTGGGTTTGCCAGCCGCTGTAACTGCGAACCCAGTCGCCTTCAGCGAAGGCCGCTGCGTCGAGGCGAGCACCTGGCCCACCACACCACCTTGCTGCACCACCCCGAGCGGGTGCGGATCCCGATCGTAAGTCGGCCTGGCCGACTGGCCGATGCGCATGTAGGGATCGACGCTGAAGTAGCGCGCGGCGATCAGCACGTCGCCCGGCCCCAGGCCGGTATCGAGGGCTTGCGTGCGCAGTTCGTAGTGCGCGGCGCCGACGGTGCCTTGCGGGCGCCGGGCGTAGATCCATTGTTGCTGGGTGATCGGCATGGCAGCTCCACCGGATTCGAAAGCGGCCATGCTACGGCGCGCGATCGGTCCAGTAAAGCAACATATAATCACTTTTTGCGTCCCAAATGGAAATCATGAATCTCAGCGATCTGCGCGTGTTTGCCACTGCCGCGCGCCAGCCTTCCCTTGCAATGGCCGCGAACGAACTGCACCTGACACCATCGGCCGTATCGAAGGCCTTGCGGCGGCTGGAGGAAAGCCTGGAAACCGTGCTGTTCGACCGCAGCGCCAAACAGCTGGCGCTCAACGAGAGCGGCAGACGCCTGCTGGAGAAGGCGCGCACCTTGCTGGCGCTGGCCGACCAGACCCGTGCCGACCTGATGGGCCGGCGCAGCAATGTCGATTGCCGTCTCGGCGGCCCGGCCCTGCTGCTGTGGCGCCATGGCCGCGCATCCGGCGAGGCGCTGCGCGCCTGGCCGGATGCGACCTT
>DASWMN010000312.1:0-4478 GCA_036399735.1 Telluria sp. | reverse complement strand
TGGCCTTCTCGGAAATGACCGGCGCCTGGAGCACCTTCATCAGGCGCTCTTCGCTAAATTTCAGATTGCCGCTCATGCGAACATCTCCTCGATCATGGCCAGTGCTGCTTTGGTGACCACGATTTTTTTGTAGAACACCAGCGACATCGGGTCAGCGTGACGCGGCTCGACAACCAGCACGTTCGGCAGGTTGCGCGAGGCCAGCATCAGGTTCTCGTCCGTGGTGTCGGTGATGATCATGACCGATTCCAGGCCCATGCCCAGCAGCTTTTGCGACAGCAGCTTGGTCTTTGGGGCTTCGATGGTCAGGTTCTCGACCACAACCAGGCGCTCTTCGCGGGCCAGTTGCGACAGGATCGAGCAGATACCTGCGCGATACATCTTCTTGTTCACTTTGTGGGTGAAGTTCTCGTCAGGCGAGTTCGGGAAGATGCGACCACCGCCGCGCCACAGTGGCGACGACGACATACCAGCACGTGCGCGGCCGGTACCTTTTTGGCGCCATGGCTTCTTGGTCGTGTGGTGGACTTCTTCACGATCTTTCTGCTTGCGGTTGCCGCTACGTGCGTTGGCAGCGTAGGCGACGACGATCTGATGAATCAGGGCTTCGTTGTAGTCACGGCCGAATACGGTATCGGCAGCAGCAACGTTCGAACCTGCTTGACCTTGCTCATTGAGAAGCTTGAGTTCCATAATTAAGCTCCTTTCTGTGCTTTGGCTTTGATCGCAGGCGAAACAACGACCTGACCATTTTTCGCACCAGGTACGGCGCCTTTGACCAGCAGCAGCTGACGGTCGGCATCGATACGGGCGATCTCGAGATTCTGTACGGTACGGGTAACGTCACCCAGGTGACCGGTCATGCGCTTACCAGGGAAAACGCGACCTGGATCCTGCGCCATACCAATCGAGCCCGGCACATTGTGCGAACGCGAGTTACCGTGGGTCTGACGACCGGAAGCGAAGTGGTAACGCTTGATAACGCCAGCGTAACCCTTACCGATCGTGACGCCCTGAACGTCGATCTTTTGACCGACTTCGAACAGCGAGGCAGCGACAACGTCGCCAGCTTTCAGTTCGGAGGCTTTGGCAGCATCTACGCGGAATTCGCGCAGCATGGTGCCGGCTTCCACGCCAGCTTTGGCGTGATGACCCGCGATGGCCTTGTTCACGCGGGAAGCGCGACGTTGACCGAAAGCGACCTGAACAGCGGTGTAACCGTCTGATTCAGGAGTTTTGATTTGCGCAACACGGTTGTTCGACACGTCGAGCACGGTAACTGGGATCGAGTCCCCGTCATCCGTGAAGATGCGCATCATACCAACCTTGCGACCGAGAAGGCCCAGGCTCATTTTTTCTCCATTCCCACCTGCGATTGGGCGGGGCTGATGTTTAACTACCAAGTAAAGGACAGATTCAAAAAAGACGAATCCATACCGAAGCCGGCTAGTATAACGCGCAAAAGGGCTTGACGCAACAACTTAGTTGGGGGTATGTCGAGGTGTTGCGCGCCGGTCAGGTCAGGGGCCGGGCGCTTGCCGGCAGGGCGGACACTGCCCAGCCCTGCCCGCCTTCGGGTCCGCCACGAGTGCGCGCTTATGTGGGCAGCAGAGCGCGATGCCGACAGTGGGTGCTTACTTATGCTCGCGCGGGCACGGCCTTCCGGTGGCTGCGTGCGAGCACCAGGGCAAACCCGGCCAGGCCCAACAGGGCCACGGATGCTGGCTCGGGCACCGGCGCGGCGCGCACAAATTCACCGGCACCGCCGGTACAACCCAGATAGCAATTGTCGCTGTCGCTGGCAAACAGCACGATATTGCCCTGGTCGATACGCAAGGTCGAGAAGAAGGTGTTGATCATCAGATTGAGCCCGCTGAGCCGCTGGCCGTCGATGTTGAACTCGAGGTCGAAGGCAGGGGCGTCGATCACGAAACCACTGCCGTCGGTCAGGTCGATATCGATCGCACCGTCCAGGGTGTCGTTGAACAGCAGGCCGATGCGCAGAATCGGACTGGCCGGATCGGCGTGGTCGCAAGGGGTGCTGTCGCAAGGCGGCAAGGAATAGCGGATGTGGCCGGCCGCGCTGTCGCTCAGCTCGATGAAGCCGCTCACATTCCGGATGTCCGGCGAGACTGCGGTCACATTCCAGTGATAGATGACACCAGCCGAGGCGAAGGATGAGACAGTCAGGCATGCACTTGCAAGCAACAGCTTGAATCGATTCATGGTATCTCCTGGTCCGGGGCGATGTAAAAAAGGGCGCTGGCGCGACTCCCTGCCGCGCAAGCGCCCTCAGCTTACACCGGCTTACGCGGCGCGGGCGCGCGTCCGGCCAAACCCGAGGCCGATCGCGGCCAGGGCCAGCAGGGCTAGCGAACCCGGCTCGGGCACCTGAGCGGCGCGCACGAAGGCGCCGGTGGCGCCGGAGCAGCCGAACAGGCAATTGTCGGTGTCGCTGCTGAACAGGCTGACAAGGTCGCCGTCAATCCGCAACGAGGACTGGATCGTGTTGATGTACAGGCTGAAGTTGGACAGACGGTCGCCCAGGATGTCAAAGCCGGCGTCAAAGGAAGGGGCTTCGAAATCGTAACCGGTGCCAGCGAGGACGTCGATGTCGATCGCGCCATGCCCATTGTTCACGGTCATGACGAATTTCAGGATCGGACTGGTCGGGTCCGACTGGTCGCAAGGCCAGTCGGCGCACGTGATCGCCTGGTAATCGATATGGCCTGCTGCCGCGTCTGCCAGTTCGATATAGCCGCTGATGTTGTAGATCTCGGTCGAGAGACCGGTGGATTGCCAGTTATACACTACACCGGCGGAGGCCAGGCTTGAAACAGTCATGCACAGGCTGGCGATCAGCAATTTGAGACGGGTCATAATTTCTCCAGTAAGCATCGGATTGATGTGCTGTTGCACAAAGCACAATCCATGCCGCTGGGGCAGACCGCCCGCCGCTACTGGCTGGCTGCAAAATGCATCCGGGCCAGACATGAACAAATGTAAAGTTTACCGAAAGTGCATTACGATCACGACCGTTTCCGCCGCGATACTTCTAGCGGTCAAAGCGGGCCGACTTTACCGATGACAAACCGGGGCCGGGCCCTTACACTTTTTGCAAGGTGAACAGACAGGAAGGATGCGCTGGCTCAGCCCAGTATCGAGGCGACCTGGGAGGGCGAACGGCGCCACAGGCTGGCAATACGGCTGCGCAGGCTGCGCCGGATGCTGCCGCACAGAGGTGTGCTGTGGCCGGAGAGCGGCACCGCCAGCTCCCAGCCGACCGGCCGCACGTCGGCAGTTTTGGTGAAGTGGGCCAGGGTGCGCAGGGTCTGCTCGTCGCCCAGCGCCAGATGGCGGTCCTGCAGCAGGATGAACATGGGGATGGCGCGCACTTTGCGCACCCGGATGTCGAGCTCGACGCAACCTGGCAGGCAGGTGCCATTGCTGAGCGTGAAGGTGGCGGCGACCACCAGCTGGCGCGCCTCGTCAAGCGGAATGGCATCGAGCGCGACCGGGCGCACGAAGGACACGCTCTGGCCGAGCGTCGCTTCGTCGTTCAGCGCCCATTCCCAGACCGGAAAACCGGCGAAATCGGCGCGCGAAATGGTGCGGATGGAACGGCGGCTGTCGAGATCGGTGGTCATGGTGGCGGCAGAACAGGGGGAAGACCGCCAGTGTACAGTGCAATTTCAATTTCTGCCTAGAAACGCCTGTATTCCGTTGCGGGCGCGATAAAATAGATTGCTTGATTGATTACGTAACATGCCCATTTAGGGTGTGCGAGCCCGCGCCGCGCCGCGCGGGCCAATTTTCCAACTTCATTAGGGAGTATCCGAATGGCAATCAGTTTGCAAAAAGGCGGCAACGTCAACCTCAGCAAGGAAGCGCCTGGCCTGACCCGCGTCATGGTTGGCCTCGGCTGGGATCCGCGCGCCACCGACGGCGCCGCGTTCGACCTCGACGGCAGCGCGTTCCTGCAGAAGAACGACGGCAAGGTGCGCGGCGATTCCGACTTCATTTTCTATAACAACCTGAAGTCGACCGACGGCTCGGTCACCCACCAGGGCGACAACACCTCCGGCCAGGGCGAAGGCGACGATGAGAAAGTGCTGGTGGACCTGACCAAGGTGCCGGCCGACATCGACAAGATCTCGTTCTGCGTCACCATCCACGAAGCCGACGCGCGCAAGCAGAGCTTCGGCATGGTCAGCAAGGCATACATCCGCTGCCTGAACGCCGACGGCGACAAGGAACTGGCGCGCTACGACCTGTCCGAAGACGGCTCGACCGAAACGGCAATGATTTTCGGCGAACTGTACCGCGCCGGCGCCGAGTGGAAATTCAAGGCGATCGGCCAGGGCTTCAAGGGCGGCCTGGGCCCCCTCGCCCGCTCGTTCGGCGTCAACGCCTGACCTTGGCTATCTGCTTAGTACGTGACCGTTCCGGACATGGGCGTCCGGAACGGTCAGCAGTTT